>DATHCH010000080.1:0-25118 GCA_035319625.1 Thermodesulfobacteriota bacterium
ATTCTCATCCGCCTCTCCAAGATAACCGATGAGATGACAAGCCAGGTCCCCATAATCATAGGCTCTCCTGGGCCTGACGTCCACGAGAAGCCCTGGGAGATTAACCCGATTCGATTCGAGGACGGCCAGCTCGTTCCAATCGATATCCGATTTAATCTTCACCGGTCTGAAAGGCGCCCGTCCCTTTTGCGCTTCGATTTTCTCCTCAATCTCGGCCTGCGTCATATTCAACATCTCTGCTATTTTGGCTAGCACCTCTGGGTTTGCCTCTGCGTCCTCAGGGACAAGATAGACTTCGAAGGAAGGGCGATTATGAGCCAAAACATGTCCCTTTCGATCCAATAACATTCCCCGGTCGGCGGGATTCTCAAGAAGCCGAATACGATTATTTTCGGATAAATGCCGAAGTTCGCTTCCCTTGATGACGTGAAGGGACCACAGGCGGATGAAGATCAAGAAAAAAGCTAAACCGACGAAGACCACAAAGTACTTGTGTCTCCCTTTGAAGTCCTCCATCTTCTGGGTGTTCAATTCCATCATGGCCGATACCCTCTCTCCGCGATCCCCTGCTCGGACTGAGGGGATAGGAACGCTGACCCTTTTCGAAAAACGAAAAAAAGGAGAGGCGTGACAAGGCCAGTAAAAAATGCCTGGGGGATGAGGCAAGTGAAGAAGGAGGGATAAAAACTCCCAAGAGGGATGGGTTGGAGGGCGTTGATCAGCACAGAAATAAGAATCCCTTCCGACAGGCTAAAGAGAAGGGCAAAAAGGAATTGGAAGGCGAATCCTTCCAAATAGAATCGCTCTCTGAGGAGTTGGGCAGCGAAGAAGATGAGGGGCCTGGAAAAGGTATAAAGGCCCAAGGAGTTTCCGGAAAACAGATCCATTAGATATCCTAAAAAGAATGCCAGGATCCCCCCGAAAATCGGCGAGAATAAAAACGCCAGATAGAGGGTAAAGATGAGGAGGACGTCCGGCCTGACCCTTTGGATAGGGACGAAGGATAAGAACGTCGTCTGAAAAACGAGAAAAAAAATCCCCGCTAAAAGAGGTAGAATCAAGCGTCTCATTTCCGGGCCTTCTTCCCCTTTTTCACTTTTTCTTCCTGAGGCGGCGAAGAACGAAGGGGTTCCATTATAACAAAGACCTCCTCCAACTTTGTCATGTCCACACTGGGAACCAATTCGGCATACTGAAAAACGCCGTGCCCTTTTTTGTCCACCTTCTTGACCTCACCTACCGTCAACCCTTTCGGGAAATTTCCACCCAGCCCCGAGGTGACGACAGCATCCCCGACCGCCACCTCTTCCGTTCGAAGAAGGTATTTCAGCTGGCATCGGTTTTCTCCCCTTCCTTCAACAATGGCCTTCGCACGTGTCCTCTGGACAAAGGAATCAACGGCGCTGTTGTAATCGGTGATGAGAAGAACGGTGGCATAGTCGGGAGCGGTTTTAAGGATTTGACCGATGACCCCCGCCGGACAGATCACCGCCATTCCCTTTTTCACACCGTCCCTTTCCCCTTTGTCAACAGTCACACTTTTGAACCAAGAAGAGGGATCCTGACCGATCACTTCCGCCCCGATCATGGAAAGGGGGGTTTCCTCCCGAAATTGAAGCAGTTGCTTCAGCCGTTCGTTGGCCAGCTTCACCTCGGTCATCCGGCGGTTTTCTTCTTGAAGTTCCGTGACCTTCTGCTTGAGCACCCGATTCTCTTTTTCGACGTTGACCAAAAAAACATGTTCTTGGAAGGTTTTCTGAACGGTCTTGATCACAAGCGTGGAGGCTTTTTCGAGGGGAGAGCAGATCTCCATCAGAAGGACATCGAAAAATTCCACCCCTTTCCTCTGCTTGGCCCTCAACGACATCAGAACGAGGGCAAACATTAAAAGGAGAATGACAAAAATGATAAGATAAGGTCTTCGGAACAAGAAAAAATCACGCACCTCTTCAATCTCAATATTGAACCGTCACGGTGTGCAGCAACTGCTCGTTATCTAACACCATTCCTGCGCCTAACACGATGGAGGAAAGAGGATCGTCGACGATCGTAATGGGAAGGCTCGTCACTTCCCGGAGTAAGACATCGAGGTTCTTCAGAAGAGCACCTCCCCCCACCAGGACAATCCCTTTATCCACAATATCCGCTGCCAGTTCCGGCGGAGTCCCCTCCAAAGTAACCCTGACGGTATCGATGATGGTATTGATCGACTCGGCCAATGCCTCCCGGACCTCCTCACTACTGATCTCAAGGGTTTTAGGGATGCCTGTCACCAAATCCCTTCCCTTCACCTCGATGGTCTGCGGATTTTCCTCCGGATAAGCGGTTCCGATATTAATCTTGATCAATTCAGCCGTTCGTTCGCCGATCAGAAGGTTGTATTTTCTTTTGACGTACTGAACGATGGCCTCGTCCATCTTATCACCTGCCACCCGGATGGATTCACTCGTCACTATCCCAGATAAAGAAATGACCGCCACTTCCGTGGTCCCTCCGCCGATGTCAACAATCATATTCCCAGAGGCTTCGGTGATGGGAAGTCCAGCCCCGATGGCAGCCGCCATGGGCTCCTCGATCAGATAAATCTCCCTGGCGCCAGCAGATTGAGCCGATTCCCGAACCGCACGTTTTTCTACGGGTGTGATTCCGGAGGGGACGGAGATGACCACTCGAGGCCGGAGCAGGGTTTTTCGATTATGGACTTTGGCGATGAAATAACGAAGCATCTCACCGGTGATTTCAAAATCGGCGATCACCCCATCCTTCATCGGTCGGATGGCGAAAATGTTGCCTGGCGTCCGCCCTAGCATTTCCTTGGCTTCACGGCCAACGGCAAGGACGTGCTTCTCCCCTCTTGCATCCCTTTGAATGGCCACCACCGAGGGTTCGGAAGAGACGATTCCCTTTCCCTTCACATAGACAACGGTATTCGCCGTTCCTAAATCAATGGCCAAATCCGTCGAAAACAAACCCCACAACAAATCAAATACCATTCTTTTTTCTTCCTCCCTTTCTTGAAACCAGACCATATTAACAAATACTGGAATTTGATTCAAGAAAATTCATGACTGAAAATTCGTTTTGTCTGTTTTCGAAGAAGTAGGAAAGCAATATTCGTGCCAAAGATAGGCCGGCACGCAGGAGGGTTTGCGTGCCTTAGCTGGGCATGTCCGCCACGGGCAAAGCCGCACCCAAGAATAGAACATTGGCTTGATCCAGTTCCATCTCTCCCTGAGAGACCGCGTCGTAGTATGATTCACCGAATAAGCACACACAATATGTTGTAGGGGCTCAATTCATTGACCCCTACTGGTGGGTTTGATGAATCAAGCCCCTGCAATTGTGACGCAGCCTCTGATGCGAGAGGACTGCCTGCCCCGCCCTCGGTCGGAACTGCGGGAGGTAGGCAGAGGGTAAGGGCACATTATCCCTTTTCTTATCCCCCTCCGCCTCATCCCTTCCCGCCAGTCCTTGCGACTCGAAACCGAGGGGCAGGCCGCAGGCTGGCGTTGACCCCTTCCTATGGAATGGGTTAAATAAAAAAAATGAAGATCCTCTTGATCTCGCCTGAGCGGGAACGAAGAAAGGAAGAAGCCTTCCTGTTTAAACTGAGTTTTTTGAACCTTCCCTATGTCGCAGCCGTTACTCCTCCCGGCGTGGAGTTAAAGATCGTTGATGAAGCCTTTGAAAAAATCAATTTCGAAGAAAGAGTGGACCTGGTGGGGATCACTGCCCAGACGCCCGTTGCCCCCCGGGCTTATCAGATCGCAGAAGAGTTCAAAAAGAGGAGAATCCCTGTCGTCATGGGAGGAGTTCATGCCAGCATGCTCCCTCAGGAGGCCCTTCAGCACGTGGATGCGGTTGTCGTCGGAGAGGCGGAAAGGGTCTGGCCGGATCTCATCGAGGATCTGAGGAGAGGTCAAATGAGACGGATTTACGTGGGGAGTGAATTGGCCACCCCCTCCCACCTTCCCCTTCCCAGAAGGGATCTTCTCAATGAGAAATTCTACTTTCCATTAAGGCTACTCGAAACCACACGAGGGTGTCCCCACCGCTGCGACTTCTGCGGTGTATCGAAATTTTTCGGATACCGATACCGCAATCGCCCGATCAGCGAAATTGAGCGGGAGCTTAAGACCCTTTTCCAAAAGAGGCCTGTCACGAACCTTGGTCTAAAAAAAATCCTTTCCTTATTTAGCAAAGACCTTCCTTATTTTCTCAAAAGAAGGCTTCTCTACATCATCGATTCCAACGTCGCAGGGGATAAGCGGTTTTGTCTTGACCTCCTCTCCCTTCTTAAAGAATTCGACCTCCTCTGGTATGGTCATGCCCCCGTCTCCGTCGCCTTTGATCAGAAACTCCTGGAAGGATTTGCACAAAGCGGTTGCATCGCGATCAATATCGGTTTTGAGTCCTTCTCAACCAAAAACCTGAATACGATGGGAAAAGGATTCAATCAGCCCTCACGATATGCGGAGGCAGTGGAAAGGATCCATGGTCGAGGGATCGGCATCATGGGAACCTTCATTGTGGGCCTGGATGACGATGACGCGGGGGTCTTCCAAAGGATCATCGATTTTTGCATTGATTCGAGACTCGACTGGGCTCTTGCCTTCATCATGGCCCCTTATCCTGGAACCGACTCATTTCTGCGATTGGAGAAAGAAGGAAGGATTCTTTGCAGGGATTGGGAAAAGTACGATTCCCTCAACGCCGTGTATCAGCCTTTACGGATGTCCGTGGAAGAATTGGAAAAAGGGTTAAGGACAATCTGGAAAGAGGTTTTTTCGACCTCTTCGATCTACAAAAGGATTGCCAAAAGACCCTGGGTTCATCCCCTCTTCTACTTGGCGATGAATTGGCAGTTTCACCAATTGACAAAAACATGGTAAAATAGGTCGTGATGAATATTTATTTCTTTAAATTGGCCTCTTTTCTTTACCTGTTCGGGACGTTGGCCTATCTGGCCTATATCATTTTTCTCAAAGAGACCCTCTCTAAAATAGCGGCCACCATCGTCTCCATTGGTTTCGCCTCCCATACCTTGGCTATCCTCACGAGATATGTGGAAGCGGGGCATACTCCCGTGACCAATCTCTATGAATCCCTCTCCTTCTTTGCATGGATGATCATCGGTATTCTTTTGGTCGTTAATCTTAAATATAAGGTCAAAGTGTTGGGTTCCTTTCTCACTCCCATTGCCCTCATCCTCGTCCTTTTTGCTTTTGCCCTCCCTAAAGAGATCTTCCCCTTGGCCCCCGTTCTTAAAAGTTTCTGGCATCCTTTCCATGTCGTCTTTGCTTTTCTGGGTAATGCCATCTTCACTTTAACCTTCTGTTGTGGAGTCATGTATCTAATTCAAGAGCATCAACTCAAATCGAAAAGGATGGGGGCTATTGCAAAAAGACTTCCTCCTTTAAATCTTCTGGACGATCTGAGCTACCAGTCCCTCAAATTCGGGTTTCCCCTATTGACTTTGGGGATCATCACAGGTGCGGTTTGGGCAGAATTCGCCTGGGGAAGATATTGGAATTGGGATCCCAAAGAAACCTGGTCTCTGATCACCTGGCTTCTCTATGCGGCACTGCTTCACCAGCGCCTGACAGTTGGATGGAGGGGACGGAAGGCAGCGATCATGGCCATTGTAGGATTTCTGGCTGCCCTCTTCACATTTTTAGGTGTGAACCTCCTCCTGCCAGGACTTCATACCTATGCGAACTGGGAATAAAGATACGGGTTAAGCCTGAGGTGGGAGCTCAACCGTAGCCTAAGCCTTATTCTTTGTTTATGGTGATATGGAACTGCTCGTCGTCGGATTAAACCATAAAACAGCACCTATCGAGATTCGCGAATGCCTCGCTTTTCCGGAAGCTAAGATGGAGGACGCTTTAGATAAGGTTCGTATCCTTCCTTCTCTCAAGGAAAACATGATCGTCTCTACCTGTAACCGGGTAGAGGTTTATGCGGCCACTCGAGAGACAGAAAAGGCCGTCCGCGATCTGAAGGAATTTCTCTCTCAATACCACGGCATTCCCTTGAAGAAATTCGAAAGAAGCCTGTATGCTCGTGTGGGAGAAGAAGCGGTGAGGCATATCTTTCGAGTCGCCTCCAGCCTCGACTCGATGGTCTTAGGAGAACCTCAAATCCTGGGCCAGATCAAGGAGGCCTATGATCTCTCCCAACAGGTTAAGACTTCGGGTCTTATTCTCCATCGACTTCTTCATCGGGCCTTTCACGTGGCAAAAAGGGTGAGAACCGAAACGAAGATCGTCATGGGTGCCATATCCGTCAGCTCCGTTGCGGTCGAGTTAGCTGAAAAAATATTTGGTGCCCTAGAAAAGAAAACCGTCTTGCTCATTGGAGCGGGGGAGATGTGTGAACTGGCCGCCCGACACCTTGTCTCTGGAGGGGCAGAGAAAATTCTGGTGACCAACCGCACTTATGAACGGGCTGTATCACTGGCCCAGGAATTTAGGGGTGAAGCCGTTCCGTTTGAGGACGTGGGGCAGGGTCTGAAAAGGGTGGACATCGTCATCAGCGCTGCGGACTCACCTCAATACCTTATCCAGCACGATCAGATCACAAAGGTGATGAAGGATCGGAGGCAGAAACCGATCTTCTTCATTGACATCGCGGACCCCAGAGATATCGAGCCCAAAGTGGGCGATATTGAAAATGTCTACCTTTACAACATCGACGATCTCCAAAAAGTAGCCAATGAAAACATGAAGGATCGTGAGAAAGAGGCTCAAAAGGCAGAGGCGATCGTCCAGGACGAGATGGTCAAATTTGTCAACTGGTATCGGTCCCTCGACGTGACCCCCACCATTGTGGCCTTGAGGAAAAAGTTTGAAGAGATCAGGAAGAAAGAGCTGGAAAAAACCCTTTCCTTTCACCCCAACCTATCGGATAAGGAAAAGAAATCCCTGGAGGCAATGACTTCCGCGATCATTAATAAGATTCTCCATACACCGATCACGCTCCTCAAGCAAACCAATGAGGAGGCGATGGCCGACTTTTATCTCGATGCACTCCATGCCCTCTTCGGACTGTCGGAGAAATCATTAGAAACATTCATGGAAAAATTCGAAAAAGAGAAAGAAAAGGAGGAACCCGATCTCGAAGACGCCCTCTGAACTCAAAATCGGGACCCGTGGGAGTCAACTCGCTCTTTTTCAGGCCAATTGGGTGAAGGATCGATTGATCCAGGTTCATCCCGACCTCAGAGTCAAGCTCGTCAAAATCAAAACCACCGGAGACAAAATTCAGGACGCTCCGTTGGCGAAGATCGGAGGAAAGGGCCTTTTTGTCAAAGAGATTGAGGAAGCACTCCTTCAAAGAAGAACCGATCTCGCCGTTCACAGCATCAAGGATGTCCCGACCGAATTTCCAAAGGGTCTGCACCTCTCTGTGATCACAAAAAGAGAGGACCCTCGGGATGTTCTCATCTCAAAGGACGGGGAGTCTTTAAAGGATCTTCCCAAAGGAGCAAGGATTGGCACAAGCAGCTTGAGGCGGCAGGCCCAGTTGCTTCATTTCAGAAGTGACTTTGTACTCACTCCTCTAAGGGGAAATTTAGATACCCGGTTCAAGAAGTTAAAAACCATGAACTTGGATGCGATTGTCCTGGCCCTCGCAGGCGTAAAAAGGCTGGGCTTTGAAGAAAAAATCGCAGAGATCATTCCGCTGGAGGTCTCTCTCCCCGCTATCGGCCAGGGGGCGTTGGGAATTGAGACAAGGATGGCTGACCAGGAGGTCGAGCGTCAAATCCGATTCCTCAATGACCGGGACTCATCCATCACCATCAGCGCTGAGAGAGCCTTCCTTGGCAAACTGGAAGGCGGGTGTCAGGTCCCTATCGCTGCCTTTGCGCGAATCGTCGGAACCACCCTTCAAATCGATGGATTGGTCGGAACGATAGACGGCACGAGGCTCATCAGGCATCACGTGCAGGGGCCCGTCGAGATAGCCGAGTCGCTCGGAGTCGAGTTGGCTGAGATCCTTTTGGCTGAAGGAGCAAAAGAGATCCTCGACCAGGTCTACCAGAGGTCACAGCCTACCATTTCTATTTAAAGACAATGGATAAGAAATCCCTCGCTGGGAAAAAAATTCTGATCACCCGAACCCGCGAACAGTCGGGAGATTTTGCGGCCCAGCTCAAGAAATTGGGAGCGGAGGTGATCGAATTCCCCACCATTGAGATTGTCCCCCCAACGCGCTGGAGGGAACTTGACCAAGCCGTCGATCAATTGAAGTCTTATGACTGGATAATTTTTACCAGTGCGAACGGAGTGAACTTCTTCTGGCAAAGACTTAAAGAGAGAGGAAAGTCTCTCCACCTTCCGCCGTCTCTTAAAGTATGTGCCATCGGGCCTGCCACAGCCCATCAACTAAAAAGGCAGGGGGTATCCGTTCCCTACGTTCCAAAAGAGTTTATCGCGGAGTCCATCCTCGATGGATTTAAAAAGGCGCGGATGGAAGGGAAAAGAATTCTTCTGGCCCGAGCCAAAAAGGCGCGGGATGTTCTGCCAAAAGGCTTAAGGAAAATGGGTGCAGAGGTGGATGTGGTGGAGGTTTATCGGACAGTGAGGCCGAAGGGAGGATCGAAAAGGATGAATAAACTCCTGACGGAGGGAAAAATCGACGTGATCACCTTCACCTCCTCCTCCACAGTCGGTCATTTTGCAGACCTCCTTAAAAAGGAAGATCTTAAGAACTTGGTCAAGGGCATCGCTATTGCCTGTATCGGACCGGTCACTGCCAGGACGGCAAAGGAAAGGGGTCTGAAGGTCCGGATTCAACCAAAGCAGTATACCATTCCTGCTTTAACCCGGGCGATCGCCGAATATTTTAGCCCTCCCAAACCTATTTGATAAATCTGTGGCGTTCCGATGTTTAACGGAACGATTTTTATTCGCCCCGGTAAATGGGGGGCGCTACCGTTTTTGGTTAAATCTACGGATGAGAAATGAACAATTCTCCGATTGAAGTCATCCTTTACGATTTAGGCAACGTCATTCTCCCTTTCAATCATTTCCAGATCGCAGAGAAGCTCTCTCGATTCTCTCGAAGAAAAGAATTCCAAGATCCCCCAAAAGTATTTTCCTATCTCTTCGATTTTGAAAAGGGAGCGGTCAACGGTTATGAGGTGGGTAAGGTCTCTTCTTCGAAATTCTTCCAATCCCTAAGAGAATTTCTTAAACTCTCCCTCTCCTTTGAGGAGTTCATCCCTATCTGGAATGAAATCTTTATTGAGAATGAGGAGGTCTCTCAGATCATTCTCTCCCAGAAGGGGAGACGGAAACTCGGGCTTCTTTCCAACACCAATCCTCTCCACTTCGACTACATCCTTTCGAAATTTTATATCATCCGAGTCTTTGATCAATGGATTCTGTCCCACGAGATGGGTTTCAAAAAACCTGCTGTGGAGATCTATCAAAAAGCAATCGAGTGGGCCTCAGTCGAGCCCCGGAGGATTCTATTTATTGATGATATGAAAAAGCATGTCGAAGTAGCTGTTTCTTTAGGAATGCAAGGCGTTCATTTTATTTCCGCCGAACAATTGAGAGAAGAACTTTTGTTTAAATTGCGGCAATAAGGGTGAACGAAGAAGAAGGATTCTTCCCCAACCCCCTTTACTAAAGGGGGTTGGGGGGATTTAAGCAGAATTTATTTCTATTACTTTCAGCCAAAGGAGCATGCAGATGGAAAAAGTGAGACTGGGCAGGACAAATTTGATCGTGACAAAACTGGGATGGGGTGGCATTCCTATTCAACGGGTAGGTGAACGCGAAGCGGTTTCCGTCATACAGGCGGTGGTTGAAATGGGAGTCGACCTCCTGGATACAGCGCGCGCTTATACGAATAGCGAGCACCGGGTTGGACTGGCGCTCCAAAGAACAGATCGGCCGGTCATCCTTTCTTCAAAATCTCTTATCAGGACGACGAAGATTTATAATGATGTACAGGAAACCCTCAAGCAGATGAAGGTAAAAAAAGTCAATATCTACCATTTGCACAGCGTTTCCAACTTCGAAGATTATGAGAGGGTCCTGGCCCCAGGAGGAGCCTACGAGGGGTTAAAACGTGCGAGAGACGAAGGATTGATCGATCACATTGGCCTCACCAGCCATAACCTCAACGTATTGGAGAGGGCGATCGAGGACGGTCATTTTGAAGTCATCATGGCTTGCTATAGCTTTTTAGAACCGGAGGCAGCCAAGAAAGTGTTTCCTTTGGCTAAGGAAAAAGACGTCGGTGTATTGGCGATGAAGCCATATTCGGGCGGGGTGATTGAAGAAGCTGGGCCGGCCCTGAGGTTCTCCCTCTCAACGCCGAACATCATACCCATCCCTGGGTCGGAAACCCTGGAAAGGGCTCGTGAGAATTGGAAGATCTTTACGGAAGGCTACTCCCTGACTGAGAAAGATAAAGAGCAAATCGAAGTCTTAAAGAAGGAATTTGACCGTCAATTCTGTAGGCGCTGCGACTACTGTCAGCCTTGTACGGAAAAGATCAATATTCAGTTTGTCGTCGGACTAAAGTCCGTCATCAAGCGCTTTGGCCCTCATGCTCAGGAAGTGGGGTGGATGAAGGATTTAATAGAGAAAGCCCGAAACTGTTCGGAATGTGGGGAATGTCTGCCGCGCTGCCCTTACCAGCTACCCATCCCCGACCTGATTAAAGAGAATCTGGCTTGGTTCGACAGCCTCCGAAAATAGGAACAATACTATTGGAACGTCACCTCGAAAGTAATCGGTTATCCTACCCTACACGGGATTCGTCTTATGGGGTTTACGTAATCCTTTAACTCTAAACCAGACGGGCTTCGTAACCGTAACCTTCACCTAAGAAACTGGATCAATTTCCCCCGCCGAGTGCGGGATTCGGGGGTGATGAACCCGTCATAGGGTCGCCTATTTGATTTTCCCTTTCTTTTTTCGTTCTATCCTCATCGTGTTTCGAATCATATTCCAAACCCCTCAATGAAAACTGCATGACATGATCGGCGATCCGTTCGATCTCATCAGGCTTGGTCACATCTTGGCGATAGAGTCGCGTGACAATGGACCTTGCATTATAATAATAAAGGCACTGGCCGATGATGCTCGCACAGCAAAGACGGATTTCCTCGTCGCTGACAGGAGTTCCGATCATTTTCCCGACGATGGAGGCCAGAACCCTGTCCCGTGGACGGACGATTTCTTTCACCAGGCGCTCAAAGGCGCGAGTTGGCTCTGTCATTTCTCTCATCATTAGTTTCCCAAACCATGCAGGTTTTCCTTTATCGAGGAGGCGGAACAAAAAAGAGCGGATAAAGCCTCGCAGCTGCTCTTCCGCGGGTGCGTCTTCGCTTACCTCGAAAAGAAGGGGGTATTTTTTTGTGGCGAAATCATGCCAGTGTCTCAAAACTTTGGAGTAAAGCTTTTCCTTTCCACCAAAGTAATAATTGACAGCCGCTACGTTCACCTTGGCGCGCTCGCAGATTTTTCTAACCGTGGCACCTCGAAACCCAAATTCGGTGAAAATTTCTCCCGCCGCCTCTAAAATTCGCTCCCGGCAATCGACATTTGACCTGGTATTATGTTCCATTTGAATTCCTCCTCCTATCTCTCTAATTCCAGTTTAAAACAGTTGTTTCAATTTGTAAAGTTATTCGAGAACGAGACCTTCTCCATTTGGTTGCCTCCCCCCGGGGTGAGGGGCATAACGCTTGGCTCAAGGGACATGGAAAGGAGACAGGATCTTCCGAGCGAAATGCAATTTTAAGGTTTCTAGACCTTGAAAAATATAAACAGTTGTTTTAAACTTATGTAAGAGATGAAAGAACTGTAAGTTTGAAGGGAGGGATTTTAAATGAAGAAATTACTGATTATTATGATGTCATTTGCCTTGCTCATGATGCCGCTTACCGTTTACTCACAATCGGGTCAGAAGTCAGCGGGCACTCCTCCGGTATCACAGACACTCGTCCCCGAAGGTCAGTTTGCTCTTAAGCTCGCAACCGCACTCAAGTTAGGAACGCCTAACAACGAGGCCCAAGCCGAGGACCTGTTGACCTCGGCAGGAATCGCGCCGAAGAATGGGTGGATTGCTGACTACCCTGTAACACCTAATATCATTGGCGAGCTTCAGAACGCCGTGACGACTGCAGCAGACGCAAAAAAGCTCCCGATGGGAAAGGATGAGGCTTTAAAAGTCTTTCAGAGCCTGACAACTCAGTTCGGCTTAGCGGTTGCACCTGGGTCCGGCCAGTACGCGGACAGCCAACCCCCCACAAGTAGCGAATACGTTCAGCCTCAGGAAATCAATAACTATTACTATGACGAAGGGCCTCCGGTTGTCATCTACTATGCTCCGCCCTGGGACTATTACTACCTGTATGACTGGGTTCCTTATCCGTTCTGGTGTGCCGGGTTCTTCTTTCCGGGATTCTTCGTCCTGAACGATTTTGACATTATCGTCGGGAGCTTTCATCACCATCATTTTCGGATCACCAATCACTTCTTCGATTCCAGGACTCATGCGTTCGGCAGGGTGGACCCGGTGAACCACAGTTGGACAAGGGATTTACATACAACAGCGTTCAACTCTACGGCGACAAGAAACGCTGCCTCTTCCATTTTCAACCGCAGTATGGGGAGAACAACGTTTGCCCGAGGGAATCAACGGATGACGGGCAACCATGTCTCTTCCTTTGGCAGAACGCAGGGGAGGCAGGGGTTTGTCACTAACAACCGCGGCAATGCCGTAGGCGGTAGTCGTTCGTTCCAGAGCTTTAACAGGTCTTTCAGTGCCCCTTCCAGCCGTGGAAGTTTTAGCAGCGGCCATTCGTTCAGTGGGTTCTCTGGTAGTCATTCGTCCAGCGGTTTTTCCGGTGGACATTCGTTTGGCGGCTTCTCGGGTGGTCATTCGTTTGGTGGCGGTGGTTTCCACGGCGGTGGCGGAGGGCGCAGATAAAAGTCAGCACTCGCCTAAAAAGAGGACCAATCGATCCTCTTTTTTTGTCTTTTCACTGCCCTTATCTTCGGATGTAAACGACGGGTTCCGCTTTGGTACTCACCTCGAAGAGTGAAAAATCAGCCCACATGCAAGAGCGAGTGGTAGCGAGTTTAGAAAAAGACGCCCTGCCAAGCAGGGCGTCGAATTAGCTAAAAAACCTGTAGATCTTATTTTTCGGCCAAACGCTCAGATACCGGGAGTCCAGAACCCCGTACACTTGTGGTCGGTGGTGAATCCGGATTGGAGTTCGGTCGTTGGCTGTGGCGGAATGAGTGACTGGAACTGATCCTTTGTTAGATTATACTGCGGCCAGAACGGCGTGAAGAGCGAGTTGGGATTGGCGAAGCGCGCGAAGTGCGCCCAATAGCTGACCATGTCGCGCGACAGCTGTCCCTGGTTCGCGTTGAGCAGATTTCCTTGGGGCAGGTTAAAGATATACTGAAGTTCAGACGCATGGGCTGCGCCATAGGGCATGCCGCTTACCGTATCTGGCGGCAAGAACAACTCCGGCGCGTTCTCATCGTTGAACTCATAGGCAAACACCGGCACAAACTTCGCCATCTCGCGGATCGCCAAGCGCGAGGTGCACGCGAAGATACCGTCGGTACCAACGGCGCCGAGCGCAATGCTGGGGCTCGCGTAATTGGTCGTTGGATACACCACATTGACAACGTAATCAAGAATCCCAAAGGTCGACAACGCCCCACCGAACGACGCGTCGACCCACGCGGAGTAGTTTGTGGTGTTCGTCGCAACCCCCGTCGGAAACTCGAAGTCCGCCGCGACGAACAACCGCCATTCGTCATGATTCGAACCTTCCATTACCGGCACATGGTTGAATTGGCCGGTCCCCAACGCCGTGCCGATGGGTTGCGTCAGCACCTTGTTATCGACGTTACCGGTAAAGCCTGCCGTGCCCTGGTTTACAAGCAGTGTTGTAACTGGCACTGACCGCAGGCACTTGGCGCTCTGAGGGGTCTGGCCGGAGCAACCCATGTTCGTGGCCGCTAGCACTCCGAGGCCTTCGGCAGTGGCAAGCGAGGTCGTATTTAAGAAATAGGCTCCGCTTTCCACGATCGCGCGGTCGAGCAATCCCGCCGCCCTGGGCGACGCGAGCTGTGTGTGGACGCTCAAGCCCCCGAAGGATTCACCGAAGATCGTCACGTTGTCAGGATTCCCGCCAAAATTTTTAATGTTTCGCTGCGCCCACTCGAACGCGGCCTGCTGGTCCATGAACCCGTAGTCGCCTGAACCTTTATATTTGGTTTCGGCGGAGAGCGCCGGATGCGCGAGGAATCCGAGAAAGCCCAAGCGATAGTTGAGCGTCACGACGACCACGTCTTCGTTCTCCACAAGCTTAGTCGGGTCATAGTCGTCACTCTCGCCGAGGAAGCCCGCGCCGCCGTGGATTCACACCATTACCGGGTAACCATGATGGTCCTCGGGATACCCACCTTTATCGCCTGCTGGAGTGTACACATTCAGGTACAGGCAATCTTCGGTCGTGCTCGCCACACCGAAAAAGCTGGCCGGCTGCGGACAGTGGTTGGCGAATTGGGTCGCATCGCGCAGCCCGCGCCAGGGCGCCGGCGGCTGCGGTGGCTGCCAGCGCAGATCTTTGACCGGCGGAGCCGCGTACGGGATGCCGAGGAACTTGTTCATCGTGTCCGTCCGCACACCCACGACAGAGCCTGTATTGGTGGCAGCGACGACGTGATCGGAACCGGCATTGGCGGTTGGACCCATCACTGCGCCCAGCACGGTGACAAGCCCGACAACCAATCCCAAAAATGAAATGGATAAAACCAATCTGCGGGAACTTATTGTTTTCTCCTCCTTTCCATTTTTATTATGACTGATATGAACTTTTTCATTTACCCCCTTCAAGGTTCAAGATTTCTAGACTTGCACTTCTGAGAAAGGAAGAAGTGCCATCCTTTCCCAATTCATTTTCCTCCTCCTTTCTTACTCTGCTGATGAAACACTGAAAGCAAGACCGCCTAAAAACCTTCCCCCCCCAAATGCTAATCACTCACCATTACCCTAACGCCTCTGCGACACATTGCTGACAACTGCCACCCCCTTTCCCCCTTGTAGCCCTCCTAAGAATCCTCCTTTCATCCATAAAAAGGTACGCAAGAGAGATTAAAATCTCTCAGAGCCTTTCATCAACAGCTTATGGATTCCGTGTATCATCCTCTACAAAAGGTTTCGAGCGGTTGGATTAGTTTTACGAAGGGATTTAGTGTGAAGCATCCACAATTCCCCATTTTTAAACAGGCAATTTTAATGGCAGTTCTTGCCATCACCGTAAATCCTCGCAGCTACGTAGTTTCTATAAAACATAAGCTTTTTAGTAAAAGCCGAAAGTGGAAGAACTTTTCACAAAAGTCCCGAATGGCTTCCTTAAGAGTGCGAAAAATATCTCCCACCGCCCTAACCTTCCTCCCTTGAGGGGGACGGTGTACGGACTGGGGACATTTTTTCAAATCGGATCAACCGTTTCCGAAACCGATTCAACCATGAATGCGGCCGTTCGGTCGCCCCTCCGCGAGCACGGTATCGGGGGCTCTTTCTCTTAGTTTCCAACGGCTCGTCAGATACTGTCCATGATTGCATGATGCTCGTCGGTTACCTTTATCATGAAGAATTCTTTGTTGTCAATGATTACCTACGATAGGCTCTAAGTCTGAGTTATAGGAATCTTTACGAGAGAAAAAAATGATAGAGGTATATTTGAAGCAGGTCACTTATTTCACGACTTCCACTTTAATGAGATTGGTGGTTCCTGGAATGCTGATAGGGACCCCGGCGATGATGACAATCTTCTTTCCTTTTGAGGCCATTCCTAACTCCTTCGGCATCCTCTTCGACCTTTCTAACATCTCATCCGTATCTTTCCAGGCAGGGCCAAGAACAGGATAGACCCCCCAAGAGAGATTGAGTTCCCTGACGGTTGAGAGGTGTTGGCTCAAGGCAACAATGGGCTGACGAGGTCGAAGCTTTGAAACCCAGCGTGCGGTGCTTCCCGATTCCGTTGGTGTGACGATCACCTTTGCCCCCACTTCCTCAGCCAGTAATGACGCCGCGTAGGTGATTGCTTGCTGGAGATTCATCCCCTCATCTTTTTCCCCTCGCAGAAATTGAGGGTGAGGAAATTCTTCTTCTGCTGATTGAGCAATCCTGGCCATCATCTGGAAAGCTTCGACGGGAAATTGTCCGCTGGCCGTCTCCTCCGAAAGCATGACCGCATCTGTCCCGTCATAGATGGCGTTGACCACATCCGTAACCTCTGCCCGGGTGGGCTGAGTATGGTCAAGCATCGATCGAAGCATCTGGGTGGCAGTAATCACCGGTTTCGCTGAATCATTGGCCTTCCGTATCAGCGCCTTCTGAATGTTTGGGATCTTTTCAATCGGAGTCTCCAAACCTAAATCTCCCCGAGCCACCATGACGCCGTCTGAAGCCAGGAGAATCTCGTCGATGTTTTCCAAGGCCTCTTTTCTTTCAATTTTGGCAATGACAGGGATATCGACCGACTCCTTCTTCAAGATTCTCTTAACTCCCTCGACGTCAGCGGCTCTTTGGATATACGAGAGGCTGACCCAATCCACTCCATGTTGAATGCCGAAGAGGAGATCCTTCTGATCTTTCTCTGTGAAAGCCGAAGCAAGGGGGGTTCGCGTTGGAAAGTTCAACCCTTTGTGGGAGGTTAAGATTCCTCCCACGATTACCCGACATCGAATAGTCTTCCCATCGCTTTCTACGACTTGAAGTTCAATGGTTCCGTCAGCGAGAAGAATTCTATCCCCCGATCTCACTTCGCCGGGAAGAGCGGTATAAGTCACCGTGGCTTGGGTCTCGTCGCCGATAAGCACCTGGTTGGTCAGGCAAAATCCTTTCCCCTTTCTCAATTCCGCTCCACCCTCTTTCATCATGCCAATCCGAATTTTAGGACCACCAAGATCTTGAAGGATCGCCACGGGCTGTCTCAATCGATCGGCGATTTGACGGATGGTGGTCATCTTCCTGAAATGCTCCTCGTGAGTCCCATGAGAAAAATTGAGCCGCGCGACGTTCATCCCGCCCCGGATCAGGGCCTCCAAGACCTGAGGCGACTCACTCGCCGGGCCAATCGTGCACACGATCTTTGTCTTCCGTCGCTTTTCTTCAGTCACGGTCTCACCCCTCGCCTTTCTCTCATCAAACAGAAAAATGGTACCTCATTGCTGTTTCTCTGTCCATTCATTTGTTTCTATCAGCCGTAAGAGAAGAACCATGGCTTCATAGAATGGCTTGTATGAATGGAATGAGAATGTTAAAATTAATTTTGGCTGTGAGAAGAGGGATAGGATGAAGAGGAAGATTCAAAGAATACTGGTTGCAAATCGCGGGGTTCCTGCTGTCAGGATCATACACACCTGCCGTGACAGGAAGATCAATACCGCTGTTGTCTATAGCACTCCGGATCGACTCGGCCACCACGTGTTTATGGCGGACTCGGCCATCCACATCGGAGAGGCTCCGCCCACCGAATCCTATTTGAATATCGACAAGATCATCGATGCCGCCCTGAAGAGCAAAGCGGATGCCATTCATCCGGGATGGGGATTTCTCGCAGAGAATCATCTATTTGCGCAAAAGGTCATCGATGCCGGACTGATATGGATCGGCCCTTCCCCAGAAATCATCCGATTGATGGGAGACAAGATCAAAGCGAAAGAGCTCGCCCAGAAGGCCAATGTGCCGACCATCCCCGGTATCAGCGATGTGAGCGATGTGAAACAAATCCAAAATTGGATGAAGGATGAAAACATAAATTTCCCTATTATGATCAAAGCGGCCGCAGGCGGCGGCGGCAAGGGCATGGTCAAGATCGAGAATGCAAAGCAGCTTGCCCAGGGATTTTCCCAAGCCCGTTCGGAGGCGGAAAAGTCTTTCGACAATGGCAGCCTCCTTGCGGAAAGATACATCGAAAGGGGCAGGCATATCGAGGTCCAAATCGTTGCCGATGAAAGTGGGAACGTGGTTCATCTATTTGAGAGGGAGTGCACCCTGCAGCGGCGCAATCAGAAGATCATCGAGGAGGCGCCTGCGCCGACGGTCAATGACACCCTCCGCCAGGAGATCTGTTTTACGGCCACCCGCTTGATGCGGGAATTGGGCTATACCTCGGCGGGAACGGTGGAATTCATCCTGGATACTCGGACAAAGAAGTACTATTTTCTGGAAGTCAATACGCGCCTTCAGGTGGAACATAGCATCACCGAGTTGATCACAGGGTTGGATATCGTGGGCATCATGATCGATGTCGCCATGGGGAAGAAACTCCCCTTCAACCAATCCGACATCCATCCTAACCGGTGGGCACTGGAAGTGCGCCTGAACGCAGAAGACCCAAAAAATTTCAGCCCTTCCTTCGGCACGGTCACCCGGTTTCAGGTGCCCCATGGACCCGGAGTCCGAATATTGACGGGTATCTATGAAGGAGCGGACATTCCGCCTTACTACGATTCTCTCTTCATGCTCCTCGTGACAGCCGGTGTGGACAGGGAAGATGCCATCCGGGTGATGGACCGGGCTCTCAGCAGAAATCTGCGGATCGAGGGTGTCAAAACGCTGGCCCCCTTGCTTTTGAGTATCATCCGACATCCGGTTTTTATCGCCGGCGATTTCTCAACCCATTTTATCGAAGAGCATATGGATGAACTGATCTCCACGTTCAAGGAGAAAAACAGCGAGGATGAAGTCCTCAAAGTGGCAAAGTATGTGGCCGAGATTTCGGCCTTAGGACCGCAGAAATGGATGTAAGAACGAGGATGGAAAAGATACCCTTGATCAAGCCCGGGATGTCCCCCGGAGAAATTGTCAAAACAGTGCGTTCCACTCCTGGTGTTTTTTTCGCCTCCACTGGAATGCGTGATGCAGGGCAGTCCGATTATAAGAACCGCCTCCGATTGTACGATCTCAAGACCCTCGCGCCCTATTACAACAAGATGGGCCTCTTCAGCGCAGAATGCCATGGCGGCGCACGATGGCATGTGGGAATCCTGAATCGAAAGGAAAGTCCTTTTGAGGAGATCGAAACACTTCGGGAGCTGATGCCCAATGTGCTGCTCCAAACCCTGGTTCGTGAAACCAACCTATGGGGATATCGACCCTATCCGAAAAACATCATCGAATACGTTGTCTCAAAGGTCGATGTCGATGTCTGGAGATGTTTCTCCTTCCTCAACGACATAAGAAATATGCGCGCGGTCGCAGAGGTGGTCATGAAAAGGGGAAGGCTCTTCCAGCCCGCAATCGCTTTTACCCAGGCGGACTGGACAACAAACGATTATTATTTAGAGATTGTCTCCCAAGTGGTGCACCTCTGCGGTGGGACAAATGAGATCGTCCTCTGTATCAAGGACATGTCCGGAGTGGGCAGCCCCAAACGCCTCAAGGTTCTGGTGGATGCCATCCAGCAGAAGTTCCCTGATCTGGTCATCCAATACCACCGTCACATCACAGACGGACTTGCCATACCTGCCCTTCTGGCGGCCGTACAGGCCGGGGCTAAGATTCTCGACGTTGAGGAAGATTCCCTGACACGATTCTACGGCCAGGCACCGATACTCGCTTTGCACGCATACCTTGAGGAATCAGGGTTCCCCGTCAATATCGAGAGAATCGAGGCAGAACATGCCGTTCAAAAAGTGCGCGAATGGATCGGTCAATACGAATGGGCGGAGTCCCCATTCAAAGGATATGACCATAACGTCCTCAATCATCGAATGCCAGGGGGGGCTTTCCCCAGCTCCTTTGAGCAGGCGGACAACGGCGGGTTTCTTCATCTGATGCCGTCGATCTTGAAGATGATGTCTCTTTACAACAGGATAATCCACTATTTCGACGTGACGCCCGGCTCCCAGATTACCTGGGTGACTTGTAGCGGTATTGTCAACCGATATGCAAAAGAGAAGGGAGAGGGAGGCGTCCGGCACATCCTTAAACTTCTTACAAAATTCATTGAAGAAAAATCACAGAGTTTTGAATCCATGGACCCCAACGAGCAGGAAGAACTCCTCGGTCTTTTCCAGAATGCACCCGGGGATTTTAAAAATCTCCTCTTAGGAGACTATGGAAAGCTTCCCATGGGGTGGCCTGCGGAATGGATTTACCGAAGCGCCTTTGGCGATGAGTGGGAATCCAGGATCAAAGAGCGAAAGGACTTATCTCCTTTGGATGCGTTGGATGATGAGGATCTTTCGAGGCTCAGGAAAACTCTTTCAGAGGCCATCGGGCGAAAGCCTTCCGAAGAGGAATTCATCCTCTACCTCATGCACCCCAAGAATGCCCTCGAAATGGTCGAGTTCATTGAAAAATATGGAGAAGCACCTCTGGTGCTTCCGACCTCTGTCTGGAGGAACGGGTTGAAAAAACCAGGGGATAAGGTGGAATTTGAATTCTGGGGAAAACCTTATACCCTCGAACTGGTATCGATCGGGGCAGAACACGAGGGACTCATTCATGTGGTCATGCGGGTGAATAACAATACCAGGGTTTATACGGTAGAGACACCGAGGGCTAAAAAGGTTGCGATCAGGATGGCGAAAGGGCTCGGAGATGTCGGCGCGCCCATCAACGGCAATGTTTGGAGAATCGGGAACCCGGAAAGAGGATCTCTCAAGATAGGGGACATCGTCCACAAAGGAGAGGAGATTGGAAATCTCGAGGCGATGAAGATGGAGAATGCGATTATCGCTCCCTTTGATGGACAGGTCATGGAGGTCTGCGTGAAACTGAATGAGACGGTTCAGGAAGGTCAGCTTCTCTTCATCCTCGAAAAATCCTAAGCTCACCTCACATTCAAAGTTTTCTGCTCCGAGAAGGCCGATTTCAGGGTCCAGGGGAGCAAAAGATTGCGGAACTCAGTCAACACACCGCCATTTTAATCTTTTAAAATTTCATCTCGTTTGAGCCATTGAATCCTCGACCCCTTGAACCTTTTCTGATTCAATGCATTCGTTTTCTTTTCTAAGATAAAGGCGACCTCTCCTCCCAGGAGAAGGATAACTGAGGAATAGTAAATCCAGAGAAAAAAAATGACCAGGGCGCTCAAAGAGCCGTAGATCATAGAAAATCTTCCCAGATGAAGAACATACCATCCGAACAATTGCTTGGCAGTTTCCCAGAAGAGGCTGGTGAAAAAGGACGCTCGAAGGGCAGTTTTGAAATGGATTTTCTTGTCGGGGATGATCTTGTAAATCAAAAAACACATCCAAAAAGTGAAGAAGAAGGGGATGAAGTATTTCAAAATGAATCGAATGATCGGTCTCAACTCTAAGAAAGGACTAAAACGGTACCCCTGGACAAAGGTAATCACAGAGGTAAAGGCCATGCTGGTAAGGAGAAAGGTCCCTGCTAAAAGGATCATCAGAAGATCAATCCCCTTCCCACGAAGGATGCCTCGCCCCTCCTCGACCTGAAAGATGATATCCAGGGCTGTCCTCAAGGAGCTGAACACCCACGTGGAGGCCCAGATCAACCCTCCTATTCCCAACACCCCAACGATCTTACGGTCCCGAACCATTCTCAGGATGTTATCCATAATCCTTGTGTCGAGGAAAGGAAAGGCATCCTCCAGATAATGTCGTATATGGTTTAACACTTCCCGATAGCTATAAAGATACGTGCCCAGCAGGGCCAAAAGCAGCAAGATCAGAGGAATCAAACAGATGAGAAGGTTGAAGGTAATCCCAGAGGAGAGAAAAAAACCGTGATCCTTACCAAACTTTCTTAAGGCATCCCAGAGGATACGAAATCTCTTGGTGAATCCCTTTTTCCAATCTTTCGATTTCATTTCCGCCCCTTCTCACAACCTTGCGATCACTTCGCCAAATCTGTTGCCCCTTGACGCACCCTTCCAAAACTTAATGCTGAACTCCTTAAGGGGTTGAAGGAAGCCCCTGGTTTGACTTTTTTGACCGTAACGATGCCCGCAAGGTCCTTGGAATCCAAAGGAGAAGGGTGAACAGCATCCCTAAACCGATTGATCCCAAGATGGTATAGACCAGAGATGTCTCAAATCTCCAAAAGAGAAATTTTATTGTGATGATGGGAGCGTCTGAATTTTGAACTGCGAAAATCGCTACGGCGATGAGGATTAAAAAAGCTATCCACAAAAAGACTTTCATGAGTTCCACCTCCACTTGGCATTCATTTTTTCTCCCTCCCTCTTGCGAGACTGTCTCGTAATGGGAATAAACGGCAAGGATTCTTAAAAACGGGACAGACAGATGGGTGACAAAGCTTTAGACCTGCCTGCGCGAAGCCGCTTCGGCGAATGCAGCGCGCAACCTTCTAACCGTGAACCTCAGGGGCTGCAAGGTCATGAAGGAATTGACTATCTTGTGACGAGGACAATTCCCTTTAACATTAAACGTGCGCATTCTAAAGCTTTGGAATCCGGCTGTTTGTTCCGTTTTCCCCGCCTCCATTCGATTATGACACAGTCTCTGACGGGAGAACCGTTTCTTAGTACGGATTGGAAAAATAAGAATCAAACATTTCGGTCAACATTTGGTTCATCATGGTTTCCACCCTCTCGGGTGTAGACCGGGGAACCGTCATCTCCTTCTCGACTTCCACGTTTCGGGTGAAAATCTTGCCTTCCTTTTTCACCCCCAAATGGATGACGAATTGAATTACGGTCTTGACTTTTGTCCCGAATAGAGATGCCTTGCCTTCGGTCCAGAATCTCTTGATTTCAATCATCAGAATAGAATCGGCCTCCATATTTCTGAGGGATTCGGGTTTGTCGTCCCACCGGGTGACGGGAATTGTTTTTATCCCATTACGAGAAAGGACATCGGACAGAGACTCCCCGATCGCTTTTTCCAATGGAAAGGGATTACTTTTAAAATACGTGGAATCTCCTTCAAGGTTAGTGTGGCGACCGATATATAGCGTCTCCGGCCTTTCATCCTTAAAAAGGGCCATCTCCAGGGTGGATCCAATCTTCGCTTGAAGAGAGGAGACGTCTTTCAAGGGTTGATATCGAAGGTTGAGAGGATACGTCCCTGCCTCAGCGCTCCCCAAAACAAAAGAGCTCAGACAAATAATCAACAAACAAAGAAACCATTTCATGGGTCATCCTCCTGTTCTAAAATCTTATCCAAACATGTCTGAAATCTCCATTCAATTAAGAAATGCCGGACCATACCTCCTAAAAATTCACAATTCCAAAACTTCCGAAGCTGGTCGCCTGTCTCCTCACTGCGATTACAACATAGCCTGCATTCTAAAATATCTTCTCCCCCTCAATCCATATGGATCGAACCACCAGCTCCTTTTGATACTCGAAAAGGACTAAATCAGCCGAATGTCCTGGGACGATGTCCCCTCCTACTTCTGGAAATAGTTTTTGAGCATTCTTCGCGGCCATGTGAATCGCCGAAGGGAGACTAATCCCTGCAAACCGCATGACATTCGTGATGGCACGATCCATGGTGAGCGCAGAACCTGCCAGACGAGAAGTGCCAGCTAATCGCGCTGCCCCATCCGAGCCTACCTCTACTTCCAAATCTCCCAATGTGTATTTTCCCGGAGAGGCTCCTGCCCCGGCCATGCTGTCGGTTGTCAGGACGATTCGATCTATCCCTTTTGCGTGAACATAGTTATTCACTACGGCAGGAGGGAGGTGAATCCCGTCGACGATGATGCTTGCCATCAATTGATCCATGGACAATTGTTTCCGGATGGGATTCTGACCGAGAGACGAAGGTCTTGGGGATGCATTTCCAAGGTGACAGGAAAGACGGGCACCTGCCTGAACAGCCTTATCGAGAACTTCCTCAGGGGCATTGGTATGTCCGATCCCAATAACTATTCCATGGGTCACTGCTTTTCTGATGAAAGGAATCGTTCCTTTTACCTCCGGAGCTAAAGTTACACACTTGATCTGGCCTTCACAGGCTTCCTGAAACCTCTCCACTTCTTCCCATCGGGGAAGCCGGACGAACTCTCGAAGGTGAACCCCTCTGGGCCCATCCTCAGGAGAAATGTAAGGCCCTTCGAGGTGAATTCCGGGACACATCTTCCGGAGGAGAGGATCGCTCCCTAAAGCGCCACCAATGATTTTTAACTGGTGAACCATCCTGTCATGAGAGGAAGTGATGAGAGTAGGAAGAAAGTGAGTGACACCAGTGGAGGCCAAAGAAAGGGCTGCCCGATGAAGACTCTCCTGGGAAAGAGAAGGGCAATTAAAATCTACGCCGGCAAACCCGTTCACTTGGGGATCAAAAAAGCCAGAGCATAAATACAGATCACCGCCACCAAAATCATACGAAGACCCTTTTTGATAAGGATCAACGTGGACGACCTTTCCATGCTTAACGACGATGTCTACCGGAGACTCTGTTCCCGGAATCCTCCCTCGAATGATCATAATTAACCTGGATTTCTCAATCCTTAACGATAGTCATTTAGTCAGGGTGATTATAGCACGGTTAATGCCTTGAACAAATGATTGATTTGAAGGAAGAAATTGTCATTTTTCCGAAATCCCGCCGGTCAAAAAGCCATGCTAAGGCTTTCACTTACTCATCCTCAGTAGTAATAAAGACAAATATTTGAAGATTACGAAATGAAAGTTGGGTAAAGATAAAATTTATGTCCCTTCTTATGCAACAAGGTGGAACTAATCTGTCCGTAGGCTGCGGGATGCCCGTAGCCTATACTGGCATCAATTCGATAGCGAGAAGAAGCCTCCAAGGCTTACTGATCCAGTGGCTTAAGAGGTTCTTTCCCTTCTTATTGATTTTTAATCCAAATTTGGTAAACTCATAATAAAGTAAGGCACTCCAACAAGAGATTCTTATAATCTTTCCTTCTTAAGAAGACAACAATGCCTAAAAGAACCACCATCACTGAAAAAGGGTTTGGAGAATCACTGTCAAGAGAGGGGACAAACTTTATTATCGAGCAAAGTAAGATAAAACAGGTAAGACCCCATGTTCTGGAAGTAATCTTCTATGTTTTTGTGCTCATTCTTTTAATCACTGGGACTTATTCGAGGAATAGAATTTGGAATAGCGATATTGGGCTCTGGGCCGATTGTGTAAAGAAATCTC
>DATHCH010000081.1:0-16647 GCA_035319625.1 Thermodesulfobacteriota bacterium
AAGATTCCGGAGGGAACTTCTGAAGTCCAGCATCTGGTCATCGCCGGCGGACTGGGATTGTAGGAGGAGAGAATGGATTTTAGACTATCCGATGAACAAAAAGATATTCAGAAGGCCGCCAGGGAGTTCGCCGTAGGAGAGTTTGATCCTGGTGTGGCCCTCGAGCTGGATGAGAATGGAAAATTTCCCGAATCGCTCTGGAAGAAGGCTGCCCAGCTGGGATTCATCGGGATGCATTATCCCGAGGAGGTCGGGGGGCAGGGGCTGGGATTCCTTGAAAACCTTCTGGTCGTCGAAGCTTTTTGCAGGGTGGACTCCGGCATCGGGAGCGCCCTGAGCACTGTCGATTTAGGCTCGGAAGCCATTTTGAAATTCGGTTCCGAGGGACAGAAGAAACAGTTCCTCGTCCCTCTGATCAAAGGGGAGAAGCGGATGGGCGTTGCCTTTGCCGAGTCGGAAGATGGAAACGATTTTTCTCCCCTCTCCGCCGCTTCGGAAAGGAAGGGGCAGGAATACTTTGTCCGAGGGGAAAAACGATTCGTGCTCAATGCCTCGTTGGCGGATTCCTTTCTCACCCTCTGTAAGGAACCAAAGGAAGGATGGATCACGCTGATGGTAGAGGGGAAAGGAGACGGTATCGAGGTCCATCCGATCGAAAAGATGGGATTGAAGATGATCTCTTTCGGCGATCTTCTTTTCAAAGACGCTCGCGTCCCTGTTGCCAACCGGATCGGGCGCGAAGGGGACGGCATGATGCACGCTCTGCATTGCCGTCAGGCGATGGGACTCCGAAGCGCCGCTCAGGCCCTGGGCACCGCTGAGGGCGCCTTGGACATGGCGATGGGACATGCGAAACAGAGGGAGCAATTCGGAAGGAGGCTATCCCAGTTTCAGGCCATTCGACACAAACTGGCCGATATGGCCGTGGGCATCGAGGTCGCACGCTGGCTCGCCTATAAGTCTGCTACAGAGTATGACCAGGGAAAGATCGATCCTCTATTCTTCTCAATCACCCAGTTGGAAGTCGGAAGGAAACTGGTGAGAGGGGTCGATGAGGCAGTCCAGATATTCGGCGGCTACGGTTATATGGCGGAGCAGGCTATTGAGCACTACTTCAGGGATGCGTGGGCCATCGGAGTGGCACTTGGAACAGAGGAGGAGCAGAAAGACGCGATCGCTGACATCCTCCTGGGACCCGACTCAGCAAAGAAATAAATTCGCCGCGGGACTTTCCCCTCGCGAACTTAGCTCTCGCCGAACCCAAACTTCGCTTTGTTCGCCGATTCTCCCTGCGCTCCTGTGGCCTCCGTGCTTTCCAAGGTTTGATGACTGTCCAATCAGAGGAAGGAGTTGAGATGCGATACAAAGAAATCGAATTGATCCGAGAAGATGGAATAGCTTTTCTCTACCTCAACAGGCCCAAAGTCTTGAACGCCTTGAGTGAAACGATGATGGTTGAGCTCGTCCGGGCCCTTAAGGAAACCGAGGAAGACCCTGACATCCACGTCCTGATTCTAACCGGACGTGGCTCGAGCTTTTCTGCGGGGGCGGATCTCAACAGGCTCCTCCAGGCCAAAGGAAAGGGTGATGACCCAAGAAGGAGAGCGGGTTTCGGGTTGCTCGACTTACCTCGTGCCTTTGTGCAATGCCCCAAACCTATCATCGCAGCCATCAACGGGTTGTCCTATGGTTTCGGCTTTACGGTAACGCTGACCTGTGATATTCGTCTTGCCTCCGAAAGGGCAACCTTCAGTGCTGCCTTTGTCCGGATCGGGCTCACGCCGGAATTGTGCAGTACCTATTTTCTGCCCAGGCTCATCGGGTACGGCAAAGCGGCAGAACTCATCTTCACTGCCAGGCCCTTCGATGCTCGCGAGGCGTTGGAGATGGGCGCGGTGAACCAGGTGTTTCCCCACAACCGACTGATGCCCGAGGCCAAAAAGATGGCCCAGCAAATTGCCTCCATGCCGCCTACGGCCGTGCAAAGGTCAAAAGAGATTTTACGTCACGGGATGCAATCCACTCTGGAACAAGTCATACAGTATGAAGCCAGGACGTTTCTCGATTCCATGAGGACGGAGGAACATCGATTGGCGCTGAGCAAATTATTGGTCCAGATGAAATTTCGGAATATCAAAGACCCATCGATCCAAAAAAGTCTAAAGAAACGTTTACATTGCTCCCCAAATAGATAATAAAATCTTAGATCCTGTCACTAAGCAATTTAACAGCACAATTGCTTCCCTAAAACATTTTAAAAAAATACTTGACAAAATAATCCCACCTTGGTATTTTGTAAATCGAGCGCTTGCTCTAAATCGCGTGGAGCTTAACTGGAATTTATTATGCCTAAAATGAATGAAAGGCTAAAGTCAAAAAACACGATTAATGAACCCTCTGAAGATTTGATCCATGCCGCAGCTAAGAATGCTGATCTGATCCAAAAGAGACACCAACAGATAGTCGATGGCGCGTGCCAATTATTTTTTGAGAAGGGATACCATCCGACGACTATCCGCGATATAGCCCGAGCATGTGGTATGTCCATGGGCCAACTCTATCACTACATCTCTTCTAAAGATGATGTTTTGTACTTAGTTCACAAACATATGCAAAACATCTGGTATGAATACTTGAAAAACTCGGATTATGAAGAAGCTAAAGAACCGGTGCAGAAGTTATTACGCGCACTTCGTCAAACCTTAAAATTCATGTCGGAAAATAGAAAGCTAATCCAATTCATTTATTCAGAAAGTAAATATTTGGATAGGAGACACCTGCAAGCAGTGCTCCAAATGGATAAGAAAAATGTGATTGGGTTCTGGGACAAAATGCTAAGGAAGGTGAACTCAAAAAAGTCAATTGAGGGCGACCCAAATTTCTTAGCCAGCCTGATTACCTATCTTTTAGTGTTTCTGCCCTTAAGGGGGTGGACTCTTAGGGGTATGTCATTAAAGCAGGAGGAAGTTTCCATCATCAACTTTATTTTGAAAGGATTGGGCCTGAGATAGGAACTCAAATACCTAAATCCAAAATTACTTTTCTAGCCTCGGACAATCAAAACGGCTGTAAAACGTTATAAAACCATATAAGGTGATGGATACTGAGGGAATGAGGTCCTGGCAGCCAAATGCTGACAAAGTCATTGTGGCAATCAGCTGCTACGGTGGGCGAAACAACAAATTTTATTGCTAACCAGGATAGCAAAGGTATAACAGGCACGGTTGCCACGGATCGGGAAATAGGTACATGGCACGGCCTAACGGACATAAGGGAGGTATAAATGTCTATTAGAACACTACAACAATATATAGAAACCCTAAAAGGATGGCCGTATCGTTATAAAAGGGGCTAAAACCCATATCAGCCAGGCGTCGCTTTGCCACGAGATACTTATAGCCCCGTGCCGCGCAACAAGAGAGGATGACAGATTGCCGCATCGTTGTTAGTTTGATCCATGAAATGGAGAAATGAGGCTCGAGACTTGGGCTTGCTGCTATGCAGTGGCGGAGGAAACGGTCAAGCCATCCTCCTTGAGCGAATTTAATTAACAAACCGGTCCTGTCTGCTCAATTAAATAGCTGAAGTTTTGCACCTTTTTAGGGCCATAATTTTTTTAATGTTGGTCTTTCCCCTTGAACAATTATTTAGAAGATACCAAAGATAAAACAATCAACATTAACCTCAAGGGAATTTAGTTTTGAATGAAAAATGAGAACCAAGAAAAGGAGAGTTAAAAAAGTGGGTAAATTAGAAAATCGGGATGTGTTCCCAGAAGCAGAGGATGTGGTCGTCGCGGGCGCCGGGGGCGCGGGTCTTGCAGCCGCCCTGACCCTCGCTGAGGGCGGGGCTAAGGTTGCTGTTTTTGAAAAGATGCCGTTTGCAGGGGGCAGCTTCCTATTCGTCGAAGGCACCTTTGCAGTCGAAAGCGAGATGCAATGGAAGAGAAACATCAAAGTGACACGGGATGAAGCCTTTAGGGGTATCATGGAATACAGTCACTGGAAGGCTAATGCTGCTCTTGTGCGGGCATTCGTCGATAAATCCGCCAGCACCATTGACTGGCTGGAGAAACAAGGCATTGAATTCACCGAGCCAACAGGGACATGGATGGGGGGCCCCAGGACATGGCACCTTTTCAAAGGGTTGGGCGGTCCCACGATAAACGTCCTTGTTGCCAATGCGGTCAAGAAAGGCGTCGGAATCCGTTACGAGGCCACCGTTAAGAAACTCCTCCGTGAAGGAAGTGGACCAGTCACCGGGGCTGTTGCGGAGGATAAAACGGGTAAACAGATCAAGGTGCAGGCTAAAGCGGTTATCGTTGCCACAGGCGGCTACCCAAACAACAAGGAGTGGATCAAGAAATACTCGGACTTTGACCTCGAGGTAAACCTTTTCCCTTTAGGCAGATACAACAAAACCGGTGAGGGCATCCAGATGGCCTGGGAAGCGGGAGCTGCAGAGGAGGGGGTTGGCGTTATCCACCTCAACATCGGCTCGCCGCCCAAAATCGGAGCCCGCAGCCATATCTGGGGAGCCGTGGGTCAGCCCACGCTCTGGGTGAACCAGGATGGGGTCCGATTCTGTGACGAGACGATCGTCGAGAACATCGCTTATGCTGGGAACGCCATGTCGAAGCAAAAGGGAGGCTATGACTTCAGGATATTCGACGAGGAAACAAAGATCCAGTTGGTAGAAAAGGGGGGTATCGGCGTCGGTATGTATTTGCCGCCGAGAACACCTCTGACGAACCTGGATACTAAGATTAGAGCTGCCGTCGAGAAAAAGAACCCTTACGTATTCGTGGCTGACACCCTTGATGAACTTGCGAACAAAATGGGTGTTGACCGCGCTGTTTTCAAAAGGACCGTGGAAGAGTACAACAAGTTCTGCGAAAAAGGACACGACGATCAATTTGCGAAAGATCCCGACTATCTCCGTCCTGTCAAGACTCCCGGGTTCTATGCCTTCAAGTGCTACATGAACTTTCTGGGGACGCTCGGCGGCATCAAGATAAATGAGAAGACAGAAGTCCTCGATAAGAATGACAATGTGATACGGGGCCTATATGCCGTGGGCAATGACGCGGGTGGTTTGTACGGTGATAGCTATAACGTCATCGCGTCCGGAGCGAGCAGCGGTTTTGCACTCAACTCGGGACGCATTGCTGGAGAGAATGCGCTAAAGTATATTCGCCGGTAGGAAGGTCGCAAAGGGACGGTAGGGACAGTGGCCCACTGAATCGGGAAATATAAACCCGGCGTGGCCGAATACGAAAGGGGCTCGGATGGCTATTCGAACAGCACAACAATATGTAGAAAGTCTGAAGGATGGCCGCGTCGTTTATTGCATGGGGGAAAGGATCAGGGATGTCACCCAGCATCCTATCTTGAGGATATGCATCGACTGGATGGCAATGGATTATGTGCTGCAACAGGATCCACGCTATCAGAGCCTCGTCACCGAGAAGACAGAGGAAGGTGAGTTAGGCAGCTTTGTCTTTATGCCGCAAACGAGTGTTGAGGACCTGCTGAGGTTAAGGGAGATTGTTAAGCTCTGGGCAAGGGTTTGTTATGGAAAGCCCCCCGGGGCAAAATTTGTCGGCAAGGACGGACTGAATGCTGTGACAGTGGTAACCCAGCGCATCGATAAGGAACATGGCACAAATTATGCCGAGCGAGTTGAGGCCTATCGAAAGTACCTTCTTAAAACCGATGCCTCCATTGCTCTGGGGATGACTGATGTCAAAGGGGACAGGAGTCTCCGTCCCTCAAAGCAGCAACCCCACCAAGACTACTACGTAAGGATTGTGGAGGAGCGTAAGGATGGTATTGTCGTCCGAGGGGCCAAAGCGCATATCAGTGAGGCTCCGCTGGCTAACGAGATCATCATCTTGCCATGCCGGGCGATGCGTGAAGATGATAAGGCCTATGCTGTTTCGTTTGCGGTGCAGGCCAATGCAAAAGGTCTTACCCTGATCTCTGCTGAACCCGAGATAAAAGAATCGGGCAATTTCTTCGATAATCCCATTACCGCGAGTATCTACCTGAACGATGCCATGGTTATCTTTGATGATGCCTTTATCCCCACTGAGCGGGTCTTTATGAAAGGCGAGTGGCCATTTGCTGGTGACATTGCCTACATGTTTGGCAATTTTCACCGCCTTAGCGCTGAGACTTACAAAGCCGTGGAGCTTGAGCTGGTAGCTGGCGCTGCCGCATTGATGGCCGAGTATAATGGTATTGAGAAAGCCTCGCATATCCAGGATAAGCTGGCTTGGTTCGTTCTCTATGCGGAGGCAACCGAAATGATGGGCAGGGCGGCTTGCGAACACTGTGTTTCTGAACCTGATTCAAAGTTGGTTTATCCAAATCCGATGTACGCCAATATCGCCAAGCTGTTCTTTGCGGATAACTGGCATCAGGCGACGAAGTATCTTCAGGACATTGCCGGAGGCATTGTCGCCACCGCTCCTTCTTCGAAAGATTACCTCAACCCTGCGATTCACGACCTGATCGATAAGTACCTTGGAGGGAAGGCAGGTGTACCGACAGAATATAGACTCCGGTTAATTAAGCTCATCAGAGAACTCACTTCTTCCTATGAAGATGTTCTCACGCTTCATGCGGAAGGATCTCTGGCCGCACAGAGGCTTTCCATCTACGCGCTAGCTGACTTTGAAAAATATAAGGCGGCGGCTAAACGAGCAGCAAGGATTAAAGACGGGACTAAGGACAACGTTTATAGTCAACTGCCGAAGTTTCCGCCAGAAATTTGAAGAAGCTTATCATTCCACGAAAGGGGGATCACTTATGGAAAGCGAGATAGGGAGAGGACATAGGACAGAAAATCTATATCTCAGCAGGCCTTGGCTCAAATTTTATCCCGAGGGACTCCCTCACGAAATCGACATCCCCAACATCTCGTTGATTCAAGCTTTTGATAGAGCGGTGGAGAAATGGAAAAATAAACCCGCCTTAATTTTTTACGGCAGAAAGATAAGCTACTTAGAATTAAAAGATCAAATCGATCGATTCGCCACTGCTCTTTATGACTTGGGAATTAGAAAGGGAGATACCGTAGCCTTATTTCTGTTGAACTGCCCCCAATTCGTTATCGCCTATTTTGGAGCTTTGAGAATAGGAGCGGTTTTGACACCGATCAGTCCAGTCTATGTTACCCCGGAGGTGAAACACCAGCTTGAAGATAGCCAAGCCCAAACGATTATTTGTTTGGATATCCTCTATGGCTTTGTTGAAAAAACGAATGTGGGGCTAAAAAGAATTATTTTAACGAGTATCGATGAGTACCTGCCAAGCTTAAAGAAGCTTCTTGGAAAAAGCATTTTGAAAGCGGTATACCAAAAAATGGAGGTCCCGCTCATTAAGATAAGGGAAGGGGAAAATATATATAGGTTTCAGGATTTGATCAAGAAAAGTCAACCGAATCCACCGAAGATCGAGATTAATCCAAAGGAAGACTTAGCTGCACTCCCCTATACCGGTGGGACGACAGGCCCTCCGAAGGGTGCGATGCTCACTCATTATAATGTTTTTGCAATGCAGGCCATCAACCAAACTTTCTATTCCTACAGCTTTGAAAAGGGGAAGAATCTCGAAGAAGGAAAAGAGACGGTAATCGCCTTTTTACCTTTTTACCATATCTATGGCCAGGTGGTACTTTTAATCAGTGGTATTATTCGTGGATATACACTTGTCATATTGACCAACCCTGACATCGATGACGTCTTAAGCAGTGTGGGAGGATACGACGCAACATTTTTTATGGGTGTGCCGGGTTTATACGAACTTCTCAAAGATTATGACAAAACGGGGAGAGTGGACTGGAAACGACTCAAGTTCCTCGTTTCCGGCGCTGACTCGCTTCTTGAAGATACGGCTAAGACCTGGGGGAAGCGGACAGGTACCTTCATCCACGAAGGTTATGGGCAAACCGAGACCTCTTCAGGAATTTGCGTTAGTCCGATTGGGAGGCCTAAGACAGGTTCCTTCGGAGTTCCATTACCTAACACGGTGGTAGCCATTGCCGACCCCGAAACGGCAGAAATGGTTCCGCTCGGAGAAATAGGTGAGCTCGTGGTAAGGGGTCCCCAGGTGATGAAGGGTTATTGGAACAGGCCTGAAGAAACGGAAAGGAGTTTTTTTAAAATCGCAGGAGAAAAGTGGCTCAGGACAGGTGATTTAGTCCGAATGGATGATGAAGGGTATGTTCATTTCTACGATAGAAAAAGAGATTTAATCAAATACAAGGGGTATTCCATTTTCGCCCGAGAAATAGAAGAGGTTCTAAAAACCCATCCTAAGATAAAGGAGGCCGCAGTCATTGGTGTCCCTGATCCTAAGGTAGGTGCGAATATCAAGGCTGTAATTGTATTAGAGGCGGATGCAAGAGGGAAGATGTCGGAAGAGGAAATTGTCAGTCACTGCCAAGAGAAATTAGCTCATTACAAAGTTCCGAAGATTATAGAGTTTCGAGGAGAAATCCCGAAGACGGATGTCGGAAAAGTATCGCGAAGGGAGTTAAGGGAGGAGAGGGAAGGCTAAGATGGCATCTTTTCTTGAAATTGAAAACTTAACGAAGTCTTTTGGCGGCCTGATGGCAGTCAAGAACGTTAACTTTACCATGGGAAGAGATGAAATGGTAGGGCTGATTGGTCCAAATGGTTCGGGAAAAACGACTTTAGTCCGTCTTATCATAGGCATGCTAAAGGCTGATTCCGGGACAATTCGGCTTAATGGTGAGGAGATGATAGGCCTTCCACCCTGGGAGATCGTAAAAAAGGGAATAGGAATGACACATCAGGTGGTGAGACCGTTTCGCGAGTTGCCTATTATTGCCAACGCGATGATCGGGTGCCTTGGCTCAGGAAGAAAGAGAGGTGAATGGGTAAAAAGCGTAGAAAGCATGGCAATGGATGCGCTGGAGTTTTGTGGAATTTCAGATCTGGCCAAGGAGAGAGCCTCCATTCTCTCCCACGGAGATCTGACGCGCCTTGAGATTGCACGGGCCCTTGCTACAGAACCCGAGTTGCTCATACTCGATGAGCCATTCGCGGGGTTGAACCCCTATGAAACGGATCTGATGGCGAAGTCCCTAAAAAGGCTGCACAAGGGCGGGAGGTTCGGTCGATTGCATAGCGAAGGCCCGGCGATGTTGATCGTGGAACACAAGCTATCGGAGCTGATGAAAATAGTGGACCGCGTTGTTGTGCTAAATTACGGTGAACTGATTGCTAAAGGCACGCCCCAGGAAATTGTACAAGATCCAAAGGTCATTGAAATTTATATAGGGCACCAATCAAGAGGAGACAGGAATGCTCCTTGAGGCAAAGAATGTGACCGTTGCCTATGATACTGCGGTCGTATTAGATGGGGTAAGTTTAGGGGTTCATACAGGAGAACTCCTCAGTATTGTAGGCCCGAACGGTGCTGGAAAAACGACTCTTCTTCGAACCCTATGCGGACTGATGAGCTGGGAAAGGGAGATGAAGAGGGGAATGAGGAAAGAAGTCTCTAATATTATTATCGAAGGCGAGATCGTCTTCGAAGGGGAGCCGATCAATTCCATGCCCGCTCATCAGAGAGCGGAAAAGGGGTTAATTCTCTGCCCAGAAGGGGGAAGGCCATTCCGGGAATTGACCGTTTTCGATAATTTAATAACTGGGGCCTTCTTGATTAAAGAAAGAGAAAAGATAAGGCAAAGATTAGAAGCGGTTTTCAAACTCTTTCCAAGATTAGAAGAGAGAAAAAGGCAAATGTCGGGCACCCTCTCCGGGGGAGAGCGAACCATGCTGGCGATTGGAAGGGCATTGATGTCTGAGCCCAAGCTTTTATTGATCGATGAACCCTCCCTTGGGCTGGCTCCCATTGTAAAAGATGAAGTATTCAAGCGTATAGAAGATGTTTACCAGACCGGGGTGACGATCATTTTAGTGGAACAAGATGTAGGCCTTGCACTCACTTTGGCTCGAAGAAATTACGTGCTTTCCCAAGGGAAGGTCGTCTTCGAAGGAACATCCGAGGCGCTGCAAGGCGATGAGCGGATCAGGAAAACCTTTCTGGGTTTATAATGGGGATGCTGGCGAGGAGTCATAAAACTGAGTGAGGTCTCCCCCCTCTTGATGGGAGTTGAAGATGGGAGTCAATGATCTTTAGAACAGGGCAATGTGGTGAATAAGACAATTCTAACAGGAAGGAGGACTATAGGATGAGAAAAGCAATGATCGTAGGCGTGGTGAGTCTCTGTTTGCTTTCTTTTTTGTCAAGTGGAGGGTTTGCACAGCAAGCCGTCAAAGAGGTCCGGATAGGAGTGGCAGGGCCTATGAAGGCTGTGTTCGGACGGGATCATTGGCGGGGAGCTTCCATAGCACAGGAAGAGATCAATAAAGCCGGCGGTGTGTCTTTGGGGGGCAGCAAGGTGCCAATCAAGCTCATCAGCGTGGATACCAATGAGATCGCCAGTGTTTCGGATGCGGTCGTCGCGGTGGAAAGAGCGGCGGATGAAGTCCATTTTTTCATCGGCACACAGAGGTCAGAATCGGCGCTAGCCATGCAAGATGTAGCGATGAAGTACAAGAAAATCTTCATGTTATGCGGTGCCGTTCATCCAGATCTCTTGGCTCGGGTTGCAAAGGATTATGACAAGTACAAATATACTTTTAGAATGACCATCAGCTCTATCTTCATGGGGCAGGCCCTTTTCGCTCATCTGGAGGATGTCGCCAAGATCGTAAAAGAACAGATGGGGATTGCAAAGCCGAAGGCGGCCATCTTGGCCGATAAACTGATGTGGGCCGATCCGATCGTAAAGGCGGTCGAAACAAAAGCTCCAGGAATGGGCCTGGAAGTGGTCGGAGCTTGGAGACCCTCTGCAACAGCCAGCGATGTGACGGCTGAACTTTCGGCGATCAAGGCGAGCGGAGCTCAGATCATCTTCCAATCCGTCTCCGGCACGATGGGATCTGTTCTTGGGAAGCAATGGGGTGAGCTTAAAATTCCGGCTGCTTTAGTTGGGGGAGCTGCCATTGCCACTGTGAAAACCTTCTGGGACGCTACAGGTGGGTATGGTATTTACAGTACGACGCAGACCGGTATCGGTCCTGCAATGTTGAGCGAAAAGACGATGCCCTTTTGGAATACCTATCTAAAGGAATTTGATGATTTTCCTAATTATGTAAGTGTAACCTACGATGCGGTCTATGTATTGAAAGAAGCGATTGAGCGAGCCGGCACCATCGACTCCGACAAAGTGGTCACTGAGCTTGAAAAGACAGATCATAAAGGAGCTTACGGCAGGATTGTCTTTTATCCTCGAGGCCACGATTTTCCTCATGATCTGAGATTCGGTCCCGGATATAACACCTGGGTGATCAATCAATGGCGCGGTCCGGGAAAAGTTGTGGTGGTCTGGCCATACGAGTGGCAGGGGGTGAAGTATGAAGGGTCTGAAAAGTATTTATTGCCACCATGGGTTGTAGACTATTGGAAGAAAAAGAAATGAGAATCCTTACATCCCTCCCTCTGCCCGTAAGGGAGAGAGGGAGGGGTTGAAAGGAAAATAGACGATGCAGGTTCTGATCATTTCAATTGTTCTTGGAACGGTTTATGCCGTCCTGGCTCTCGGCTTCTCTCTTATCTGGGGGGCGGCGAGAATCGTCAATTTGGCCTACACCTCTTTTTATATGTTAGCGGCCTACTTCTTCTATGTCTTTTGCTCCCTCGTTCACCTCAACATTTTTGTTTCAGCAGCTCTCGCCATTGTGGTCGCCTCCTTCATAGGGGTGGCGACCTACAAATTTGTTCTTGAACCCATTCGTTCCCACGAGACAGTGGTGATTCTCATCAGCATCGCTTCAGCATTTTTCTTTGAAGAATGCATTCTTTCTATCTTTGGGTCGGATTTTCGTCGGGTCCCCCCTTTCATTTTAGGATATCAAGAACTCTTAGGGGTCAGGGTTTTAAATCAGCACTTTCTCGCATTCGGTGTGAGCATCGCTCTCATTCTTGGTTTGTGGCTCTTCTTGTCAAGATCCAGGGTGGGGATAGCCATTCGGGCGACCTCTCAAGACAGGGAAATAGTCAATGTCATGGGAATCAATGAAAAAAAGGTCTCTCTGATCGCCATGTGTATAGGAATTGGGTTTGTAACGATATCGAGCATTGTGGTATCCCCGATCTATGTGGTTGAGCCCTTGATGTGGGTCCATCCCCTGATCATGGTATTGGCGATCGTCGTCCTTGGGGGGTTGGGCAGTCTGAAAGGAAGTTTTATTGCAGCTTACCTCCTGGCGTTTGCTGAAGTGGCCGTAGTCAACTGGCTCCCCATGGGGGCCTTCATCAAGAGTGCAATTGCCTTGTTGGTGATGGTGATTGTGTTATCGAAAAAACCCGAAGGAATGTTTGGAGCCTTCTTTGAAGAGGAAAGGTTGTGAAGATACGATATTACCTCTGGCGTCTTTATAAAATATTTGAAGAAGAAATATTGGTCATCCCGGGGAGGGCGATTGGGTCCATTGGAATTATTTTTCTTCTATCATTAGCCTTTATAAACATCAGTCCGTATCTAAAAAACCTACTTATATTTTGTTCCATCTTTGCGATTTTAGCTGCCAGTTGGGACCTATTGTTCTTTGTGGGACAACTCAACTTAGGCCATGGTGCTTTTTTCGGAGCCAGTGCTTATACATCTGCGATCCTGAGTTCAAAAGTGGGTTTACCGGTTTCGTTGACCATACCGATGGGTGCTATTGCCGGAGTCATCATCGGGGTCATTGTAGCCATTCCCGCGCTTCGGCTAAGGGGTCCCTATCTGGCGATTGTGACTTTAGCGGTGCCTGTCATTCTGGAAGGAATTGTTTTTCTTTTTCCTCAATTTACTGGGGGAGAATTGGGGCTCTTTGGCTTGCCCGGTATTTCAGATTCCCCAATATTTCTCTATCTTTTTTGCTTCGTTATTATGTTGATTTCTATTGCCATTATGTGGAAACTGACGGATACAAAAAGTCGTATACTTAGAACTGGGATTATCTTCTGCGCTATTAGGGAGGATGAAATTTCAGCCCGGACAACGGGGATTAACACCGTCAAATATAAGATACTCGCCTTTGCCTTAAGCGGCTTCTTTGCCGGAATTTCCGGTGGACTGTATGCTCACACCATGAAGGTTGTAGGCCCTACAACTCTGGAGTTCATTTTTTCAATCTATCCTTTAATATGGACGGTCTTCGGGGGACCGGGCACCATTTACGGTCCTGTCGTAGGCGCTTATCTGCTGTACTTTCTTTCAACGGAGCTATTGGTCATCGTTCCTGAAATAAGAATGGCTCTCTTTACCGCTGTCATCATCGCTATGATTCTCTTTATGCCCGAAGGGATTAGTCGATGGGTGAGGGATAAAATTGAAATCATATGCCCAAGATGCAAGTTCATCAATGTTGCGACAAGAAAAAACTGTAGAGTTTGTGACGCGAACCTCCATCGGGAAGGGACTAAAGAATAGGCTGCCGGAGATAATGCCTTATAATCTTCATGAGGTTCATGGGAGGGGAAAATGGACTTTAGTTTAACGCCGGCCAACTGGATATAAGAACGACGGCGAGAGAGTTTACGGAGGGGGAGTTTCCAAATATCGCTAAGGAATGTGATATGGAGGAAACCTTCAATCTTGAAATATTGGAAAAGGCTTCTAAGTTGGGATTTGTCGGGGTTTTTATAGATGAAAAATATGGGGGAGGAGGATTCGGGTTTTTAGAAAATACCATCATTATGGAGGAGTTTTGGAGAGGTGCCCCGGCTTGGGCGGACAGCTTAGGTGTACATGGATCGGAAGCGAAGCGATGCTCCTTAAGAGATGGGAGGAACAGAAGAGGAAATACCTCCCTTCTATATGTAAGGGAGAAACGATCAGTGCGGTTGCGGTGACGGAACCTGATGCGGGCAGTGATGTCTTGTGTGTCTCCACCAAAGCCGAGAAAAAAGGAAATGGATACCTTATCAATGGGTTGAAGATGTTTATCTTCAATGGAGATGTTGCGAATATTATGGTAACCCTTTGCCTTACTCATCCCGGTTCAACTTCGCCAACCGAAAGGCGCAGTGGGATTATCGTCGAAACCGATTGCCTCCATGCCGCCTACTGCCGTGCAACGGTCAAAAGAGATTTTACGTCACGGGATGCAATCCACTCTGGATCAAGTCATACAGTATGAAGCCAGGACGTTTCTCGATTCCATGAGGACGGAGGAACATCGATTAGCCTTGAACAAACTATTGGCCCAGATGAAATTCAGGAATGCCAAGACCCGTCGGTCCAAGAAATGAAGACCAAAAACATTATGGGCCATTGAAACCATTCTCCATTCGTATTAGAATGGGTTGGCCAAACGCCAGAAACAGATCCCTTTAGCTGCGAGGGAATGGGATCTGGTGAAACTTGAGAAGATAAATAGTACCGCAAAAAAACGTAGGGGGAAAACTTATGGACTTCGAACTGACAAATGAACAGAAGGATATCATGAAGGCGGCAAGGGAATTTGCCGAGAAAGAGTTCACGGAGGTGGCCCCGGAGTACGACCGGGAGGAGAAATTTCCACGGCCCCTTTGGGAAAAAGCCTGCGGGCTCGGTTTCGTAGGAGTCTTCATCCCGGAGGCCTACGGAGGAGCAGGACTGGGATTCTTGGAACACTGCCTCATCAATGAGGAGTTCTGGCGCGTCGATCCTGGAGTTTCTTCCGGAATCCTATCGTCCACATTCGGCTCTGAGATCATTATTCTCTTCGGCACCGAGGAGCAGAAAAAGAAATGGCTCCCTCCCCTGGTCAAGGGTAAAGCGATCACTGGCGCTGCTATCACAGAGCCTGACGCCGGAAGCGATGTCTCCTCGGTCAGCACCACGGGGGTGCTCAAGGGTAACGAATATGTCATCAACGGCAACAAAACGTTCATCACCAACGGCACCATCGCTAACTTCCTTCAGGTTCTCTGTGTCACCGAGCCCCAGGCCAAGTCCCGGCACAGTCAGTTTAGTGTCATCACGGTCGAGACCGATCGTAAAGGCTATGAGGCCAACAAGCTGAAGAACAAACTGGGCATTCGCGCATCCGACACCGCCGAGATCTCTTTCAGCGATGTCAGGGTGCCCAAGGAGAATTTGATCGGAACTCCCGGACGAGGGTTTCAGCAGTTCATGGCTTTTTTCGATGAGACCCGTCTCCATATCTGCGCGCAGGCAGTGGGACTCGCCCAAGGGGCCATGGAACAGGCCATCAGACACGTTCGGGAAAGAAAGCAGTTCGGAAAGCCCCTCGCCTCCTTCCAGGTCACCCAGTTCAAGATTGCTGAAATGGCCACCCGGATTGAGGCCGGACGCGCGCTCTATCAAAAGGCTGCCTGGCTCCTTGACAACGGAAAAGCCCAACCCCATCTCATTGCCATGGCGAAATGGTTTACAGGGGAAACAGCAGTCAGGGCTGCGGATGAGGCCCTTCAGCTTCACGGAGGGTACGGATTTATTGGGGATTACAATATCGAGCGGTTCTATCGAGACTCGAAGATTGTGGAGATTTATGAAGGAACCAAGGAAGTCGAAAAGATTGTGGTTGCTCGCGCCCTCTTGGGAAAATTCTGAGAAGACGATAAGAATCTTCGATCTATCATCTTCAGCGTGGTAGTGGAATGAAGTAAAACCTACGGGTCCGAGGATTCAAGGATTCTGCGATTCCAGGAAACAAGGTATGTTTTTCTCAAGCTTTGACAAATCCCCCAAGCATTTCAATATTTCCTAAATTGTTTATCTTGATCTTTTCCATTATATTCCAATAGGTTAGATTTTTTAACATCTATAAACGGGCTATAAACACCCCTGATAACCTGTGCTAACCTTTCTTGAGTATATTTAGCATATCTCTTGGTCATTTCGATATGGGCATGCCCGAGAGCCGCACTTACTTCTGCTAAATCGAATCCACTGTTCAGTCTTTGAGTAGCAAAAGAATGCCTCATCGCACAATAGATGTTCACAACGGGGGTTCCGTATTTTTTGTTGGCTTTCTTGCTTGCCCGTCTCCACAACGGATAAAGAATTAAGCTGCTATAGGGCTTTCCTTTGTAAGTAAATACAAAATGATTACCATCCGGTTTATCAAAAATCCATTCAACTTCGGGAATTATCGGTCTGATCTTGAGCTGTTTCTTTTTGGTAAAGGGTACTAATTCTCCGCCACGGTTAACCACTGTGCTCAAACTCAGGTATCCCTTTTTAACTGAAACATTCTCCCACAGTAACCCGCATCCTTCATTCAGCCTGCAACCATACCACCTTAAAAAAGTGAATATAGGCAAATGCTTCTTGGGAATGAATTGAAAGACCTGATCCTGCTCTTCCGCAGTTAACCATCTTATAATTTTTTCCTGTGTTTCTATCCTTCTAAACTCCGGGGGATCAGGTACGGACTTTTTATTAAACCTAAAAAACGATCTCAGGTCGCTGAGGATGTTTCTAATATAGCTTCCTTGAAACCCCTTGCCCTGAAGGAAGGTTATAAACTGGTCAATGTGGACGGTCTTGATTGTCTTGATATCCAGCTTGCTAAAAAACGGTATGAATATCTGCTCCACAAACCGTGCTCTT
>DATHCH010000082.1:0-8080 GCA_035319625.1 Thermodesulfobacteriota bacterium
TTCTTATTCTTCTCTTCCGTTCAGTTGCTCGCTGGTCAGGCCGAATCTTCTCTCTCTCGATTGATAATCGGAGATGGCCTTCACAAGTTCGTTTCGGTCGAAATCCGGCCACAGGGTGTCGGTGACATATAGCTCCGTGTAGGCGATCTGCCAAAGGAGGAAATTGGAAATGCGAAATTCGCCGCTTGTCCGGATGAGAAGGTCGGGATCGGATATCCCGCGGGTCCACAGGTACTGAGAGAAGCGTTGAATCGTAATCTCCCCCGGTTTGATGCTTCCTTTTTCGAGGTCGGAGAGGATCCCCTGGACCGCGTGAATGATCTCCGAACGACCGCCATAGCTCAGCGCGAGATTGAGAAGCATCCCATCGCAGCGTTCGGTCCTTTTTTTTGTTTCTTCCAAGGTCTTCTGGACATCGGGAGGAAGATCTTCGATGCGGCCGATGACATTGAGCCGGATATTATTCCGGACCATTTCCTCACATTCTTTTTGAAGATATTCTTTCAGCAATCCCATCAGGGCCTTCACCTCATCCGCCGGCCTCTTCCAGTTCTCGATAGAGAAGGCATACAGCGTCAACACCTTGATTCCCAATTCCCGGCAGGCGGTGACGACTTCCCTAACGGCCCTGACTCCTTGCATGTGGCCGGCGATTCGGTTCCGGAGCTTCTTCTTGGCCCAGCGCCCATTTCCATCCATAATGATGGCGACATGGCGGGGAAGGTTTTCTTTATCGATTTCTTCCATGATGGAGAGGTCGTCTTGAAGGCCAAGACGAGGGTTTTCTTTATGCAAGCATCCTCAGATCACGTATCGTTTTAAATTAGCATATCAGATACTGTTTTTCAATGACTCACTCATCATCTGATCGTCATCCTGAACCTTGCCCTGAATCGAGTAGCGCCGTCGGTAAGATGCTGAAAAAATTTCACCATGACAAGGAAATCGTGAGGTTTTGAGCTTTGACTACGGATGATGGCCACGGAGAGAAGGATGTGGTGATAAGGAAAGATTTTTGGAGGACAGAAAAGGGGAAGATGTTCAGAAGGATTCCTCTCCCCCTTTGGCGTCATTTTTCGACAATCGCTTCAACAGGGCATACCTCAAAACAGCTTCCGCATTCCGTACATTTCTCTTCGTTGATGACGTAGGGTTCCCCTTCTTCAATGGCTTCGGCGGGGCATTCTTCCGCGCAGGTCCCGCACGCCACACATTCCTCCGTAATGACATAAGCCACCGGCATCACCCCCTTTCATCTCAAGAGATTTCTAAGATTTCTTTCTCCTTGGCGGTTAGGGAGGCATCCACTTTCTCGATAAATTGATCGGTCGATTTCTGCACCTTATCCATGGACTGGTGGAGTTCATCCTGAGAGATCTTTCTATTTTTCTCCAGCCCCTTCAACTGATCATTTGCCTCTCTTCGGATGTTTCGAATCGCCACTTTTGCGCCCTCCGCCATCTTTCTCACCACCTTGACCAGTTCCTTACGCCGTTCTTCTGTCAGTCGGGGGATGTTGATCCGAATCATCTTGCCATCATTCGCCGGGGTCACTCCCAGTTCCGATTTGAGGACGGCCTTTTCAATTTCACCGATGACTGAGGTATCCCAGGGTTGAATGGTGACGAGTCTGGGCTCGGGGACGGATAAGGTGGCCATCTGGTTAAGAGGCGTTGGCGTCCCGTAGTAATCCACCCGGATATCATCGAAGAGCGCCAGGGAGGCCCTGCCCGTCCTGATCTTATTCATATCCGCCTTGAGGGAAGAGAGTGTTTTTTCCATCTTGGCGACTGTTTCTGCATACGTTTTATCATTCATAAGTCATCCTCTCACTCTCGTTCCAACTTTTTCTCCTAAAACGGCCCGTTTGACATTTCCCTTTGGGTTCAAATTGAAGACAATGATAGGAATCTGGTGGTCCATACAGAGAGAGATAGCCGTTGCATCCATGACCTTTAATTGTTTCTTGAGGACATCGAGGTAGGTGAGTTCATCATATTTGTGGGCATTTTTATGAAGCAGTGGATCAGCGTTATAAACGCCGTCGACCTTTGTGGCCTTGAGAATGACGTCCGCCCCGATCTCCATGGCTCGGAGGGAAGCGGTGGTGTCGGTGGTGAAATAAGGGTTTCCTGTCCCTCCTGCGAAGATCACCACCCGGCCCTTTTCCAGATGGCGAATAGCCCTTCTTCGAATGTAGGGCTCAGCGACCTCCCGCATTTCAATGGCTGTCTGGACTCGCGTTTGAACATCGATCTTTTCAAGAGCATCCTGCAGAGCAATGCCGTTCATGACGGTGGCCAGCATCCCCATGTAGTCTGCGGAGGCCCGGTCCATTCCTTTTGCGCTGGCGGCCATCCCCCGAAAGATATTCCCTCCGCCAATGACAATGGCGACCTCCACCTTCAGGTTTCTTACCTCCTTGATTTCCTGAGCGATCTTCTGGATCACGGCTGGGTCGATTCCGAAACCTCCCTGGCCCGTTAACACCTCACCGCTCAGTTTCAAGAGGATCCTTTTATATCGGGGTCTTTGCATGAAGGGACAGGCGTTTTGCTCAATTGGTTCTTTCCTGCCCGGTCCCGATATTTCGCCCCGTTGGAAATAATGTCCTACGGGAATTTCTAACGGAGCCTACTTCACCGAGGAAGAGCAGGTAGGCGATGGCTGAGAGGATAGTCCCTCACCCAGTTGAAATCTTGCAAACCGACGGATCGTAATGTTCTCCCCGATCTTGGCAATCATAGCGTCCAGCAATTCCTTGATCGTAAGGTCGGAGTCTCTGACATAGGTTTGTTCTAGAAGGCAAACCTCGGAATAAAACCTCTCCATTTTCCCTTCGACAATTTTATCGATCACCTTCTGAGGTTTTCCTGCCTCCTGGGCTTGGGTTCGATAGATCGCCCGCTCCCTTTCCAATATCTGTTCCGGAATCTCCTCTCTTTTGATGTATTGAGGGTTGGCAGCGGCGATATGCATGGCGATGTTTTTTACGAAGGTTTGAAAATCCTCGGTCTTCGCAACAAAATCGGTTTCGCAGTTGATCTCGACCAGGACTCCCATCTTTCCCCCGGCATGGATATAGGAGGAGACCAGGCCATCCGTCGCAATTCGGCCTGACTTTTTGGCGGCAGTGGCCAGTCCTTTCCGCCGAAGGTAATCGATCGCTGCTTCCATATTCCCCTTGGCCTCTTGCAGGGCTGTTTTGCAGTCGATCACCCCGGCGCCTGTCCTTTGTCTTAAGTCTTTTACCAATTCAACCGTAATTTCCATTCGTTCCTATTCCTCTTCCACTCCCTCGACCACTTCTTCCACCTGGATCGGTTTGGGAGGCTCCACTTTTTCCGCACCCTCTTTATCTCCTTTCGCTCCCTCGATCTGGAGTTGTTTTTCGTAGATCTGTTTTCCCTCCACGACCGCATCCGCAATCTTAGAGGCAAACAATTGAATCGCGCGGATGGCATCGTCATTTCCCGGAATAATGTAATCCAACTCCTCGGGATTACAATTGGTATCGATAATGCCGATGGAGGGAATGCCAATCTTCCGAGCCTCTCTCACGGCAATCCTTTCCTTTTTAGGGTCCACGACGAAGACGGCCCCAGGGAGTCGATCCATATTCTTGATACCCCCCAGTGATTTTTCCAGACGGCTCCTCTCTTTCTCCAATTCCAAGACCTCTTTCTTCGGAAGGAGATTGTAAATCTCTTCATTCTTCATCGCCTCAAGTTTATTCAATCGATCAATGGACCGCTTAATCGTCTGGAAGTTGGTCAACATTCCTCCCAGCCAGCGATGATTTACGTAGAACATTCCGCAGCGTGTGGCGTGCTCGGAAATCGTTTCCTGGGCCTGTTTTTTCGTCCCGACAAAGAGGATATATTCTCCTTTCGCCGCGACGTCCCGGACGAATTGATAAGCTTCCTTGAAGAGCTGGACGGTTTTCTGCAGATCGATGATATAAATTCCGTTCCTTGCGCCAAAGATATAAGGTTTCATCTTGGGGTCCCAACGTTTCGTCTCATGGCCAAAATGAACCCCAGCCTCCAGAAGCTCCTTCATCGTTACCGCGGACATCGAGCCCTCCGTATCACTTCCATTTTTCCTCCTTTGAGCACAAATAGCTGAATCAAATTCAGTTAACACATGATTTATCATTTTGCAAGAGAAAAAACCTGACGAACCGCGATGGGTGACCGACGAGTTCTCAGCGCGGCGTCAAGGAGGCTCCGGGGTCTTCAATTTATAAGCGATATCAATGAGTTGACTCATCTTCGTCTCTCTTTAGAGCGATTTCCCGACTCAGATATGATTGAAGAATCTTGCCGTTAACTTTAGAGATTCGACTTGACATAAGTCAATGAAATTTCCTCTATATGTTGGCACAATATAATAGAAAAGGAGGAAAGACATGAAGTGTCCAGGACAGGATATGAGATTTTGGAAGCCGGGAGATATTTTTGACGCCCCATGCCCAAAATGCGGGAGAAGGGTTGAGTTCTTCAAGGACGAGGTCAGGCGCGAGTGCCGCTGTGGTCATGAAATCGTCAGCCCGAAATTAGATTTTGGTTGTGCTCAGTGGTGTCCCTATGCCGAGCAGTGTGTTGGTGTCGTGCCCGAAGAGGTGAAGGAAAGGCAAAAAGCGGAAGAGAGGGGTTTGCTCAGGGAGAGAATCGCTCTGGAAATGAAGAAATATTTCGGGACAGATTTCAAGCGGGTCCACCACGCCATCAAAGTTGCCAGGTTTGCGGAGCAGATCCTGAAGATGGAAGGCGGAAATCCCCTGGTGGTGATGGGGGCCGCCTACCTTCATGATATTGGAATCCATGAAGCGAGCAGAAAATATGGAAGCCATTCAGGCCATTATCAGGAGATGGAGGGGCCTGCTATTGCCAGGGAGATTTTGGAAAGACTAAATGTGAAGAAACAAGTGATTGACGAGGTCTGTGACATCCTTGGTCATCATCATAGCCCGAGGGAAAAAGAGACACTTCATTTTCAGATCCTCTATGAGGCAGACGGACTGGTTAATATTGAAGAGGAAGGAATTTCAAAAAACCGGGAAAAAGTTGAGCAGTTGATTAGGAAAGTCTTCAGGACGGCCACTGGAAAACGGTTGGCAGAGGAGCTTTACCTTGCCTAAGCGACAAGGGAAAGCGTGGTCGTTAGGAAAGGAGAAGATTTCACAGGAGTTCGGCCCTCGGGTTCCTCTTTCGGGTCTGTTACTCTCTGTCTGAATTCACTCCATCTGGAATGAGAGATGAGTCTTTTCTTTGTGAAGAACAGGATCCTATCTCTCTTTTTGTAAATCCAGATAGAATGATGGACTTCCTCAGCAGGATCCTTGATCAATAAAAAGGAGCCTAGTTTATTGAAACTTCCAAGCCTCTTAAGGCCTATTTGAGTCTCGGGCTCCCCCCACTGATTGAGGAAAATGGTTTGGTGGATTCCAGCCAGCATCAGATGCTGATTTCCCGTCGAGGGCTTGGAGGAACCCTTCATGAAACTTGGAATAAGATTCGGGACCAAAGTCAACATAAATTTAGATAATAGCTATCATAGATTTCAAACATTTGCAAGCAAAAAATTTTAAAGGGGGTTCAATATTGGGATACCAATTTTTTCAGGGTCAGGGCGTTTTTGACGGCGAAGCCGTAAGCATCGTTGTTGAAGTAGACGAAAACGGTCTTTTCCTTTTTTCTCCAATCTTGGATTTTTTCTGCCCATTGCGTCAATTCCTTATTCGAATAATTAGATCCGTAGAGCAATTCACCACCGTGAAGGCGAAGATAGACAAAGGTGGAGGTCATTTTCTCCATAAAAGGGAGGCCTGAACCGTGGGCGATGCAAAAGGCAAAGCCAAATTCTTCCAATATCCGAAAGGCCTCATCGCAGAACCACGACTCATCTCTAAACTCAAAGGCATGGCGATGAAGCTTGGAACGGGGGAGGGTTGAGAGAAGAACCCCGAATTCCTCCAATCTCTCTTTCTGGAACTTGAATCTCGGGGGAAGCTGCCAGAGCACGACTCCCAATTTCTCTTTCAGCGGCGATGCATGGTCGAAGAAAAGAGAAACCGGTTCTCTGCAATCCTTTAATCGCTTGATGTGCGTGATGAACCGGCTTCCTTTCACCGCAAAGACGAACTTTTTGGGCGTTCGTTTATACCAGCTTTGAAAAACTTCTTTCTTGGGAAGACGATAGAAGGAGACATTCAGCTCTACTGTGTTGAAGTATTCCGCGTAAAACTCAAGCCACTTTTTCTGTGAAACATCGGAAGGATAGAAGGTCCCGTTCCACCAATGAGGGTAGTTATAGCCGCTTGTCCCAATGAAGATCACTTGTAGAATGTGGAAGGTGGAGAGTGGAGAGTGGTATTGACTACTTTCTGCTCCCTACTTTCCACCTTCGGTCCTTTGATCAGTGATAGTAATCCCTGCTGTTGGGGCCTCTTTGAGACCATTTCCGCTTGTAGTGTTCACGACGAATTTTTTGTCGGACCATCGGGTAGAGCATATAAAGGAGGCCGAAGAGAAGACCGCCAAGATGGGTGAGGTGGGATACGCCCCCTCCGGCTCCTCCTATCGAAGAGAAGAATTCGATGAGGCCGAAAATGATGACAAAGTATTTGGCAGGAATGGGGAATAGAAAGTAGACGTAGATGAGCCGATTGGGAAAGAGCCAACCGAAGGCGAGAAGGATTCCGTAGATGGCTCCGGAGGCTCCGATGACGGGGATGAATTGATAGGGAGTAACAACGACGGTACAAATCCCTGCTCCGATCCCGCAGAAGAGGAAATAAAAAAGGAATTTTTTCGACCCCCAGTAATTTTCTAATTCTCCGCCGAACATCCAGAAGGCCAGGAGGTTGAAGAGGATATGGAAGAAACCCCCATGAAGAAACATGTAAGTGACAAGTTGCCATAAAAAATATTTTTTCCAGACTAAAATGGGGACCAGGCCGAAATAGAGCTCGATCCACCCCCTGACCAACATCTGGACGAGGAAGACAGCCCCCATGATAATCATCAAATTCTTGATGACCGGTGTCAAACCATATCCGAATGAGAAACGGTAGCGGTAATACGTCATGTCAGCCCTCCAACATACTTAGGAAGGAATCTTACCATGTTCGGGCTTAAATTCCAAATCACAAATCAATTTTACATGACGGGTTCATCACCGTCGAAGCATGAGAATCATAAATCCCCACTTCCCACTTTCCCTAAGGCGGTAATAATCTCCTCCCTTTGGTAAAGGGAGGCTGGGAGGGATTTTAAGGCACTACTTTCTAATCAATTCCGATCCCGGAAGATCTTGAGAATCAGGGGACGGGAGGTTACTCTCGAATTCTATACTTCTTCATCTTATATCGGAGCACTCTCTCGCTGATGCCGAGGCTCTCCGCGGCCTTCGTCTGAACTCCCTGATGTTGATGGAGGGCCTTGAGGATGGAATCTCTTTCAATCTCCTCGAGAGATTCGGGGAGACTCTTTTGTTTTTCAGAAGATTCCCATAACGTCTCGGATTTCTCCTCTTTCAGGTGAAAAGGAAGGTCTTGGGTCGTAATCATCTCTCCCCGGCAGAGGATCACTGCCCGTTCCATGAGGTTCTCCATTTCTCTGACATTTCCGGGATAGGGATAACGAAGGAGCAGGGCTCTTGCCTCCTTGGAAATGTCGGAAATTGATTTCTGATTCACCTCCGAATATTTTTTTAGAAAATGGTCGATCAGGAGGGAAATGTCCTCTCTCCTCTCGCGCAAGGGAGGAAGGCTGATCGAGATGACGTTGAGCCGGTAGTATAAATCCTGCCGAAAGACCTCCTTCTGGATCGCCTCTTCAAGGTTTCGATGAGTGGCCGCAATCACCCTGACATCGGTTTTGAGGTTCAGATTCGACCCCAGTCTTTGAAATTCTTTTTCCTGTAAGACCCTTAGGAGCTTCACCTGAGTACTCGGCGAGAGGTCTCCGATCTCATCGAGAAAGATGGACCCGCCGTCTGCCTCTTCAAATCGGCCAATTCTTCGCTGGGTGGCCCCTGTGAAAGCCCCTTTCTCGTGACCGAAGAGTTCACTCTC
>DATHCH010000083.1:0-18376 GCA_035319625.1 Thermodesulfobacteriota bacterium
TGCATTTACAAAACCCGCTCCCCCTCTTCCTCGGATTTGCTTGGTCAACTCCACTGACTCGTTCACGGCCGCGGAGGCCGGGGTTCTTGACAAGAACAGGATTTGATAGAGCCCGAGGCGGAGGATGTTGATCGTTTCTAATTCAATTTTCTCGAAAGGGGTGTTCGAGAACTGGCGGATCACCCAATCAAGCTTTCCTCTCCATCGGATGACACCATAAGTCAATTCCGTGAGGAAAGACCGGTCAAGGGCGGTAAGGTGTCGGTAGCGTTTGAACGAATCGGTAAGAAGACGATCAAGATGAAGATCCGTCTCTTCAACCCGATTCAGGATGTCGAGGCAGATCGCCCTTGGGGTCTTTTTTCTCAAAACCTTCCCGTCCTCGCCATCTCCTCGAGTCTGGCGATCCGCTCCTCGATTGGCGGATGGGTGCTGAAGAGAGAAAGAACCCCTCCCCCTCTTAGCGGGTTTACGATGAACATATGAGCGGTGGAAGGATTGGCATCCATGGGAATCCTCTGGGCCGCTATTTCCAATTTGCCCAGAGCCTTTGCCAACGAAAGGGGGTTGCTGAGATGGGCCCCGCCCTCATCGGCCAAATATTCCCTGGAGCGGGAAATGGCCATTTGAATCACCATGGCGGCAATCGAGGCCACCATGGTGAACAGAAGAACAAAAAGGATATTACCGCCCCGTTCGTCATCATCAGACCGGCCAAAACCGAAGATCGCCCCCCATCGGGCCATGGAGGCAAGCATGCTGATGGCGCCGGCGATCGTTGCCGCAATCGAGCTGATGAGGATATCCCTATGCCGAATATGCGAGAGTTCATGACCGATGACTCCCATCAGTTCTTCCTTCGATAAAATTCTAAGGATGCCCGATGTCACGGCAACGGCTGCATGCTCGGGATTTCTCCCTGTGGCAAAAGCATTGGGAGTATCGTTCTCAATAATGTAAACTTTAGGCATGGGAAGGCTGGCCTTGCTCGTCAGTTCCGCGACGATCCCATATAGCTCAGGAGCCTCACTTTGGGAAACTTCCTTTGCTCCGTACATCCGAAGAACAATCTTATCGCTGAACCAGTAAGCGAAGAAATTCATGAGAGCAGCAAAGATGAAAGCATAGATGGCCCCGTTTCTTCCTCCGATGGCAGTTCCCACCAGAATAAAAAGGCCAGTCAAAACCAGCATCAAAAGGAACGTCTTAAATTGATTCATTGAAAGCATAACCTCCTTCTTAAGTGAAAAGAATAATCATTACGCGATACTTTGTCAATCTTAATCCGACCTTGAAACAACGGCTTCTCCCCTTGCCTCGCCCTTTCTCCAATTGGGGAAGAGGGGAAGCAAAATGCATGTTCAACGAAAGACCGTTCCAACAGGGAGGGGGTGTCCGGAAAGAAATTCACGGATGCCCATTCTCCTTCTTCCCTCCAACTGGACTTCTTTGATGAGGTAGGTATCCCTTCCTGCTTCCACTTCAATAAAATCCGATCCGACCCACACCACAGTACCTGCCTTCTCTACTAGCGCTCTTTCCCTTGGTGTCCCCTTATAGATTCTCAATAACCGGTCGTCCCACCTGGTAAAAGCGCCGGGCCATGGATTAAAGGCACGGACCTGACGATCAATTTCTTCCGCCTCCTTCTTCCAGTCAATGTGTCCATCCTCTTTCTTGAGCGGAGGGGCATAAGTTGCCATCGAGTGATCCTGAGGAACGGGCCGAATGTTCCCGCCCTTCATCTTTGCCAGAGTCTCTAACAGCAGCCCGGCACCCAAATCGGCCAGCCTATCATGCAACGTCTGACATGTGTCCTCCGCACTGATCGGAACTTCAGCCTGCAAAAGGATGTCCCCTGTATCCATGCCCTCGTCCATGACCATTGTCGTCACTCCTGTCACTTTCTCTCCCTTCAGGATGGCCCACGCAATGGGAGCGGCTCCCCGATATTTGGGAAGCAACGAAGCATGAACGTTGACGGCTCCATATTTGGGTATCTTCAGGACTGACTCCGGCAAAATCTGACCGTAGGCGACCACGACACAGAGGTCCGGTTGGAGGCCCTTTAGTGCCCTCTGAAAGGCTTCTTCCTTTGCTTTTTCGGGCTGAAGAGGATTAAGACCGTGCTGAAGGGCGAGTTCCTTTATGGGAGAAAAAACAACTTCTCTTCCTCTTCCTTTTTCTCTGTCCGGTTGGGTGACGACCCCGACCACTTTATCCAGCCCTCTCAGAAGGCCCTCCAGGGTCGGGATGGCGAAGGATGGTGTCCCGAAGAAAACGATCCGCCAGGGCGGTGGGTTCAAGGTCTTTCTTCCTTACGCTTTTCTTTCCTCAATTTGTTCCGATAAATCTCTCTCTTCAGCCGGCTCACCCTGTCGAGGATGAGGATGCCATTGGTGTGATCAATCTCATGCTGAAGGGCAATGGCCAATATCCCGTCTCCCTTAATCTCCATCTCCGTCCCTTGGGGAGACAACCCCTTCACGCAGACCTTTTCCTTCCTTCTCACTATTTCCACGCAATCGGGGACGCTCAGGCATCCCTCCTCATGGTCGATCTCCCCTTCTTCTGAAATAATTTCGGGGTTGATCAGGGCCAAGAAGCTGTGTTGGGGATCGATCGGACTGACATCAAGAACGATCACCCTTCGGGGAATTCCGATCTGGCAGGCAGCCAATCCGACTCCACCCGACATGTACATGGTCTCCTTCATGTCTTGAATCAATTTTTCCACTTCCCCATCAATCTCGCTTACGGTCTCGGAACGTTTCTTCAAAATCGGATGAGGGTATTTTATGACTTCAAGAACAGCCATTTTTGTATCTCCAATGTCTTTTCCTCATATAGAATAACATAAAAAGAGAGGGAATGGCCAACAGAATACCTATCCCCTGGGAGGTGGAAAGCATATCTCCAAATAGGAACCCCCTCGGATCGCCTCTAAAAATTTCGATGAAAAAACGCGTTATCGAATACAGAAAAACAAAGAGCCAGAAGATCTGGCCATCAAATGTTTTCCTCTTCGACATCCAACTTAAAAACAAGAAGATGGCTAACCCATTGGCCGCGTCATAGAGCTGGGTGGGATGAAGTGGAATATTCAACCGGGCCAGCGAGTCCGGATTCCTAAAGACGACAGCCCACCGTAGGGAAGTCTCTCTTCCATAACAGCAACCCGCAAAGAAACAGCCTATCCTGCCGAAAGAGAGACCCAAAGCAATCAAAGGGGAAATCAGGTCAGCCAATTTCCAGGTGGGCAATCTGCGCCAACTCATATATCCGAAGGCAACCGCCGCCGCAGGGATTAGCCCGCCATAAAAGACCAATCCCCCTCCCCAAATTTTGAACATCTGCAAGGGATGTTGACGATAAACATCGAAATTGATCAAGATGAACAGGATTCTTGACCCAAGGAAGGCTGACAAAACCGTGTAGAAGAAAAGATCGGCTATATTCTCAAGGGGAAGCTTGATATCTGATTTTCGAATTTTCAGGGCGGAGAGAACCGCCGCTACGCAAAAACCCACGACGACGAAAAACCCGTACGCATAGACATGGAAGCTACCAAATTGAAAGAGGATGGGGTGCATTTTCGGGTTATGAGTTAAGAGTTTAGCGTTATGAGTTATGAATACAAGTCTCAAGTCCCAAATTACGAACAACCCCTGGTCTTCAAGCTGAAACGACCAAGGAATCTTTTCATATTTGGAGCTTGGTTCATTGGAATTTATTTGGATTCGGCGTTTGGGATTTGGTGCTTCTTTTGCGGTCTCGTTTCAATATCTCTAAAGCCATCAGCCCGATGCCGATACAGATGGCGGAATCCGCCACGTTGAAGGCGGGCCAATGATAAGCAGCTATGTGAAAGTCAAGAAAATCTACGACTTCCCCGTAGTGGAGGCGATCTATGAGGTTGCCCAGGGCGCCACTCAGAATGAGAGAAAATGAGAGGGCTAGAGTCCCCTCATTTTCTCTTGTTTTAGTAAAAAGAAAAATAATGGCCACAATGGCGATCAGGGAGACCACTACAAAGAGGATGGAACCAATTCCTCCTCTTGCTCCTCCGAAGATTCCGAAAGCGCCACCTGTATTCCTCACATGGACAACGTTAAAGAACCCGTGGACCACCTCCACCTTTCGATAGAGGCTCAATTTTTGCACAATGATGTATTTGGTCCACTGATCCAGCAGGAGAATTCCCAAACAGAAAATCAAAAGGATCCAGTATTTTTGTTTCATACTTCATCCTCCCTCTCCCCCACCGGAGAGAGGGGACGGCCGCAATCCGCGATCCGAAATCCGCAATTTGTTTATTTCTTGATCGCCTCGACGCATCTGCCGCAGATAGTCTGATGCTCCGGATGCTGGCCCACACTCACTTCATAGTTCCAGCATCTTTCACATTTCTTGCCCTCTGCCCGGAGGACTTCCACCCTCACCTCTTTTTCATCCTTGGTCCCGCTCGCGCGATGAAGCGTGACCGAGGAGACAATAAAAATTGCCCTTAAGTCTTTCTCATAGCATTCAAAAAACGAAAAGGCCTCCTCGGGAAGGTGGAGATGGACCTGTGCGTCCAGCGAGAGCCCGATTACCTTCTTCGTCCGGGCCTCTTCCAAAGCCTTGGTCGCCAGGGCTCGAATCTCCCAGATCCGCTCCCACCGTTCGTTTAAGGCATCATCCAGATATTCACCCTGCACCTCAGGAAAAGAAGTTAGGTGAACACTTTCAGCCTTCTCCGACCCTTGCGGAAGGTATTTCCAGACCTCTTCCGATGTAAAAGAAAGTATAGGAGCCATGAGACAGGCCAGCGCTCTTAAAACCTCGTACAGGGCGGTCTGCGCCGATTTTCGTCCTCGGGAACTGGAGGGGAATGTGTAGAGCCGATCCTTCAGGATATCGAAATAGAGGGCGCTCATCTCCACCGCGCAAAAGTTCTGAACGCTGTGGTAGACCACGTGGAACTCAAACCGTTCGTAAGCCTCGCGAATTCTGGCGATGAGCTTCTGAAGCTGATGGAGAGCCCATCGGTCCATCTCGTGGAGGTCACGATAGGGAACCCGGTCTTTTTCGGGATGAAAATCGTGGAGATTGCCTAATAGAAAACGGTAGGTATTTCGAATGCGAAAGTAGCTATCCGCCAGTCGTTTCAGGATCTCGCCAGAGATCTTGATGTCATCCTTGTAATCTTCCGCCGCGACCCAGAGCCTCAAGACATCGGCTCCCAACTGATTTACGACTTCTTCGGGCGCGATCACGTTTCCTGCTGACTTCGACATTTTTTTCCCCTCACCATCCACGACAAACCCGTGGGTCAGGACAGCGAGATACGGGGCGCACCCTCTCGTACCGACAGAAGTGAGGAGAGAGCTGTGGAACCATCCCCGGTGTTGATCGCTTCCCTCCAAATAGAGACTGGCCGGAAACTCAAGGCCCTCCCGTTTCTCCAGGACCGCCGCATACGAAACCCCCGAGTCAAACCAGACATCCAGGATGTCCGTCTCCTTTTCAAAATCTTTTCCGCCGCATTTGGGACACTGGGTTCCTTTTGGCAACAGGTGATTCGTACCCTTTTCAAACCACACGTCCGCTCCCTCCCTCTCAAAAAGACGTGCGATGTGATCGATCACCTCCTGATGAACAAGGGGCTGTTTGCAGGAAGAGCAGTAAAAGACAGTGATAGGGATGCCCCAGGCTCTCTGCCTGGACACACACCAATCCGGCCGGTTCTCAATCATCCCGTAAATACGATCTCTTCCCCAGGGAGGAATCCAGGTCACCGCACCGATGGCCTTCAGAGCATTCTGTCTCAGTCCTTTTTTATCCATGGAGATGAACCATTGCTCTGTGGCTCGAAAAATAATGGGGTCATTGGTCCGCCAGCAATGGGGATAGGAATGAACCATCATCTCTTCTTTGAGGAGCGCTCCCACCTCGGCCAGCTTCTTATTCACAGCATCATTTGCATCAAAAACGAACTGTCCCGCGAAGAAAGGGACATCCTGGGTAAAGCGGCCATCATCATCCACTGGGCTGTAGACCTCCAGACCGTACTGCACTCCGCTCTCGTAATCCTCCTGACCATGGCCGGGCGCGATGTGAACACACCCTGTTCCAGCGGCCAACGTTACATAAGAAGCAAGAATGATCAGGGAGTCTCGGTCGAGGAAGGGATGCCGGGCCTTGAGTCCTTCTAATCTCTTTCCAAGAAATTTTTCCAATACTTCATATTTCTTGATTCCGAATTTCCTCATCACCTCTTCCAGCAGGCCCTCTGCGAGGATATGCACCTCTTTCCCCACATCCACTGCCACATAGGTAAAATCCGGATGAAGCGCAATTGCCAAATTAGCGGGGATTGTCCAGGGGGTGGTCGTCCAAATGATGATGTAAACGGGTTTTCCATCCGGGTTCGGAAACTCCTTTCTGATCTCGGAGACCAACTCAAATTTCACATAGATGGATGAGGAACGAAGGTCTTCGTATTTCACCTCAGCCTCAGCCAAAGCTGTTTTGCAGGTGGGGCACCAGTAGACGGGCTTCTTCCCTTTGTAAACCGAGCCATCCAGAAGGAACTTTCCGAATTCTCGAACGATGGTTGCCTGATACTCGAAATTCATGGTCAGATAGGGATCATCCCACTCCCCAAATACTCCGAGCCGTTTGAATTCCTCTCTCTGAATGTTCACAAAACTCGCTGCGTATTCCCGGCATCTTCGTCGAATCTCGACGATCGAGAGATCGGCCTTCCTCGCACCGAGGCCCTTCTCTACTTCGTGCTCAACGGGCAAACCATGGCAGTCCCATCCCGGAACATAGCGGCTGTCAAACCCGGTCATAAACTTCGATTTAACGATGAAGTCCTTTAGAATTTTGTTCAAGGCAGTCCCGATGTGAATGTTTCCGTTCGCATAGGGAGGTCCGTCGTGGAGGATATATTTGGGCCTTTCTTTGGCCCTTCGGAGGATTTGACGATAGATTCCCTTGACCTCCCAGTCGGCCAACATCTCAGGCTCCCTCTTTGCTAAATTGGCCTTCATGGGAAAATCCGTCTTTGGCAGATTCAGCGTGTGACGGTAATCCATTGCCGTTCCTTCCTATCCGCAATCATTACTTTATCAAAAGTTTCTCTTTATTGACCGAAGAACAAAATTCCTTTATTTTTAGAAAAGTTAAAATAACATAGAAACGGGAACTTAGCAATCTCATATTAACCTGGAGGCTTTGATGAAGATGGGAAAAAGGAGGAAAAGAGCTGTTCCTCGTCGTTCAAAAAAAAGAGTGGCTGAAAAGAAATGGAGATCTATCTTAGAAGGAATATCCCTCGGTTCTCCATCTCTCTCCCAGGCCTATCAATTGACGCAAAAGGCTTCCCGGGCTGGATTTGACTGGCCAAATATCGAAGGGGTGTTGAGTAAACTGGAGGAAGAAATGAGAGAGTTTAGAGAAGCCCTTTCTCTACGGGACAGGAGGAAGATTCGCGAAGAAATCGGGGATCTTCTTTTTATCGTGGCAAACGTTTCGAGGTTTCTCCGTGTCCATCCGGAAGAGGCACTGAAAAAGTCCTTAGACAAATTCGTGTCTCGCTTTCATTATATTGAGATCTCCCTTTACAGGGAAGGAAAATCCTTCTCTCAATCTAACCCGGTCGAAATGGACCGATTATGGGAGGATTCAAAGAGGAGGGGGAAATGAGTTATGAGTTATGAATTGCGAATCGATGGAAGCCGGCTTCGGATTTAGGATCTTTCAATCCATAATCGGAACTTGGAAATTTACGATTACATCAGAAATTCTGCGACGTTGAGATTATATTCATTCGGGTCGAGGGTCTTGACGATGCTCCTCTTGAAGTTGCCGCTTGCATCGTCCCTTTCTTTCAAATCCACCACTTTCCCTTTCCGATACTCTCCGTTACCATAATAAAGGAGGCAGACCTTTGGCCGGTCGATCAGTTCCGTATCCTCCTGGATCTGGGTAACAATTCCCATTTCATTGGTGTTTAATAAAACCAAGGTCCCGAGGGGAAAGATGCCGATCATATTAATAAAGACCTTGACGATGGCGGGGTCGAAGTCTTTTCCACTTCGCTCCAGCATGATTCCCAGGATCTTCTCAGAAACATACGGGAATCGATTATAGACCCTTGGCCTCACCAAGGCATCGTAACAATCGGCAACGGTGATGATTCTCCCAAATAGGCTAATCTTTCTCTTTCGGGTGAGTCGTGGATAGCCGGTCAGATCGTATCGCAGGTGATGTTCAAACGCGCCTTCAATCATCCGGGTAGAAAGTTCTCCCCATTCTTTCATGCTCATGATGAGCTCTGTCCCGGCGACGGGATGGGTACGCATGACCGACCATTCTTCAGGAGACAACTTCCCCGTTTTGTTAAGAATCTCCCTTGGAATTCTGGTCTTTCCCATGTCATGGAATAGGCCGGCCATGCCCAGATGAGAGAGGTGCTTTTTCGGAATACCGATCCTCTGCCCCAGGGCAATGGCATAGATGGCCACATTCACGGAATGATTGAAGGTGTATTCATCATAATTTTTAATATTCGCCAAACCCAACAAAGTGGAATCATCCTGCAGGATGGCGTTGACAGCGTTTTGCATCAAGCGCTTGGCTTTTCGAATATTGAGCGCTTTTTGTTGATTTATGTTCTCCACCATTTCCTTTACTAAACTGATAGACTTAAAATAGACCTCTTTCGAACGTTTCTTCTGATCCTCCGAATCGACATAAATCTCCTCGTCTTTAAAAAACTCCAATTTCCCGACTTCGATGGACTGGACGTTTCGGTACTCTAATTGCTTCTTGACATAGAGGTAATTGCTCTCATTATTCTCCTCCAGCCCTAGGAGAAGATAGACAAAATCCTTTAGATGCTCCCCCTTCACCTCTTCTAAAAACTCCACCTCCCCGATCCACCGCTTTCTCATCTCCTGCCAAAAAGCTTTAAAGATTGGATACTTGTCGGCCTTCACGATAATCCGCGTATTATTGAAGAAAAAATTATCCCGAACGATCTTTAAGAAGAAATTGCCCTGAGATCGGATGATACCGTTGATCGCCTGGACACATTCGTGGGTGAGGCGATCGATGTTGACATTCTTCTGATCATAGATGGTCGCTCCTTTTAGCAGCCGGGAGAATTTTGTAACAAATTCTGTTCCTAATTTCGTCGGCAGATGTTCATGGTCAAGAGGGGTTTTTTCTTCTGGCATCGAACGATTGACTCCTCAGGAGGATTGGCTCCTCAAGGCTTGTATGCAAGCATCCCGGATGGAATCGTCCTTTGAATTCTTCCCCTCCTCCAGAAGGATCTTTGCATCTGGAGTTCCAATCATGGCCATAGCGTTGGCTGCTCCAATCCGGATTTCATCGGTGGTTCCTCGGCCGAACCAACTCTTTCGCTCCAGGAGTTGCTGCAATACAGGAACCGCTTCATTGGAGCCGGACATTCCGATGGCGTTAAAGAAGGCTTTGATTTCCACCGGTTCTCTCTTGTAAAAATCTTTAGATTGCACCACTTCTAAAAGAGGAATGAGGCCCGCATCTTTGCCTACCTTCCCCAAGTTAATAGCCGCCATACACCGGATTCGAACATCATTGTCTGTGATAGCCTTGACCAATAATCCAACAGCCTTCGATCCGCCGATGAGCCCCAGTGCCTGTATGGCTTCCCTCCTCACCCGAATTTCTTCATGATTGAATGCCTTCAGGATGTAAGGAAACGATTGTTCCTTTCCAATTCGGCCTAAGATATAGGTGATGTTTCGAACCAAGAACCATCGTCGGTCGTCAATAAAAGGAGTAATCAGCTCAACGGCATTCTTCCCAATTTCGGAGAGGGCATCACAGAATACCCTTCTCGCCTTCGAGTTCTTAAGTTCCCCTAACAACTTGATGAGGGGGGTGATGGAGTTTTTTTGAAGGAGCGAGAGATAGGCGTCGACGTCTTCCAAACGAACCTCTTCCCTCTCGAGAACCTTCCCGATCCGGTCGATCCGCACCTCATCACCAGCTTCCACAATGATTTTTCGAATGCTTTCGATCTGCCAGTCCTGGAGGTCATAAGTTTTAAGAATAATGTTCACTCGTTGCAAAAGCTCGGTCGCTTTGGTGAATTCACCGAGGGTCAAAAAGGCGTCCAATGTTTTGATCAGCGTATTGACTCCATCTTGATAGGGCTCGGGCTCTTTCTCCAAAGCCAATATTTCGAAGAGGATGTCCATGATATTGAAAACAAACGTTGGATCGATCTCCGCTTCAACATCCTTTCTCAACCCCTCGACTTCGCCTGAGGTGAGGAAATAGACGCTTCGATCTGAAACAAATGGAGCGGGTTCCTCGATCGCCCTGGATAGGATCTCATCCAAATCGACCCCTTCCTCTGAACCTTCTTCTGCGGGGTCTACTTCCACGTGATGCGCAAGGGGTTTAAAAACCAGATTCTTCCTGAACTGGTCAATATTGTCTGGAACGATAATGGGTGTCTCCTCCAAGAATTCATCCGTTGCCAAATGACTGATGTGTTCGAAATCTTTTTCCCACATCAAGGTAACGATATCATCCTCTAATTGATTGATATTATCGCTCTGTTTGATTATATCAATGATCCCCTGGACCTCCCATTCTTCCAACCCCTTCATAAAACGGATTTCCCTCAACCCGTCTTTGTAAAGGAGAAAGGCAAGACTAGTCTTCACATCTCTATTTTCATATAAGATCTTCCCTTTATAGGAGAGATCGTATTCTGCTACGTGAATCACGAAGGACTGATATTTGTTCAGGAAAAATTGGAATTTCTTAAGGACCTGTTCTCGAAATCCTTTAAGGGTGGGGTTGTCCGGTGGGTAAAAACGAAATGCCTTGATCGCCTTGATGAAGGCACTGGTTGAATCCCTGGCGACGATGAACTCCTCGTCACCCTCCATCCCTTCGATTAACGGCATCTCACCGCTAAGATCAAGGGCCTTTTTATCTGCTGAAACCTCTTCGGGCATAAGTTCCTTTTTCGGAGCCCCGCAGTAGAAGTGTTGAACCTAACTGCCGGTAGCGCGGGACCCTGGAGGGCAACTTTCTAAGATGACTATATCTTTATGGATTTTGACAACATTTGTCAATTATTTTTTTGCCCATTTCCCTATTGATCAATTTATGAATAAATGATATCCTTTAAATGCTTAATGATTTTAAAGAATTATGACGTTTCGTTCTTCTGACCCGACGAAAGGCACGCTTTATATTGTTTCCACCCCGATTGGAAACCGGGAGGACATTACCCTAAGGGCCCTTCGCACCTTAAAAGAGGTGGATCTGATCGCTGCCGAGGACACGCGGCATACCGGTCTCCTCTTGAGGCACTTCGGGATTCAAACCCATCTCACCAGTTATTTTGAAGGAAACGAATTAAGAAAAAAGGAATTTATCGTCTCCAAATTGAGACAGGGCGAGCGAGTTGCCCTCGTCTCAGATGCGGGCACACCCGGCGTTTCCGACCCCGGGTTCCGCCTTATTCAAACTGCCATTGAGCACCAGATTCCCATTGTTCCCGTTCCGGGTGCCTCTGCGGTGACTGCGGCTCTGAGTGTCTCTGGGCTTCCAACAGATGCCTTCATTTTTAGAGGCTTTCTTGCCCATAAAACAAAGAAGCGTAGGGATGTCCTCGAGGAATTGGCGGACGCAAGGGAAACCCTCATCTTTTACGAATCTCCCCATCGCGTCTCCGAAACACTGAAAGATATCTACGAGGTCCTGGGTGATCGAAAGATCGTCCTTACCCGTGAATTGACAAAGGTCTATGAAGAGATTATCAGGGGGAAGGTAAGTGAGATCCAAATTCAGATCGGTGGACGGAAGTTAAAGGGCGAAATCACTTTGGTCATCTCTGGCAAAACAAAGCACGAAAAAGATAGCGAGAAGCGTTGATAGAGGATGGGAAAAAAGAGCGATGGAAAATTTAGGACAAATTCTGCCCTTTTGGACTGTGTCTTTTTTTGTTCTTCTCCTACTTTCTATTGCAATCTTACCGCTTACCGATAGGCGTTTCTGGGATAGCAACCGGAATAAAGCGATCCTCTCTGCAATTCTCTCGCTGCCCGTCGTTATTCTCTTCTACCATTATCATAATTTGCATCCATTACTCTATGAAATAAAGGAATATTTCTCCTTCATCATTCTGCTCGCGTCTCTCTCTTTATTATCTCCGGAGGAATATTCCTGAGCGGGGATATTAAGCCGACCCCGCGAAATAATACGATCCTCCTCACTGTGGGTGGGATCATAGCCAATATTCTTGGAACAACAGGCGCTGCCATGCTTTTGATAAGACCTGTCTTGAGGACCAACAGCAAAAGGCAGTTTATACCTCACATCCCGATTTTCTTCATCTTTATCGTCTGCAATATTGGTGGATGCCTCACACCGATCGGTGATCCTCCGTTGTTTATAGGCTATTTGAGAGGCGTCCCCTTTTTCTGGACTCTTAGACTTTTCCCTCAGTGGATATTCATGATGACGGTCCTCCTCATCGTCTTTTATTTCATTGATTTTCACTTCGGGAAGCGGGAGTCTCCGCAACCAATTAGGCTGGATAAGAAGATGGCCGCACCTGTTTCCCTTCACGGAAAAAGGAACATTCTATTCATCATCGGCGTGCTCTTAAGTGTCATACTTTTCGATACACCTACCCGGGAAGTCGTGATGATCGGGTTAACAGTCTTTTCCCTTCTTTCTACACCCAAAGAGATTCACGAACAAAACCACTTTAACTACGCCCCGATCATTGAGGTGGCGATTCTCTTTGCTGGAATATTCATCACGATAGTCCCTGTCCTACTCATTTTAGAAGCCCGAGGGGCTGAATTCGGAGTTCGCCTTCCCTGGCACTTTTTCTGGATAACCGGTGGACTTTCTTCATTTCTCGATAACATTCCCACTTATGCGACTTTCCTGAGCTTCGCACAGGGGCTCTCCCGGACGACCGGGCTGCCAAAGGAGATCGTAGGAATCCCGATCAAATATTTGGAGGCGATCTCCGTTGGAGCGGTTTTCATGGGAGCGAATTCCTATATTGGCAATGGTCCGAATTTCATGGTCAAGGCGATTTGTGAACACCGGAGGATTAATATCCCTTCCTTCTTCGGATACATGCTCTGGTCCTGTGGCATTCTCATCCCTCTCTTTATAATCGTGACCTTTGTATTTTTTGTTTAGAAGATATGCAAAGGATGATGACAGCGCGGGGGAAGTAAAAGAAATGGAATATTTATTCCGATTTTTTTCCTTACTTTATTGCCTATGTCTTGACCCATCTTGCCGCAGCAAGGGCTGACAGATTGGAGATGACGCCCAGAAGACGGCGCTGATCGAGCAGAAGATTTTTGAAATCAAACTGAATTCCGATGACACCGATTGCCTCCTCAAATGTTTTCATAGGTATGAAAAAGAGTTTAACGCTCGGCAGGGTTTGCGTTCCTGCTCCGGCGGGCTCACCGTGTGCGTAAGTCCACTCGGCAACGGCCATCTCTTTGGGAGTGAGATCCGTATCCGGTTTGCTTCGGGCCCAGATCTGGAGTCTCATGTCCTTCCCAAGGAAAAGGACAAAAGAGGGTGCATCCATGATTTTCGACAGATACTTGATTGCAATATGACTGATATGATCAAGAACGGTCGTACGAAATAGGGTCAAAATATTCTCCCAGTCTTTCGAGTTCTGAACCATCCCACCGACAAGTTGTTCAACGGGAGGAAGCATCAAGAACTCTTTGCTTATTTCCTCAATAAGGGTCACCCGCCTCAGGCGAAGTTGTAGAAGAAGATTTTGTCTCTTTGTTATCTTGGCAAGCTGGCCGACAATGATGGAGGTGAGGAAGAAAATTAAGGCATTAATGACGTCATGCGGATGAATCATTGTGAAGCTGTATTTTGGCTCTGTAAAGAAAAAATCGAAAGCGAGTAGGCTGACGATCGAGGCAAATACCGAAGGCCCGGTGCCAAAAAGGAGTGCGCTCGCAATCGTCACAATCAAGTAGACATAAACCAGAGCAATACGATTGACGAATCCCTGAAGGAAAAAGTTCAACAGGGTCACAGCACCGACCATAAGGGCGGTCAGAGCGTACTCCTTCGGATTGAACGTAAACCGTTGCGTTGTCGACTTTACTTCCACCTCCCTCTTTTCAGCGGTCGGCGTAATGAGATGCAGTTCAAACTCACTTCGGGTGTGCAGCAGTCGGGAGGCTGGTGAGCCCTTCCAGAATCCAAACAACATGGAGTGGAGAGGTTTTCCGATAACAATATGGTTAATATTATATTCTCGGGCAAAACGCAGGATCTCGTTTGCGACATCCGTTCCGGAAAGGGTTGCAATCTTTGCCCCCAATTCTTCTGCGAGGTTCAATGCCTCGGCAATATAAGCCTTGTCCTCATCCGACATCTCCTTCAGAGCAGGTGTAGAAACATGCACGGCGTACCATTCGGCATGCGCATCTTTCGCAATCTGGTAACCCTTGCGCAGCAGTTGTTTTGCATAAGGACTCGGGGCCACGCAGACCATCACTCTCTCCCCTGCTGGCCAGGGGCCGGAAATAGCCTTTGCCCTCATATAATTCAAAAGCTCGGTATCCATCTTGTGGGCGGCGTGGGTGAGCATCAGTTCCCGTAGGGCAACAAGATTGCCCCGCTGAAAAAAATTCTGCATTGCCAGTTCGGCCTGCCTTGGAATGTATACCTTTCCCTCTTTCAGCCGCTCAAAAAGCTCTTCCAGAGGGATATCGATCACTTGTACCTCGTCGGCTCGATCCAGAAAGGTGTCGGGCAATGTCTCCTGCATGCGAATTCCTGTAATTTTTTCCAAGATGTCGTTGAGGCTTTCAAAGTGCTGGACGTTCAACGTTGTGTAAACGTCAATCCTACTGTCAAGCAATTCCTCAACATCCTGGTACCGTTTCGGATGGCGGCTGCCCGGTGCATTGCTGTGCGCCAGTTCATCTACCAAAACCACCGCGGGTCGCCGTGTAAGTATGGCATCAAGATCCAATTCCTCAAGAACAATACCTTGATATTCAACTCGCCGTCGTGGAATCATTTCCAGATCCTTGAGTAATGCCTCCGTTTCCATGCGGCCGTGAGTCTCCACAATGCCTACCACCGCGTCCTCGCCGCGCTTCTTCAATACGTGGGCTTCATTGAGCATGGCATACGTTTTTCCGACGCCCGGGGCGTAGCCGAGAAATATCTTTAGCTTTCCCTTTTCTTCTTCCTCTCGCTCAACTTCCTTCAGGAGGGCATCCGGGTCTGGTCTTGTCGCATCTTCATTGTTTTTCTTTACTTCCATCTTTTAGGCCCGCCTCCCCATTCTGGATAATCCAATATCAAAGGAATCGCTCTTTACCTTAATGCACCCGTTAGATATAAACAAGTATGCCCACAGGAGTGAAGCCACTTGTTATGTATTCCCAATCCGTTGTTTAATCTCTTATCGGAGCCGATTGCAAGCACAACATGACGAATGAGAATCCAAAAAAGCCCCTCCAAATAAGGTCAAGACGGTGTCAAGCATTCAATTACCGTCAAGGCCGTGTAATCGTCAGATATTATAGCAGAAAGGGGTTTTAACCTAAAGGATAAGACCGAAAAGAATATTATTTTTCTTCGCCCCTCTGTGGCTACGGGGCGCCGTATCGCTCGCGTAGTTTAAGATTGACTTCGAGGACGTTCACGAACTTCTCACCTGTCAGCCCGAACCATGGCGCCGAGGCGTTCTCCTGCAATATCTCCTCGATCTCTTTTTGGACTACGTTCGGGTCGCGTTTCAGGTTGGCAGCCCATTTGGAGGCAACCCGGTCGAGCTGATACTCGGCGTTCTGAAGCGTGATATGAGGATCGAGTCCGGAGCCGGAAGTAGTGACGAGATCGCCGGGAACCTCCTGGAGGTGAGCCTCGGGATAATCCTGTCGCCACATATCAAAGAAGATCGATTGAACGTCCGAACCGTCCTTGATCGGTTCAATTGTCGTTTGATCCTTGCCATCAGCTCCTTTGTGAGTAACAGCGGAGGGAAACTTCCCCGGGTTCTCCTTGGAAAAGTTCTCGAAGAACACCACAGCCAGATCGGGTGCCTTGGGCTGTGGAGTGCCCGGATTGTCCTTCATCCACTGGGCTACCAAGGCTGGATGCGTCTTTGTCCAATTGTCCACGTACTGGCCGTGTGTCGGATCCGCATTGACCCAGGCCTGGGCCAGGGAGTTGTGCAGATTTGCCCACTGAGCCACGATGTTGGGCCTGCTCTGGAACATATCCTTCTGGAACCAACTTTCGATGTCCGGTGCCACGAGTTGTCCTGTTTTGGGACCACTTCGATATTTCACAATCGGACCGAGCGTCCGGCCGACCCGGTCGCGCAGAGCGTAATTGGATGCCGCAAGGGATGACGAGTTTGAAGCAGACGCATCGTAGGACGCAGCAGATGGGCGGGGCTGAAAGTATTCGTCCTTAGTAAACGGCTGCGCAATGAGCCGCGATCCCACCGGTTTACCGTTAGGACCTGTCAGCAGGCTCCCGTTGGCCTGAAAGGGAAAGAAGGCCTGTCCGACCACCCACAAACCCAATGGGTAAAGGACGCAGCAGATGATCACTAGCACTAACAACAGAAAGATGCTTTTCGAAAAGTTTTGCCACATATTATGCCTCCCAGCCTGCCGATAGGCACGCTTGATTCGCTGAAACGTCAAATAGTCAAATGAAAACCCACCATGATGAGGTCAATCAGTTTGATGCCGATGAAAGGCAGAATCACGCCTCCCAGTCCCCAGATGAGCATGTTCCTGCGCAATAGAGCATCGGCACCAAGAGGCTGATACTTAACTCCCTTGAGCGCTACTGGAATGAGCGCAGGAATAATCAGCGCGTTAAAAATTATAGCCGATAGAATGGCCGAGGTCGGTGAATGGAGATGCATGATGTCGATCACCTTGAGCCAGGGCAAAGTCCCTGCAAAAAGCGCCGGGATGATTGCAAAGTACTTGGCCACATCATTGGCGATCGAGAATGTCGTCAGGGCGCCTCGCGTTATCAAGAGCTGCTTTCCGACTTCCACAACTTCGATCAACTTGGTGGGGTCACTGTCCAGATCGACCATGTTGGCCGCTTCTTTAGCTGCCTGGGTGCCTGCGTTCATGGCCAGAGCGACGTCTGCCTGAGCCAGGGCCGGAGCGTCGTTCGTGCCGTCGCCCATCATGGCCACCAGCTTCCCGCCAGCCTGCTCCTTCCGGATGTAAGAGAGCTTGGTCTCCGGCGTGGCCTGAGCGAGAAAGTCATCGACCCCCGCCCGTGCAGCGATGGTTGCAGCCGTTAGAGGGTTATCTCCGGTGATCATAACGGTCCGCAGCCCCATCTTCCTCAGCCGCTCGAAACGCTCATGCATGTGGGGTTTCAAAATGTCCTCAAGAACGACCACGCCGGCGATACGGCCATCATCAGTGACGACCAGAGGGGTTGCACCTTTGGATGCCACGCTATCGACCAATGCGTTGATCTCACCCGGCACGCTGCCATGGTTGTCCTGGACGAATTTGATGATGGCGTCCGGTGCTCCTTTTCGTATTCGTCGGGCGTCAGGAAGATCAACGCCGCTCATGCGCGTTTGCGCTGTAAATGGCACAGACTGCGCGTCCGCTGGCACGCCGATAGTGGTTTCGCTTTGCTTTTCGAACAATCTCACGATGCTCTTTCCCTCGGGCGTCTCGTCAGCGGCGGACGCCAGGGCAGCCAGTCGCCCAACGTCGGCAGCCGAATAATTTCCTATCGGTAAGAACGTTGTTGCATTCCGATTCCCTATCGTGATCGTCCCTGTCTTATCGAGCAGCACGACGTCTATGTCGCCAGCCAACTCCACTGCTTTTCCGCTCTTGGCGATAATGTTGGCCTGCAGAGCGCGATCCATACCCGCAATTCCGATGGCGGCAAGCAGCGCACCAATGGTCGTGGGAATGAGGCAGACTAAGAGCGCAACGAGGGTCGGAACATCGGTGCCGAGGCTTCTCAAGGGTTCTTGAATGCCCAGATAAGCCATCATGTATTGCTCGGCGTTCCAGGCCATAGGCCAAAGTGGAATCACCACAATTAAAAAAGCCAGCGTAAAGGCGGACAGTAGCAGCGTGAGAGCAATCTCATTCGGACTTCGCTGACGGATGGCGCCCTCCACCAGCGCGATCATCCGGTCGAGGAATGAATCACCTGCTCCGCTGGTGATCTGAACAACGATCCGATCAGAGAGCACGACTGTCCCCCCGGTCACGCCGGACCGGTCGCCGCCAGCGGCGCGAATGACCGGCGCCGACTCGCCGGTAATCGCCGACTCATCGAC
>DATHCH010000084.1:0-11288 GCA_035319625.1 Thermodesulfobacteriota bacterium
CGAAGGGGAGATTGAAAGAGCTATTCAAAGAACGATAGAAGCCAACCCAAAGCAGGTGGAGGATTATCGAAAAGGCAAGGAGAAACTCTTCGGCTTCTTCGTTGGAGAAGTGATGAAACAGACCCAAGGGAAGGCGAATCCCAAATTGGTCAATGAATTGCTGAAGCAGAAATTAAAATAGCTATTCCAACCGTCATTGCGAACCAAGTGAAGCAATCTCAGATTTTGGATGCTGGTTATGAAATTCAAGACCATAGAGTTGAAGGGTGACCGGGTGAGGATTCTCGACCAGAGAAAGCTTCCGCAGGAGGTCCGCTATCTGGATTGCAGGAGCGCCTCTTCTGTGGCAGAAGCGATTCGAACCATGGCCATCCGCGGGGCGCCTGCTATCGGAGTCGCGGCTGCTATAGGGATTGCCCTCGCAGCCAAGAAAACGCGGTCCAGTAGTCCACAGGTTTTTACCAAAACCGTTGAAAGGGTTTGCCAGGAAATGAGAGAGACCAGGCCTACGGCAGTGAATCTCTTTTGGGCCGTGGACCGTATGGAGAAGATATTGAAGCGCGTTGAAAACGATGGAGTCGAGGAGACCAAAAAAAATTTGGTGCGAGAGGCTCTTCAAATCCTTAAGACAGATATTGAGGTAAACCGAAAAATCGGGGAGTACGGGAAGAGACTTATCAAAAATGGAGACGGCGTGCTCACCCACTGCAATGCAGGAGCATTAGCCACGGGTGGATACGGGACGGCACTGGGAGTAATTTACGCGGCGCGTGACCAAGGAAAGAAATTTCAGGTCTTCGTGGATGAGACAAGGCCCATGCTCCAGGGATGCCGACTGACGGCCTGGGAGCTGGTTCAGGAAAAGATTCCGACGACGCTCATTACCGATAATATGGCAGGCGTTTTAATGAAGAAGGGCTTGGTTGATCTGGTCGTTGTGGGCGCGGACCGAATTGCCAGAAACGGAGATACAGCCAATAAAATTGGGACCTATGGACTTGCTGTTCTCTCAAAATCTCATGATATTCCTTTTTATGTGGCGGCCCCGACCTCTACACTTGACCTCTCTTTAGTTTCCGGCGAAGAGATACCGATCGAGGAAAGAAGCACGGCAGAAGTGACCCATTTTTGTGGGTATCCCATCGCTCCAAAAGGCGTAAAGGCCTTTAATCCCGCCTTTGACGTGACTCCCCATTCATTCATTAATGGCATCATTACGGAGAAAGGGATTATTTGGAAGCCTTTCAATAAAAATTTAAAAAAAATGTCTGCAACTCCGAACTTCAAACTCCGGACTCGAAACTCCAAAGACGCCTGATGAAGAAACCTGTTATTACTCTCCTCACCGACTTCGGCACCAGAGACCATTACGTGGCTTCGATGAAGGGCGCGATTTTGAATATCAACCCTCAGTGCCTCCTTATCGATATAACGCATCAAGTCAATCCACAGGATATAGAAGAAGCCGGCTTCATACTGGCCAACACCTATTCATATTTTCCAAAGGGAACGATTCATCTTTCGGTGGTGGACCCAGGGGTAGGAGGAATCAGGAAGCCCATTCTTGTCGTGACGCCACATTATTTTTTTGTGGGCCCTGACAATGGGCTCTTCACGCTCGTGGCACAGAGGGAGAAGATGAAACAGGTGGTGGTCCTCAATAAGAAGAAGTACTTTCTTTCGAAAATCAGCAGCACATTTCATGGAAGAGATATCTTTGCTCCGGTGGCTGCACATCTCTCTCTTGGTGTCAAACCAAATGCTTTCGGATACGAAATCAAATCCCTAAAAGAGCTTGGGTCTCGAAAACCCTTTGTCAAAGAAGGGAAATTGTTCGGAGAGATTCTCCATATCGATGCGTTCGGAAACGTGATCAGCAATATCGACGAAGAAAAACTTTTTCGGTTTATTCAAAGTAGGCCTTTTGCCATTCGGCTAGGAAGGAAAGTTATCTCGGGTTTGAAGAAAGGATACTCGGAGGGCAAGAAAGGCGAGCCGATCGCACTTTTGGGAAGTGGCGGTTTCGTTGAAATATCAGTGAGAGAAGGGAATGCCCGGGAGTTGCTGAAGCTGAAGAAGGGAGATCCGATTGCGATAAGCACCGAACCCTAAATAGCTGTAAATGTCAAATTTCAAAGTTCAAATGAAATCCAAAATCCAAATGGCCAAAAAGGTCATTTGGATTTCCGGGAGTCGATCATGGTATCGAATAAGGCTCAGGACATTCCTCCGTTCATTGTGATGGATGTTCTGGAAAAGGCTCAAGAGCTGGAGAGAAATGGGGAGCATATCATCCATCTGGAAGTGGGGGAGCCGGATTTCGACACTCCGGAATGTATCAATAAGGCCTGTTACCGTGCGATCCGTGAGGGAAAGACCCATTATACGCACAGCTTGGGATTAATCGAGCTACGGGAAGCCATTGCGGAAGATTACTGGAAAAAATATCGGGTTAAGGTTTCCCCCGAACAAATTCTTGTTGCCTCAGGGACTTCCCCGGCCATGCTCCTTCTCTTTGCTGCCCTGTTAGAACCCGGGGATGAAGTTATCCTATCGAACCCTTATTATCCTTGTTATCCCAATATTATCCGGTTTGTTGACGGATCTCCTGTATTCGTCAAGGTGCTGGAAGAGGAAGGGTTCCAGTATCTTCCCGAGATGATTGAGGAGAAATTGAGCCCAAGGGTAAAAGGGATCATGATCAATTCACCTTCTAATCCTACTGGAAATTTGATGCGCGCAGAGAGGATGAAAGAGATTGCTCGTTTCTCTCATTTTATCATCTCGGACGAAATTTATCATGGGCTGGTCTATGAAGGGGATGTCCATACGATTCTTGAATTCACGGATCGTGCTTTTGTGATCAACGGGTTTTCAAAACTTTATGCGATGACCGGATGGAGACTGGGGTATCTCATCGCACCCAAAGAATTCGTACGACCCATGCAAAAAATCCAGCAAAATCTCTTCATCGCGGCAAGTTCCTTCGCCCAATGGGGTGCTTTAACGGGTTTGAAGGAGGCCGGAAGAGATATTCAAAAAATGAGAGAAACCTATGACCAGCGACGGCGGTTCTTGATTCCAAAACTCAGGGAACTGGGATTTGGAATTACGGTGGAGCCCACAGGAGCTTTTTATGTCCTGGCCAATGCAAAACGATTTTCTAACGATTCTTATCGATTCGCTTTCGATATTCTAAAAGAGGCAAAGGTCGGCGTGGCGCCCGGCATCGATTTCGGAACGAATGCAGAAGGATATATCCGATTTTCCTACGCCAATTCTCTGCAGAATATCAAAGAGGGGACGAACAGGCTAAAAAGATATTTGGAGCGTTATAAGTAATTAAAGGAAAATAATAGGCAAGTCGAACCTTGACCCTACGCTAGGAGCTATACAGCATACTTCGTGAGAGTTGGTGGGCACGGCGCAATGGTTCAGGGGTTCGATATCGTTTACAACTTTTGAGGATGAGCTGAATGCTCGTCTGTAGGTCGATGCGATGACCTGGAGAAACAAAAAGCGGTTTTACATTCTCTCTTGTTCTCAGAACCACACCCACTTTTTTCCCTTCCCAACGAATCCATTCAACACTTCCTTTTGAGGGACCTGGAGAGATAAATTCATCTAACAAGGGCGTCTTGGCGCACCCAATTGACGGAACGTCGAGCCATAAACCCATGTGTGAGGCAAGCCCCATTCCTCTCGGATGGGCAATGCCTTGACCATCGTAAATCATGACATCGGGTTTTAGCTTTAATCTTTGAAAGGTTTTGATCAGAATCGGGCCTTCCCGAAAACTCAGAAGGCCGGGGATATAGGGAAAAGGGATCTTTCCAACAGCCGCCGCCCTATCGAGGACTTCCATATCTGGAAATGAAAGGACGGCAATCGCACCAAAGCAGTACTTCCCATCTTTGGAATAGGCAACATCTCCCCCGCCAATGGTTTTCGCCTCGTTAGAAATGATACGCCGCTGCCCTTCGACATGCTCAGGGTCGCAACGACTGGAATTTCTAACGGGGTGAACTTTTGAAAATGTATTCTTCAGAATGATCCGCTTTCTAAGAACCTCCTGAATCTGAATGGCTTCGTCCATACTGACGTTCCAGGAATGGAAGGGGAGAGGAGGGTTACGGCCAAATCTGTCGGATTTCACCTTTATCAACCTTCAGGATGCAAGGGGTTCGAATCGCCCTCCCGTCCTCTCCAAAACCCTTTAGACCAGAAACCCCCAGAAAATTCTTGACCTGCCGGAGCCCCTCTTGCACTTGCGAAGGAGAGGAGACCGATTTGGTTTGAAGAATCTGTTTTATGAATTTAGCTCCATCATAACTCAAGGCTTCGAGGGTCTCGGGGTCCCGCTGGAAGGTTTTTCGAAATTCTTCCACAAAGCGAGCGACCAAAGGGGAAGGGGACTTGTTAAAAAATGCATCGACGAAGACTGCCCCTTCGGATCCTTTCCCTCCGATTGAGATCAGGCCAGGACCATTCCATGAATTGGTCCCAAGAAAAGTTCCTTTGACATCATAATAAGCCATTTGGGAAAGGATCATGCCCACGCGATCGGAACTATCAGGAATAAAGACTCCATCTACAGAGAGAAGGGGCATAAATTCATCCTCTTTCTTCCCCCTCATGTCATTTTTTTGGACCGGTTTGATCCTAAAGAACCCTTTGATCTCCTGACTGAAATCTGTTTGACCTTCTTGATAGACAACGGATCCTAAAACCTTTCCGCCGTTTCGGGTGATCTCCTGACTGAAGAGGTTTTTGAAATAAAGTCCATACGGAGAGTTAGGATAAAAAACAGCGAAGGTGCCAAGTTTGAGTTCTTTCACGGCGAAGTTGGCAAGGGTCTGGATCTGCTCCGAAGGGCTGAGGGAATTTCGGAAGACGAAATCCTCATTATTAGATGCAGGCTCCTTTTGGGAAAAGGTGAGAAGAGGGACTTTTAATTGCTGAGCTTTTTTTGCTCCCCGGTCAACATCGACACTGAGAAGGGGCCCAATGATGGCGATCACTTTCTCTTTGTTCACTAGCTCTTCGACTGCCTTCTCCGCCTCGTCTGGACTCCCTTTAGAATCACGGATAGCCAGTGAGATTAAGGGGTAATCCGTTTCTTTTATGGCCGATTGGATTCCCTGCAGGACCCTTTCACCGAAGGGGCTATGGATCCCGCTTAAAGGGAGGATGACCCCTACGGTATATTTGGATTTAAGGGAAAGAGAGATTGTGTCCAGAACCTCTTTGGCTGCGGGCATATAGTCCATGCCTCGATATTCTTTTTCCAATTCCATTAAATACCTTCTTGCGACGAGATCGTTTCCTTGGCGCCTTGCCATCTGGGCCAGCTTCAATTTGGCATATCCTCCCGCATAAGCCCCGCGGTATAAAGATTCAATGGACTTCAGTTCCTCTTCAGTATTCGAGGCATCCATAATGGATTTCACCTTACTCCTGAGCTCTTCGTTGGGTTGACCGGGAATGAGAAGGCCCTTCCCGTACCAATAAAGAGCGTTTGGCCGATCTCTTAGCTCAACGTAGTTGTCTCCCAGCAGGCTGAAAACCTGTACCATTCTGGATGGAGAAAGAAAAGTAGTAAAGAGCTCGCTTAGAATACGAATCGCATCTCGAGGCCTTCCGAGCCGGGTATAACAGATCCCCATCCTGAATTTGGCCTCATTGATGAGAGGGCTTTGCGGAAAATCGGTCACCACGCTCTTAAAACGCCACAGCGCTTTTTCCGTTTCCCCTTTGGAGAGAAAGATCTCTCCCTCCCTGAAGAGAGCCGAATCGTCAGGCTGGGGCTGGGCGATACCAGGACTTTGCAGGAAGAGGAAAAAAACGGGTAGGAGGATGAGCGTCCATCTTCCAAATCTACGGGTCATTGACGGTGGTAACATAATAAATTTCGGGTAAGTGGCGATAGTTCTCATTGAAATCAATCCCGTAACCTACGACGAAAACATCATCCACCTCGGTTCCAAGATAATCTGCCTCCGCTCCAACTTCTCGACGCCCCTTCTTGTCTAAAAGGGCACATATCTTGACAGAACGAGGGTTGGAGAGGATGAGCCGGTCTTTCAAAAACTCGAGGGTGTGACCGCTATCAATGATGTCTTCGATGATGAGGACATCCTTGCCTTCCACGGAGAGCTCAATATCTTTTGTGATCTCAATATTGCCGGAACTCTTCATCCCGGATCCATAACTGGCTAATCTTACGAAATCGATTTTCGCGGGAATCTTGAGGCGACGAACGAGGTCAGAGAGAAACATGAAGGCCCCTTTCAGGATACAGACCAACACCAATTCTTTCCCGCTATAATCTCTCGAGATGCGATCTGCCAAATTCTGAACGATGGAAGCGATCTGCTCCTGAGAGAGTAATGGATTGAGACCATATTTTTCCATACGCTTCACCCCTGTTGGAAAAACATCCCGATTATGGCGGGCTGAATATAAGTCCCTATCCTTATGTCGGGAAAGGGTAGGATTAAGAGGCCCACCTTTTCAAACGGGGTTCACAAGGCGTGATCTAAGATCACAATCTCCATCTGCTGGGGAAGGGTTGCTTTATCAAAACTTACTTCATCAGCCTTAGGCCGCTTTGCGTTCGTTTTCCCCTTTAGAAAATCTTCCACCGGTGCAATAGGAAATCCGCATTTCTCCGTCTTGAAGTGCATGGGGATGACGAGTTTAGGTTTTATTTGCTCGACGACACGTGTCGCTTCTTCTGGGTCGATCGTGAAAAACCCGCCTACGGGGATCAGTAGAACGTCCACCACTCCGATCTCAGCCAATTCCTTGTCGCTCAAAATGTGGCCCAGGTCTCCGAGGTGACAGGCCTGAATATTATCGACCTTGAAGGTGAAGACGATGTTGGGGCCTCGTTCACTGCCCTTGGAAGGGTCGTGATAGGTTGCGACGCCCTTAATCGAAATTCCTTTCACTGTTTTGGAACCGCTCCCTTTGAGGATCTGAGGAGCTCCGGGAAGATCTTTCGTATAATTGTGATCGGCATGATCGTGGGTGATCAGGACGAAATCTGCCTGGTCCTTAATTTTCCCGTATGAAAGTTGACCGCCGAAGGCCCCGGGTTCGTAAGGATCGATAATGAATTTTGTTCCCTTATCGGATGTGATTAAGAATGCTGCATGTCCATACCATTTGATCTTCATGTTAAACCTCCTGCGATATAAATGTATTTTCAGTATAATGGAAAGAATGAAGAAGTCAACCCTTCGACTCCCCGGCAATTCTCTGCTCCGAATTCATAACTCACAACTCACAAGTCACAACTCATAACTTTTAACTCTTAACTCTTTCTTGTTAACTTATTCTCGACAGCCCTCTTTTTCCCTTTTAGCGTTCCCTTTTTATCTCTTCGATCATCGATCTTTAAAGTTGTTAGGACCCGTAAAGCTCCTTTTCTAAAAGGCGTTTGGTGCATTTTGAAGGCGATTCTGAATAGATCTTTAAGATCCCCCTCAATATTTGTTCCCATTGATGTAAGCTCATAACGAATCTTTTCTTTTTTTAGAATACGAATACAATCCGCCACATAAGCGCTGATGCTCGTCCCCCCCGTGCCAATGGGTACCACACTGATTTGTAAAATTGCCATGATTCTGCTCCTTTCCGAAAACGCAAAATCTCCGCCTCCGGCTGGGCAGAGCCGGTAGGCAGCCAAGATTCAAAAACCGTACGTACGGTGTATAAGAGGCTATCATCAGCTTAATGAGTTGTCAACGGGGTTGGGACGTCATAATAAAAATGCTTGTGTTTGGGGCGGAATGAAGTATAATGATTTCGAGATAGCCATGAGCCATCCACAAGAGATTTCAGGGATGATCGCCTTTTCAGCAGGGCTCCTCTCCTTCGTCTCACCTTGCGTCCTTCCCCTGGTGCCCTCTTATGTCACCTACATCACGGGGGCTTCGTTCAAAGAGCTCACGGATGCCGCAGCCAAGTCGAAGCTAAGGTGGGCCGCTCTTTTTCATTCCCTCTTCTTCATCATAGGATTTTCCTTGATCTTTATCCTGATGGGTGCCTCGGCTACCTATCTCGGACAATTATTGGCTCAATATCAGTACTGGATCATGAAGGGAGGGGGGGTACTCGTCATCCTCCTGGGTATCCACTTCACAGGAATCGTCAATATTCCTTTTCTGCAGATCGAAAAAAGATTTGAGATGAGGAAAAAGCCTTTGGGCTATGCAGGTTCCTTTCTCGTGGGGGTGGTTTTTGCAGCAGGGTGGACCCCTTGTATCGGGCCCATCCTCTCCGCGATCCTCATCTATGCCAGCGCGTCGAGAAGCCTCGCGAAGGGAATCCTGCTGTTGACTTATTATTCGATAGGTCTGGGAATTCCATTTTTTCTTTCCTCTCTGGCTTTCAATTCATTCCTCTCTGCCTTTGATAAGATAAAACGATACATGAGGGTCATCAATATCGTGAGCGGTCTTTTCCTGATAGGCATTGGGATTCTTTTCTTGACCAATACGTTTCAAGAGATCAATTTCTTTCTGAATACACTCACCAACCCTTGAAAGGGTATCAGGGAATCGGGATACCGGAGTATCAGGTTATGAGACTAAAATGGTTCTCTTTTCCCTGGTAACCTAAATCACCCGTTCCCCTGATCTCCTGCTATTGTCTGATGCTCATCAAGGTGAGAGTTCCAGCCAGCCCGAAGAGTACCGTAGGGATCCAACAAGCGAGAAAGGGGGAGAGAACCCCTGATCTTCCGAAGGATACAAAAATGTAAAAGATGACACCATAGGAAAAGCCAATCATCACGCTACTCCCGATACTCAAAGCCACCCCACCGGACCGGCTTGTTTTCAATGCGAATGGGATGCCAATCAGGACCATGATTAGGTTTAGTAAAGGGGTTGAAAGCTTGGAATAGAGATCGACAAGATACCGGGTTGCGTCGTAGCCCGAGGCTTGGATCTTTTGGATGTAAGTCCAGAGCTCTCCATAACTCATCTCTTCCGAGTTTCGCCCGATTCTTCGCAACGATTCCCAGTCCTCCCCCAAATTGAGCTCTATTTTCTCAAAAGGAGTCACCTGGGTGGACCCGTTCTCTCCAAAATCGCGGACGGTTCCATCATAGGACCACCATCGACCCTCTGCCCATTTAACCTCTCGGGCATCAACCCGCTTTGTACATTGAAAATTGTCATTAAACTGATAAAGGGTGAAGCCGTTTAAAACCTTTTTGTGAGGATCGAGAAGCCGGATGTTCAAGATGCGGTGGTCGCTACGATACCATATCTTGAAATTCTTAAAAAAACTGGCTGGCTTTTCTTTTCGAACCTGGACATCCAGGAGATATCGGGTTTTTTGGTACGTGACGGGAACCAGGTATTCATTGCCCAGGAAGGAATAGAAACTGATGATCAGAGCAATGATAAGCAACGGGAACGTGATTCGGTAAAGGCTGGCACCCCCTGCCTTCATCGCTGTGATCTCACTATTTCGGGAGAAGGTGCTGAGAGTGAGAAGGGTCGCCAAGAGCATGGCGTAGGGAAGGGTCCACTGAAAAATGACCTCCGGGATTTTATAAAGGAAATAAACGAAGATCAAGTGGAAAGGAGCGTGATACTGACTGAATAGATTCATCTTTTGGAAAAAGAGCACGACCACATAGATAAGGATCAAACTGCTCAGACTTAAGCCAAATATCTTCAGAAATTCACGAATGACGTAACGATGGAGAGTCCGGTAAAGATCAAACATGGTCTGAGAGATTTCTCCATTTCTTCTGGAGTAAGTCGAGACCTTCGATCAGCCAGACGGCCGGCTTGAAGGGGGACTCATTTGCCGCCTTAATCAGAAGGTAGATACCCAAACCCCCGAACATAAACGTAGGGGACCAACCTGCCCAAAAAGCAGGCACAGCTCCTCTCACTGCGAGCATTTCGAAGGCGATGAGGGAAACGTAATAAGCTAATAAGATGAGAATACTGAAGACAAACCCGTACGACCTTCCCGAACGTCTGGGCTGAATTCCCAGAGGGACCCCGAGGAGACCAAAGACGATACAAGCAAAGGGAACGGCATATCGTTTGTGGAGTTCCACCTCCTGAGACGTCGTGTCTTCGCCTTGGTCCTTCATCTTTCTTATCTTTTCCTTAATCTCATTGGTTGACATCTCATGTTCTTGAAGGTTTTTTTGAATGTTAGCGATGCTCTTCGACAGTTCAATTTTTAGGTCATAAGTATCGAACCCAATTTTTTGGTATTTGTTTGTCGTGGGTTCAAACCGATGAATACTGCCATTCAGAAGCCTTAATACCATCCCCTTAGATTGGGGATCGCTGATGAGAAAGCCTTCTTGAGCAAAGATCGTGTTGACATTCTCAGAGCCTTCTTGAGCAAAGGCGGCGCTGACATTCTCATTGTTTCTTTCGTCATAAATTAAAATGCCTTCCAACTTTTTCCCTTGGACGGGAACCTTGTCCACATAAACGACAAGACCCTTGAAACTATCGTTGAAAACTCGCTCCTTGACGTCAACGTCCGGCTTGGATTGCGCTATGAGCGTGAGCGTGGATATAAAACCACGGTTTCCCCATGGCAGCCCGTAGAAGACTAAAAAAGTCGTGACGAGATAGGTACTGACGGAAAAAATGGCGATCGGCCTATAAAGTTGATAAAGACTTATTCCCGAAGCTTTGAAGGCAGTGACTTCACTATCTCCTGATAGCCTGCCAAGGGTGAGAAGGATTCCGAGGAGGACTGACGTGGGGATAGTAAAGGCGAGAAAAGATGGGGAGATGTAGAGAAGGAGCATCAAGATGTTTGTAACATTTCCACCCTTATTGATAACCAATTCGATCAGCTTGAAGATTTTATCCATCAGGAGGATGATCGTGAAGGTCATCAGGCCGATAAAAAAAATGGGGAGAATCTCCTTCCAGATGTAGAAGTAGAGGGTTTTTTTCATAGGAATTTCGCCATGGCATACACCTACCTGCCGGTGGGCAGAGCCATGACAATGCTACTGACGTATTCTACGGGACGGATGAAGGGTTGTCAAGGAAGGTCTTGAAAAGCTTGACCTATTCGACCGCATAAATCTGTCCTGTTGAAGAGAATAGACGCCTCTCAAGGACCGGCCTGAGCGATTTATCCTTAGGTTAGATAGGGGAGTCGAAAGGGTTGACAATTTATTATGAATGGATTAAAAATGATTAAATCGCGGGGTGGAGCAGTCCGGTAGCTCGTCGGGCTCATAACCCGAAGGTCGCTAGTTCAAATCTAGCCCCCGCTACCAA
>DATHCH010000085.1:0-11456 GCA_035319625.1 Thermodesulfobacteriota bacterium
AACAGGATCTGCTCTACAGTCGGGAGGATGGCATTGGGATTGTAACCCTGAACCGGCCGGAAAAATTGAACGCCATCACCCATCCTATGCTTCAAAGACTCCATTCGATCATCGAAGAGATTCGCAGAGATGACAGCGTCAGGGTGGTCATTTTAACGGGGAATGGCCGGGCCTTCTGTGCGGGTACGGACATCACAGGGGAAGTGCCTATTTCATCGGAAGTGGAAATCCTCAAGATGAAAGAGCGAAGTTCAACAGAATACCGGGATTCCCAATGGTATTTCAACAGCATCCCCAAGCCGACGATCTGTGCGATCAACGGTGCGGCCGTGGGTATCGGGGCCGAATTTTGCCTCCATTGCGATATTCGTATTGCAGCGGAAAGTGCGCGCTGGGGTCAAGTGTTCGTTCTGAGAGGCATGGTCCCCGATACCGGGGCAGGGACTTACCTCCTTCCGCGGATTGTCGGGTTGTCCAAGGCCTGTGAGCTCGTCTTTTCGGGAGAGATCATTGACGCCCAGGAAATGTTACGGATTGGCTTAGTGAGTCGTGTCGTGCCGCATGATCGACTGATGACTGCAGCCAAAGAGATTGCTAAAAAGCTGATGAGAGGAGCCCCTTTGGCAGTTCAAATGTCAAAGCAACTCATGTACCTTGGTCTGGAGCGATCCCTCGAGGCTCACCAGGAAGCGGCGCGCTACTGCTTTCAGTTGAGTACGAAGACGCAAGATTTTAAAGAAGGCGTAAAATCTTTTTTTGAAAAGCGAGAGCCTCACTGGGTAGGAAAGTGATCCACCAATAATTCCTTCGGGGAATGGGCACAGGGTCTCACGTAAGATCTTCGCCTTATGGCTCAAAGGAGGGAAAATGGTGTTTAAGGAGATTCTTTACAACATCGAAGGTCCCGTCGCGACCATTACGCTGAATCGGCCGGAAAGGATGAATGCCCTGACGATGGTTACCCATCAAGAATTAGAACAAGCCTTCACGGACGCCGACCAGAATGACAAAGTAAGGGTGATTGTCATCACAGGGGCCGGAAAAGGATTTTGTTCCGGGGACGATGTACAGGATATATTTTTAGACCCCGAAGACAACCTCAGGAGAGAAAAGCAAGCCCGGCTTCAGATCGTGCAAAGGAAGAGGCATTCGATGGGCGGAGCGCACCGCCTGGTGGAAATCAACAAGCCTTCCATAGCAGCGGTCAACGGCGCAGCCGTTGGTTACGGGTGCGACATGAGCCTCATGTGTCATATGGGGATCGCCTCGGAAAAGGCTCGTTTCGGGGAGGTGTTTCTCCGGGTGGGTTTGATTCCAGACGCTGCCATGATTCTTCTTCCTCGGTTGGTGGGGACCGCGAAGGCGTATGAGATGATCCTGACAACGGATATCATCGACGCAAAGGAGGCGGAGCGAATCGGTTTGGTCAACAAAGTGGTGCCGCATGAGCAGTTAATGGACACAACGATGGAATTGGCCAATAAAATAGCCGGGAAGCCGCCCATCTCCGTCCGGTTGGCGATCGAGGGAGTTCGCAGAGGGATGAATTTGCCTTGGCCTGAATATATGGAGTGGCATGCCCAGGCGTTCATGGTTTGTGCGGAAACAGAAGATCATATCGAGGGTTCCAAAGCCTTCATTGAGAAGCGGCAGCCCGTATTCAAAGGAAAATAGGTTTGGTCATACGGCAACGGCGTGGATGCCCGCCCCGTACCATATCGCAAAAGGGTCTTAAACCAGTAGGGCATCTTTGGTGAAATATGAACGTAACCACTAATTACTACGTCCAGTATGAAAGGTACAGGGCCCGTTTCGTCAAGACGACGAACGTTAAACGATGAACCGTTCATTGTTCATCGTCCATTGCCCATCGTTCTCCGCAGGATAATGAGGCCGTCACAAAAGATTACAAAAAACATGATGATCAACCAAAGGAGGCCATATGATCAAAACGAGATTTACGGAGATGCTGGGGATAAAACACCCCATCATGCTGGCAGGAATGAACTGGGTTACAACGCCGAAGCTGGTAGCGGCCGTTTGCAACGCGGGGGGATTGGGTATTTTCGCGACCGCCGCTTCTACTCCCGAAGAAACCAGGAAGAGTATTCGGGAGATCCGGAACCTCACTGACAAGCCTTTCGGGATAAACCAGATCCTGATCGGTCCCGGAGCAAAAGATAACATCGCCATTGCCATAGAGGAAAAAGTCCCCGTCATCAATTATTCTTTGGGGAAACCTTGGTTCGTTGATCAGGCCCATGCTTACGGGGGCAAAGTGATGGGAACCATCGCCATTGCCAGACACGCCGTCCGGGCGGCCCAGTTGGGCTGTGACATGCTCGTGGTCACTGGCCACGAAGCCGCCGCACACGGCGACGTCGCCACGTCTATGATATTGATCCCCTTGGTGGCGAGCCAGACAAAAATTCCTCTGATCGCAGCCGGAGGTTTCTATGATGGAAGAGGGCTGGCCGCAGCACTGGTGCTGGGAGCGGATGCCGTTTCAATGGGCACTCGGTTTACCGTGACCCAGGAAAGTCATGTCCACGATAATTTCAAAAAACTTGTCATGGAAGCGACCGAGCAGGACACCCTGTACGGGGATGTTTTTGACGGATTGCCAGGCAGAGTGTTAAAAAGCCCCGGAGCGGAAGCCATGATGAAGAGAGGTTTCCCGCTGTTTCAATCAGTGAGGAGCGCCCTGGAGGTCAAGCGGGTTCTAAACCTTTCTTTCCCAAAATTCATTGGCCTCAGCTGGAACATGATGAAATTTGAAGAAGGAAAGAACCTTTTGATCCAAGCTCGCTCAGCTCATGGGGCGATCCATCATTTGAAAGCGGTCAATGAAGGTGACCAAAAGGAAGGAATTTTATTTGCCGGACAGTCTGTCGGCGGGATTCATGACATCCCCACGTCCAAAGAACTCATTGAGCGGATTGTTCTGGAAGCCGAGAAGAGATTGGAGGCGGTGGGAATCAATATTTACGCGTAAACCTACCGTTGTTCAGGCTTCAAAAAATCGCCCGTGAAGCAGGATGAACGAGAAGAAATCCCCTGAGAGATCTTCAGAGGGGCGTTCTCATCCGCACCGGTATTGGACGCCAAAACCGCTCTGCGGATAGGTCCATTGAATGGAACCATAAATGCAGGCGATCATGCAGGTCCCGCATTCCAGACAGCCGGCAAATTCGACCAGCATCTCTCCCTTTTCATTAAGAGAATAGAGGTTGGCAGGGCAGGCATAAATGCAGAACCTTTCTTTGCAGCCTTGACAGACCTTCTGGTCGAGGTGAATATGCGATTCTTTATCGTTTTTGAAGGCATCGAGCGCCAGTTTGTCAGTAATCCTCATTTGACACCCCTCTTGCCACCGGCTCCATCCATGGAGGTCTATATCTTCCTGAATTGCAGCCAGTCTTTAAACGTTTGGTAATTCAAGAAGTCTTTCTTCAATCCCTGCCAGATCGTCTTATACAGACCCTCTTTCGGACCTCCATCCACGGTCATCACTTTTTCAAAGAGGTTGGAAATCGCCTGGGGGTATTTGGAAAAGAGTCTTTCATTCTCGAGTAGATGAAGGCTGTTCCTAAAAGCCTCCATCTCTTTCATGATAAAACTCCCTTTTAAAAACTCTTCATAATGGGCTAAGGAAGACGCTGAGAAATCGTTCTTCTCTTTGGCTCTTTTGATTGCCCGACCTGCGAGGACACCCGACGCCACGGCGTATTCCATCCCCCTCACCGTGACCAGCATGTTGAGGCCGAGACCCGCTGCATCGCCGATGAGCAAAATCCCATCTCCATAAAGTTTCGGCATGATGTGAATTCCACCCTCGCTGATCAGGTGGGCGGAATATTCGATGGGATTTCCGCCCTTGATCAAATTTTTTATCTCAGGCCGTTCCTTAAAATCATCCAGAAGCTTGTAAACTTCCTGACGGGGTTCCCCGCGATTGAGGGAATGAATTCCGACGACGATACCCAAAGAAAGACTTTCGCGGTTGGTGTAAAGAAACCCTCCGCCCAACATGCCTTTGGTGAGGGACCCGACGAAAAGCTGAGCAGCTCCCTCTCCCTCTCCCAGGCAGAAACGATCTTCGATGGTCTTCGGGTCGAGTTCAATCACCTCTTTAAAGCCCACGGCGAAATGTTCGGGCCGGAAAGGCTGCCGGAGTCCGGCTTTCTCACCGATAAAAGAAAGAACCCCGTCAGCACCGACCACACAATCTGCTCCGAACTCCTCATCCCCGCTCTTGATGCCGATAACCTTCGTTCCTTCCCGGATGAGGTCATCCACCTTCTTTTCCGGAATGACATAGATTCCCTTTTCTGAAACGACGTCGGCGAGCCAGCGATCGAACTTGGCTCTGAGAATGGTATAGCTGGGATAGGGGTCATGGTTAAACCGGTCGCTGTGAAGTCCCACGGTGGTGGAATTGGTTTCGCCCAGCAAGGTGAGTATCTCTTTCGTGACATGCCTTTCCAAAGGGGCGTCTTTCCAGAGATCCGGAAGAAAGCTTTGCAGCGGGCTGAGATAGATTCTCCCTCCCGTGACATTCTTGCTCCCTGAGAAATCTCCCCTCTCCAGGACAACCACCGTCATTCCTGAATCGGTCAATTCATAGGCGCAAGAAAGACCGGCTAATCCGCCGCCTACAATAATGATATCAACTTTTTCCATCCGGTTGCCTTTTCTCAGAATACATTTCCGGCTCCTCCTTCCCCCTTTGCTAAAGGAGGGAGGCCAGGGCCGATTTATATTTATAAGTCAGTTTTGACGCGGGATCAAGAAGCCGTCCCCGCTCAGGCGCTTTTCAGCTTTTCAGCGAGCATGGGGACCACGTCATACAGATTTCCAACGATGCCGTACCGACATGGCAAAGATGGGGGCTTGCTTGTCTTTATTGGATCCGGACGTTGAAGGATGGTTACTTTCCGGAGGCGATGGGGGTTTTAGAGATGCTTACGATTTTTCTTGACATACTATTTATTATATATTAGATTGATCCAACAGTAAGTTCTTATCATCGACATGCTGGTTGCGCGAGCGTAAAATGTTTGTTCTGTGACGACTGCCACGTATCACAAATCTAGCGGTTCCCGCTACAAATGCAGTTGTCTGATTGTCCAAAAACTTTCGCGTTATTTCCGGCTACTGACACAGCACATCGTTGGGCGAGGCGCGGCTTTGTGCTCTATTCCCGGCCTTGTGAGTATCGTCGCAAAGCCAAAGCGAACCTCAGCATGAAGAGGAGGCGGTAAGAGTGCCATTTGAACTAACTCCGGCAGAGGAACAGGTCAGGAAGATAGCACGCGAATACACTGAGCGAGAGATCATCCCGATCCGTAAAAAGCTCGAAAAAGGCGGTGCAGCTGTCTGGTGGGACGAGTGTGCTAAGCAACTCGTCAAGCAGACTGAGATCGGCTTTCACTTACTTATAATTCCGAAGGAGGATGGGGGTACCGGGATCGGCTTTGTAGCTCGCTGTATCGCTATCGAGGAGGTGTGCTCCGGGTGGCCCGGGATAAATGATCCCTGGTACCGTTGCGAATTCGCCTACAAATTCGTTAAGGCCACCGGAGGCGAAGTAGAAAAGAAGTGGTTGCCCCGCATTATCAAAGGCACCGCCCGTGCTGCCCCATTCATGACCGAGCCTACCGGGGGATCAGATGTTATGAACATTACGAGTACCGCCAAGAAGGTGTCTGACGGCTGGGTTATCAACGGCCGGAAGATCTTCCTATCGGGCGGTGACGTAGACTTCGGCATGGCGTTGGTAAAGACTGGCGACCCGGCAGACCCAAAGACACGCGGTACCAGGGCCCTCAGCGCCTTTGTCATAGAGAAAGGTATGCCGGGCTTTAAGTGGGGCAGGTTGGAGAATACGGTAACCCGGCAGCAAGAACTTAGGGAAGCGATCTTCGACAACCTTTTTGTTCCGGATAGCTGTCTCGTCCAGGGGGTCGGCCGTGGCTTGCAGTCGGTGCTCGGGGCGGTAAACGACATCGGCAGGATGAACATTACCTCGCACCTGAACGGCATCATACTCGGCACGTATCGTACGGCTTCGCAATACGCCAAGGAAAGAAAGCTGTATGGAAAGCCTCTGGCTGACTTGCAGGGTATCCAGTTCCGCCTAGCTGAGATGGCTGTGGACCTCGAGATCACGCGATGCCTGACTTATCGGGCTGCCTGGCTCAGGAATCAGGGGAAGCGGGGTGATACCGAAATGGCCGTTGCTAAATATTTTGCCACTCAAGCAGCCATGAGAGACGCCATGCATTGCGTCTGCATTCACGGCACGTACGGGGTCCTCGAAGACTACATGCCGCAGCGGTATTTCCGCGATGTTCCAGTCCGGATGATGGCCGGCGGCACCGATGAAGCAATGAAGAACATGATAGCGTCTGCGGTGATTAATGATGCTAACCCCGACCTTAGTAGCAAAAACATGCAAGATGCCGGTTGGTAGCAGCACCAAAAGATGAGGAGGTTGAGAAGGTGTGCCCAATCAATACTGTAGTCTGCATAAAACCAGTGCCTGATATCCGATACTGGGACCGATTGTCCCTCGACCCGGCGACAAAGACTCTGCGCCGAGAGGGCATTCCAATCGTGATAAGCCCCATGGACAAGAACGCTATCGAAGAGGCTCTTCGAATTCGCCAGGCAAGGGGTGGCAAGGTGACCGTCGTGAGCATGGGGCCACTCAACACCGAAGACATACTCCGTTCTGCCTATGCTCTCGGTGTTGACGATGCGGTACTGCTGACGGATCGGACCTTCGCCGGGGCGGACACGCTGGCGACCGCCTACGTATTGTCCGAAGGCATCCGCAAGCTTGGAAACGTTGACCTGGTACTCCTGGGGAACGAAAGTCTGGACGGGAGCACCGGACAGGTAGGCCCGCAGGTGGCCGAGTTTCTTGGGTTGCCGAGCATCACGCATGTGAGCGAGATAACGTTTACGGATGAGACCACTGTGCAGGTGAAGTCCAACATCGAATTGGGTTTCATGAGGATAGAAACTCATCTACCAGCAGTTCTGGCCGTTACAGGTGATATCAATGTGGTTCATATCCCTTCAGTGTGGGGCGCTCTCTGGGCGACAGAGAAGTCCATTGCGAAGTGGACCTGTGCAGAACTTGGAGCCGAGACTGGAAGGTGCGGCCTGACTGGTTCTCCTACCTGGGTACCCGAGGTCGCCCCCATCGACGTGAAGCGTCGTGGCGAAGTGCTTAAAGGTGAGCCGACCCAGATCGCGGTCCAGCTTATCGAAAAGCTGCGCGCTGACGGCGTACTTCCCGAAATATAGACGAGGTGAATAAATTGGATATCCAAGCATACAAAGGCGTTTGGGTTTTTGCAGAACAACGGGATGGCAAGTTGCTGGACGTCGGCCTTGAGTTGCTGGCTACGGGTCGAGAACTGGCTGACAAGCTTGGCGAAGAACTAGTCGCAGTGTTGTTCGGAAACCAGGTGCGCTCGCTGGCTGACGAACTGGCCTCTTACGGGACCGACAAAGTGTTGGTAGCCGATAGCCCTGTGTTGGCAGTCTACCGCAACGACTCCTACTCACTCGCATTGACGGAACTTGTCAACCAGCGCAAGCCATCAATTGTTCTGGTAGGCGGCACGACGATAGGAATGGACCTCGCGCCCCGGGTGGCGGCCAAGCTAGGTACCGGCCTTACTGCCCACGCAGTTAGTTTGAAACTGGACAAAGATGGTTGTTTGCTCGCGCAGATACCCTCTTTTGGCGGCACCATCATGGCTTCAATTTGCTGCGCCAAGCATCGCCCTCAAATGGTTACGGTGCCGCCGGGTTTCCTGAAGAAACCGGAAAAGAAGACCGCCAAGAAAGCCAGCGTTGAGACGGTAAAAATTGCCGTGACTGAGAAGGATGTGCGTACCAAGGTACTGGAAGTCTTCCGGCAGGAACCTAAGAGCAAGCCAATCCAGGAAGCGGAAACAGTGGTTTGTGGTGGGTTCGGTGTTGGCAGCAAAGAAGGCTGGAAGATGGTAGAGGATCTCGCTGGCGCACTCGGCGGCAGCATTGGCGCTACGCGTCCCGCATGCGACGAGGGTTGGGCCGTCCAGGATGAACAGATGGTGGGTCAGAGCGGCAAGGTAATTCACCCAAAACTGTACTTTGGCATCGGTATTTCCGGCGTGATCCATCACCTTATTGGCATCAAGGACTCCAAGGTGATCGTGGCCATCAACAAGGACCCCAAGGCTCCCCTGGCTTCATCGGCGGATTATGTGATTCAGTCGGATTTCCGCCAGGTGGTTCCGGCCCTTATTTCGGAACTGCAGAAAATCAAGAAGTAACCCCTGCCGGTCTTGAGCCTGCTTCGTATGGTTGGGGCGCGGGGCGTTCGCCGGTGCCTGATTCTTAGATTCCATCCCCTGATTCCTTCTACGCACACCCGGATTAACAGACAGATTCCTATGTAAGCTCATGAGTCCACCGAGTTATTTGTTCAACATTTCAACCAGTAATCCCCTCTTTCCAGTCCAACCCAAGAGTGAACACTTGTGTCGTTCTTAGTCATAGGTTTTTTTGACAGTGCTGCTCAGATTAAGTGTCCTTAAGAACAATTTGCGAGAAGACTTATCGTGAGAGCACCTCAAAATCTACTTCATCGCTTTCTTTGAGAATCATCCTTTTCTTTCGCGATAGTATAAAGAGCCTCATAGAAAAGAGGAAGAAAGCTGGTTCTGACTTTCAAAAAATTAGAGGGTGAAAGCATGAGCATTAAAACCGATCTTTCGATCTTCTATTTGATACTCTTCATTTTGTTTTTATTCATTTGGTTTAACAGACCGATAAAAGAAAATAAGGAAGGAAGGCCATGAAGAGCCTGATAGATCGTTTCCCAAGAGATAGATGGTATCTCCGTTGCGAATGTGGGGAGTTATTAGTAAGAAGAAGGCCAGGCAGAGGGATCCCTTATAAGGCTGAAAAGAAGTTTACCCCCGATGGATCGGATAAGACAATTATCCGGTGCAAAAAAGTGCGGGAGAGAGAAAAAAGTGCCTATTATGTTGATTCGATAGTTTTACACATTTAGTTACGCCTCGGCGACTAAGGAGCTTGTAGGGCGGCCCAAGGGCTGAGGGCATACGTGATCACAGATACCAAAAGGTATGTGTGGTTACAAATGTCTTCAGCACTTTTTTTATTTTTGGAGGACGGAATTATAGCTTGATCAAGGTCTTTTACAGCTTTGCCAATATGATCCAATTTTTCAATCATCCTTTTCTCTTCTCTACAAAAAATGTATTTAGTTTATAAGGGAATCGTCCCATGTCTTCTATAAGGTCGTATCACTTTTTTCCCGGATAACCGATCAAGAGATCTTATTAAGTAAGGTCTTATTTTCTGGGGTTCAATAATGACATCACACCACCCTTGCTCTGCAGCATAATAGGGGTTGGCAAATTTCTCTCGGTATTCCACAATTTTCTGTTCCATCATCTCTTTTCTATCGGTGGCCTTCTCAATCTCGTCCTTGAATATGATTTGGGCAGCACCTTCTGGACCCATGATTGCCATTTCAGCTGAAGGAAGAGCCACCGTCAAGTCTGTTCCCACTAATTTGCTCGCCGACATTCCCGACATGGCGCCTCCGTAAATTTTCCGCGCGATGATGGAAATACGGGGGACAGTAGCTTCACAATAGGCGTACAACATTTTAGCACCATGCCGGATGATCCCCCCGTGTTCTTGTTGAACCCCAGGAAGATACCCTGGACAATCGATAAACGTAATAATAGGGAAATTGAATGCATCGCAAAAACGTATGAACCGTGCTGCTTTATCAGAAGCATTTATGTCGAGACACCCTGCGAACACCATAGGTTGATTGGCAATCACCCCAACGGGTTGATTGTTCAATCTCATAAACCCAATAATAATGTTCATGGCATACTGCTCCATGACCTCTAAGAATTCTTTATTATCTGCTACCAATCGAATGACCTTACGCATGTCGTAAGGCTTTCTAGGATCTTCTGGAATCAACTTTGTTAATTCGTGTTCTTCCCTGTCTATTACGTCATTAGAATCGATCCGGGGAGGCATCTCACGGTTGTTGGAAGGCAGGAAGGAGAGCAGCTTCTTTACAACATTTAAGCATTCTTCTTCTTTATCGGTCGCAAAATGAACGACACCGCTCTTCTTGGTATGAACTTTGGCTCCGCCAAGTTCCTCAGCCGTTACAGATTCTCCGGTCACTTCTTTAATTACTCTAGGTCCTGTGATATGCATCTGACTTATATTTTTTAACATAAAAACGAAATCGCTGAGCGCCGGGGAGTAAACAGCGCCCCCTGCACAGGGACCTAAAATTATGGAGATTTGCGGAACAACCCCAGCAGCCAGTACATTCCTGAAAAATATTGACCCGTACTGGCCCAATCCCTCCTGAATCCTTGCCCCACCAGAATCAATCAGCCCGATAATAGGGGAGCCTACTTCAATCGCCTTGTCCATAATCGCACAGATCTTCTTGGCATGCTGTTCCCCCAAAGAACCACCCATAACAGTAAAATCCTGGGCGAAGACGTAAACCCTCCTACCATTAACGAGGCCTGACCCTGTTACCACCCCATCCCCGTAAAACTTATTTTCTTCCATACCGAAAGCGGTAGACTGATGAGTGATAAACATTCCTAATTCTTCGAAACTTCCAGGATCGAGTAAAATGTCCAAACGTTCTCGCGCAGTCAATTTCCCTGATTTATGTTGTTTCCCGATCCTTTCTAAACCACCACCTTGCATGGCTTGTTCACGCTTCTTTTTTAATGTTTCAATTTTCTCTTCAATACTCAAAGATTTTCCCTCCCTCCCTAAGAACCAGCTCCATTATTATTTAGAATTGACCCTTTCCCATCAACTTCTTGACCTCAATATGCACTACTTTGCCCTACATTTTGCCCTCGAAAACCCCGGTATCTTCGACAAGGGTGCTTCCACTTAGTAATAAGCCTTATCGTCCCAAGCCACTGGATCCAAACTCTACAATTAGCCAAATTTATACTTGTAATTTTTCTTTGAGTATTATTAGCCTATCAACATAATTATGTCAAGTGAGCTCAGGCTTCAAATATGAAGTGATATGAATATGACGCTAAAGCTATTTCTAAAATTACCACATTCCCTGATCAGGGGCAGAAGAAATAAACGAAAAGTAAATAAAAAATTTTTCTTGCTATAATATTTCTTTTCTGTTAGAAATGCAGTGAAAAATTTTTGATTCCAAGTTAGGAGGATTGTCCATGAAACCATATTTTGAAAAGATGACCGATTTGGGTAAAGCTTTGACTGAGCAACAGTTGAAGCAGGCCGATGAAAATGTCAAGAAAATTAAGGAAGTTGAAAAAACAATTGCAGAGGCTGTGGATAAAGTGAAAAAGGCGGGTCTGGCCACGGAGGAAATCAATAAA
>DATHCH010000086.1:0-6504 GCA_035319625.1 Thermodesulfobacteriota bacterium
CGGGTCCAATAAGAAACTCCTCGGAGGGAAGGGAGCGGGCTTGGCTGAGATGACCCGCATGGGACTCCCTGTGCCGCCCGGATTTATTGTCACCACTGAGGCATGCCTTCAATACTACCAGAACAAGAGGAAACTCCCCAAGGGTCTAGTGGAAGAAGTCCAGGCCGCCCTCAAAAAGGTCGAGGAAAAAACGGGTAAGAAGTTTGGAAGCGGTGTCAATCCCCTCTTCTTCTCCGTCCGGTCGGGTGCTGCGATCTCCATGCCGGGGATGATGGACACCATTCTCAACTTGGGTTTAAACGATGAGACCCTGGAGAGGCTGATCGAGATCACCTCGGACGGGAGATTCGCCTACGATGCCTACCGGAGGTTTATTCAGCTCTTCGGAAAGATTGCCCTCGGTGTGGAGGAAAAGGAGTTCAACCGAATCCTTAACGAGACAAAAGAAAAGGCTGCCGTCAAGGACGATACGGATCTCGACGCGGATCATCTCAAGGATGTCTGCAAGCAATATCTGAAGTTGATCAAAAAAAGTACGGGAGCTCCTTTCCCGGAGGATCCGATCATCCAGCTCGGGCTCGCCATTCAGGCGGTTTTTAGATCCTGGATGGGAAAGAGGGCGGTCGACTATCGGAAGGAATTCAACATCATCCCCGACATGGCCAACGGGACCGCCGTCAACGTGTGTACTATGGTTTTTGGAAATATGGGTTTTGATTCGGCGACGGGGGTGGCGTTCACCCGGGACCCGGCGACAGGAGAGAACATCCTCTACGGCGAATATCTTGTGAATGCCCAGGGTGAAGATGTGGTCGCAGGCATCCGGACACCCAAACCCCTCCAAGAGATGAAGAAGGAAATGCCGAAGATCTATCGCGAGCTGGAGCGGGTCAGGAGGGCCTTGGAAGGACACTTTCACGAGGTCCAAGACTTTGAGTTTACCGTGGAGAAGGGCAACCTCTACCTTCTCCAAACGCGAAATGGAAAAATGAACGCCCAGGCGGTCGTTCGAACTTCGAGAGAGATGGTAGCTGAAAAACTCATCACAAAAGAACAAGCTGTCCTGAGGCTGAAGCCTCCAGAGTTGGAACAACTCCTCCATAAGCGGATCGACCCCGGCTTCAAGGGAAAACCCATTGCCGCCGGCCTTCCTGCCTCCCCGGGCGCGGCATCCGGAAAAGCCATCTTCGATGCCGATGAAGCGGAACGAGTGGGAAAGCTCGGCCACAAGGTGATCCTGGTTCGAGAAGAGACCAAACCCGAAGATATCCACGGATTCTTTGCCTCGGAAGGAATTTTGACAAGCCGTGGAGGAAAGACTTCCCACGCGGCAGTGGTGGCCAGAGGCATGGGGAAACCTTGCGTCTCCGGCTGCGAAGAGCTTGGGATCGATCTAAAAGGGAGAGAGGTCTTTATCAAGAACCTCCACATCAAAGAAGGAGACGTCATCACGATCGATGGCTCCAAAGGCGAGGTCTATCTGGGAGAGGTCCCTACCGTAGATCCTGAAATCAGCAAAGACCTCCTCATGCTCCTGAGTTGGGCAGATCAGATGAGAACATTGGGCGTCCGGGCCAATGCCGACACCCCCGAGGCAGCGATCCGGGCAAGGCGGTTGGGTGCAGAAGGGATCGGTCTCTGCCGAACGGAGAGAATGTTCAACGCCTCGGATCGCCTTCCCATCGTAAGGGAGATGATCCTGGCAGGGTCGAAGGAGAAGAGGGCGGAGGCGATTGCGAAACTTCTTCCCATGCAGCGCGGCGACTTTAAGGAAATCCTGAGGGCCATGACGGGCATGCCGGCCACGATTCGCCTCCTCGACCCGCCGCTCCACGAATTTCTCCCCTCGGCTTAAGAACTATCCGACGAATTGAGAAAGCTGGAGGAAGTGGAGGAAGCGTTCTCCACCATGGGAAATATCTCTGAGGCGATGAAGTTTTTGGATCCCTCTTCCAGGGAATCACTCGGGCTCCTCGACCACGTGGTGACGGATATCGTCGAGATTAAAGAGAAGAGACTGGATAAAAAGCTCATCCGGAAAGAACAGAAAACCCTCAGGAAGGTGAAAGAGATGATGGAGGTCAACCCCATGCTGGGCCATCGGGGAGTCAGGCTGGGAATCACGTATCCTGAGATTTATAAGATGCAAATTCAGGCCATTCTGGAGGCGGCAGCTGAGCTGCTCAAAGAGGGCCTCGATATTCAACCCGAAATCATGGTCCCCCAAGTCTGTACAGCCCAAGAATTGAAGTGGGTTTATCAGCTCGTCAAAAAGGTCCAGAAGGAAGTGGAGAAGCAATATAAAATCCAGATCCCCTTTAAATTTGGGACGATGATCGAAGTGGTGCGAGCCTGTATGAGAGCCGGCAGGCTTGCAGAGGTGGCGGACTTCTTTTCTTTTGGAACGAACGACCTCACTCAAGCCACGTTCTCGTTCTCAAGAGAAGATGCGGAGAATAAATTCCTCCCCCTTTACAATCAACGCAAGATTCTCCAAGACAATCCGTTTGAGGTATTGGATGTAAAAGGCGTCGGAAGATTAATGATGATCGCGATTGAATGGGGAAGGAGGACCAAGCCGGACCTCAAGATTGGAATTTGTGGTGAACATGGCGGTCATCCGGAATCGGTCGAATTCAGTCATAGCATCGGGCTTTCCTACGTCAGTTGCTCTGTTCCGCGACTCCCGGTTGCGCGCCTGGCGGCCGCCCATGCCAAACTGAAAGAAAAGGACAGAGTACTGCCAGAAAAATATGATCCGGATACAAGTCTCAACATCTTTCTCTAAACTGGCTAGAAAATAAACCTATTACCCCCTCTCCCCTAGTGGGAGAGGGCGGGGGGGAGGGGGGAGGATAATACTTGGCGTTTTCCCCGCCAAGCGCCGAATTCATGGGTGACGTACCCTTCATGCGACATGGTTCAGGAATCGTTTGGACCTAACCGGATACGGGAATTGCACACGAAGGAGGAAAGGACTCATGCCCTTTAGAGCACCGATAAAGGTTTGCTTTAGTGATATTGATAATGCGGGTATCGTCTACTACCCCCGTTTCATGCACTACTTCCATTTAGCGATGGAGGAATTCTTCGCCTCTGAAATGGGAATCGAATATGCGGATGTCTTACACAAACGCAACCTCTCCTTTCCAACCGTCCACCTCGAAAGCGACTTTGGGCGGAGGTTGCGTTACGGCGATCGGATCAGCATAGAAGTCAGAGTGATCAATATCGGCAAAAGTTCCATTACCTGGGGGTACAGAGGCTACCGAGAGAATGACGGAGAAGAGATGGTTGTGGAAGGACAAAACGTTACGGTCTGCGTCAAAACGGACACCTTTGAGAAAATAGAGGTCCCGGGGTGGCTGAAACAGGGTTTGACAAGCTACATGGAGAGATTCAATAGAAAGTAATCCCAGAGCCCACAAGAAGTTTTGTCGTAAAACATCAGAAGCTGTGAAAAAAATTGTCCCCCGTGCAAAGGGCGGGCAGGGATGTCGGGCCGGAACGGGAAGCGAAAGCCAAGGGCCAGAAGCTTCCAAAGTTTTACAGCGGCACCTCTTCACGCTGACTATTTACAATGGAAAACTCTACCACATATTGACCACTTACTGGCTTCTGTTACCCTTCCCCTCTCAAATGACCGCATTTGTAAAACTTTGGAAATATCCTTGCCCGACCGACTCCCCCATTTTTTTCACAGCTTCTCAGGCCTCAAGGGGAAGGATTTTCTGGTCTCTTAATCTGACATATCCCTCATGAGTAATTTTCAGGTGAGGAATGGCAGGGGTTCCGAGGGTGTCGACGGTGAGCATGGGCTTTTCCCATGTGACCCCGTTTTTCCTCAGGCACTCCTCAACCTGCCTTATCCCTTCTCTCACTACCTCGATCGATTTTAACGATACCATTCCGCAGAGAGGAGCGGGAAATTCGGCGACGACCTCATCTTCCGCCGCATAAACGCCTCCGCCGCGAATTTCCTTTAGCCTTTCAATGACCGTCTCCATCGATTGGGTATCGCATCCCACGACGATCATATCCGTCGTATCCCAGCACATCGTAGATCCATACGCTCCCTTTTGAAGACCAAATCCTTTGAGAAGCCCCATGAAGGCCTTTCTGCGGCCCAGGCGATCTACGGCAAGAATCGGGATGACGTCTTCAGATTCGGCGGGGATCCCAAGATCAATAAGTTTCTCCTGGGTCACAAGCCTTGTCACGAGTTCCATCACTCTTACCTTCCCCTCCTTCGCTAAAGCTCTGGCGGGCTGCGCCAAGGCCTCGCCCCTCAGGAAATTATCATGAATTTTTACTGTATCGAACATAGAATTCGGGAAAAAAATTTTCTCGGGTTCAACCGTCGATCTACCGTCTCTATAAATAATCTTTCCGTCGCACATCACCAGTTTGGGCAAAAATTCATCCATTGCAGGAATGATCAGAATATCGGCCATCCTTCCGGGAACAAGAGAACCGATCAGATGATCCAGACGGAAATGGTCCGCTACGTTAATCGTAACCATTTGATACGCCACGGCGGGCGGAACTCCGAGCTTCAGGGCCCTTTTCACCGCCGCGTCGAGATAGCCCTCCTCGAGGAATCCTTCAGGGTCCACGCCATCGGTCGTAAGGATCAATCTTCTAAAATCGATCTTCTTCCGGAAAATATCCTTGACGCCGTCCAATTCTTTTCGTACAGACCCTTCCCTGATCATCACCGAGTAACCCAGCCTCAGTCTTTCCAATATTTCGTCTTCGCTGATGGGCTCATGACAGGAGGAGATTCCAAAGCAGGAATAAGCCTGAAGCTTTCTCCCCCTGGCGCCAGCACTATGTCCCTCGACGATCTTGCCAAGTCCGAGAGCGATGGAGGCAAGTTCTCTCACTCGCTCCCCCTGCCTTCCTTCCAAGAAGATGTTACCCCAGTAAATCTCGCCCACGCCCAGGCACTTTGGGTCTTTCAACAAAGGCAGGAGTTCTTCATTCGTGGGGGCATTGACCTCTTCGGACAGAGTGAGTCCGCACGTGGCCGGGACGGTGTAATAGAATCGAATCGGCTGCTTTTCTAATCCTTTCGCCACATACTCGATGCCGTCCTTTCCCACGATGGGCGCGAACTCCATCGTTTCGGTCACCACTGTGGTGGTACCAGTAGGGATAACATGCTTTATGAATTCTTCGATCCCCATCCTGTTACTAATGGTGTGGGTGTGGCCGTCGATCAACCCTGGAAGAAGAACCATACCGCCTGCATCGATGACAAGCGTCTTCCCCCCCTAGACGGATCGTGGTCAGGACCGACATAGGCGATGCTTCCGTCCTTGACCCAGATAGACTGTTGCTTGATAAACTCTCCCGTGAAAACATTGAAAACGGTACCATTAGTGAGAACCGTATCCGGAGCGATATTACCAAGGGCCACCTCACTCAGTTTTTTTCTTTTTTCAGTATCATTCATGGAAGCGCTTCTATTCTTGGCGCATGGCAAACGCCACCCTGTAAAATTCATAGCCTTTTGAAATTCCTTTTCTGTCAAGCATATACTTTCCCCGATACTCTGCCGCTCCCAAATCCTCAAGTAGTACCAAATGGAATCTGACTAAATAACCCGAAAGCTCCTCAGGATTGAATCCGAGAGTCCAGCATTCTTCATTCTTCCTGACATTTTTGAGAACCTTCTCAGCTCCCGTGAAGAATTGCGGACGGTCAAGCACAAGTTTGTCGATGTATGTGAAAATGATGTAAGATCCGGCTGCAAATGTTTTTACAAACTCAAGTGTTTTGTCGACGGCCTGTTGTGTCAGATAGTTTGTAACACCTTCCCAGATAATTGTCGTGGGAATATTGCGATCAAGATGGTGGTTACTTGCTAACTCCTCTAAACTCTGTTTGTTGAAGTCAGTTTGGAAGTAGCTGACATTTTGTGGTAATTGTCCGAGGGCTTCTTTGAGTTTATCGATTTTGAATTTGGCCGTGTCAGGATGGTCAATTTCAATAACAGGTACAGAATGTAAAAAATCGAGCCGCAAAGCCCTTATGTCAAAGCCTGCACCTAAAATGATGACCTGCTTCACGCCATCACGGATCGTCTGGTACAATAGGTCGTCAATGTATTTTGTCCTTGCGATACCCGATGATAACGCTCCTGGTCCTCTGCTCTGAATTATTTTTGGCATGAAACTGCCGATGAACGGAAGGGTTGAAAGTCTTACTACTCTTTTGAGCCCCTCGTCCAGAAAAATCGTCGCGTAAGGATCAGCAAACAGTCGCTTGCGAGAAGGTCGAACTGTCTCGATGGCTCTGAACAAAGCCATATATTGTGCCGTCCTACTTGCTCTATTTGCTTTCATCGTAGTCCTTTGTAGAATCTCATAACAAAATTCGAACCTTTGTGTCAAAGATAATACGCAGCTAAAAACGTATTACTAGATTGATATTGACTTACTTCATGGAATATGCTATACATTTACAAACAGTTACACAGGAGAGATATATGGAGACAGC
>DATHCH010000087.1:0-6329 GCA_035319625.1 Thermodesulfobacteriota bacterium
CGGAAGATCATCCCGGGTGACGGAGGTGATGACCACGTAATAAATACCCATCTTCTGAACAGTCCAGGCAACCCTCTCGGGTTCTGCTTCATCGGGCGGAGCAGGTACACCACGATCCACAGCACAAAAACCACAAGCCCTTGTACAAACCTTTCCAAGAATGAGAAACGTGGCCGTCCCTCTGGAGAAACATTCGCCCAGGTTTGGGCAACGGGCCTCCTGGCAAACCGTATGAAGGTTTGTCTGCTCCAGGATCGATCTGACTTTCTCAACATCCTGAAGAGGGGGAATTCGCTTTTTTAACCAGGACGGTTTTCGCAACGTTTCTGCTCCTCGTCATCATCTGCGTATCCGCGAAATTCCAAGGCTCAAGTACCCATTTCAATCCGTTATCAGCTCTTGTATATCTTTCTCTTCCCATTCCCCTTTAAAAACCTCTCTAAAATTCAGAGAGAACCTTTTGGTCACACTTTCTCGCGAAATCCTTTTTCCAAGGATTTTTGCCATAGAGGTCATCTTCTTTTCTTTAAGCCCACAGGGGTTGATGAGGTCAAAGTATTTTAGGTCTGTCTCGTAATTAAGTGCAATGCCATGGAGAGATACCCTTCTTTTTATCGCCACTCCTACTGAGGCAATCTTCTCTTCATCCACCCAGACACCTCGATTCAAGGGGTCTCTTCTTCCTTCGATTCCAAAATCTCTGAGGACGCGCAGAACAACTTCCTCCAGCTGACCGACGTATCGAACAACCCGATACCCGTATTCTTTCAGATGGAGGATGGGGTAGACCACTATCTGTCCAGGACCGTGGTAGGTGACGTCCCCGCCCCTCTCCACATGGAAAATCGGAATCTTCATTGTCTCCAAGACTTCTGAAGTAGCGGTCAGATGGGACCGGCTTCCACGCCTTCCAAGGGTAATCACATGGGGATGTTCAAGAAGCAGCAATACATCGGGTAACTTCTCTTCCACCCGCTTCGACCAGAATTGATGCTGGAGATCCAATGCCTTTTCATAATCAACCAGACCCAAATCAATGATATATCCTCTGCGATCCATAAATCTCATTTGCAAAATGCGAAAGCTCGCTCGACAACGCAGTTATTCATCGGTTGCCAAAGAACCCTGATAGGCTTTAGAAGACAGGAACCCTTCCAACTCCTCTCTGCCTTGAATCTCCATTTTAATCAACCATCCCTTTCCGTAGGGATCTTCGTTGATGAGTCCTGGATGATCCTTCAGGGCAAGGTTTGCCTCCGTCACTTTACCTGTCACCGGAGAGTAAACATCGGCAACGGTCTTGACCGACTCGACCACTCCGAAGGTGTCTCCTTTTTTAAATTCAGAGGCGACCTCGGGAAGACCCACATAGACAATATCCTTCAACTGAGCCTGAGCATAGTCCGTTATCCCAATCGTCACCTTGATTCCTTCGTCTCTCAGCCATTCATGGGTATCGGTATAAAGCAGATCCTCTTGGAATGTCATGATACTGCACTGTTGCTCTTCAGGAAGTCGTACAGGCATGTCCATCATATTATCATAGAAATTGTGGGAAAATCCAAAATCCCGCTCGCCCTCTCCCATTCTTTTTTTAACCCCCCTTCATCCCCCCTTAACTTAAGGGGGGAATAGAGGGGGGTTACAAGGTGGAATGAAGAGCGATTGGATTCACTCTCCCAGGTAGGCCTTCTTAACCTTCTCATCCTGGACCAATTCCCTTGCGTCTCCTTCCAAAAGGATGTTGCCGGCCTCCAAGACATAACCTCGGTGCGCATATTTGAGAGCGATCCTTGCATTCTGCTCTACCAACAAAATCGTCGTCCCTTGCTGATTGATCTCTTTCAAAACGCGAAAGAGCTCATACATCAAAAAAGGAGCAAGCCCCATAGAGGGCTCGTCCAGAAGCATCATTCTTCCACCGGTCATCATGGCGCGGGCCACGGCGAGCATCTGCTGCTCTCCTCCACTTAAGGTATCCGCCCTTTGATGGCGGCGTTCCTCTAGCCTTGGGAAGAGGCCGAAGATCCCTTTTGCATTCTGCTGAATCTCTTGACGATCCTCATGAGCGTAGGCTGCAATCTTCAGATTCTCCCAGACCGTCAGATTCCCGAAGATTCGCCTTCCCTCCGGCACCAGGGAGATCCCCAGCCGACTCACGACGTGATGCGGCGAAAACTGTGTGAGATCTTTCCCTTCAAAAATCATCTTTCCTGAGCGATAGACAGGTGCTTCTGGAGGAGGGAGACGAATAATGCTCATCAGGGTTGTAGACTTTCCAGCACCGTTGGCGCCGATCAGGGTAACAATCTCCCCTTCCCTCACATCAAAGGTGATCCCATGAAGTGCCTCAATAGGGCCGTAATCAACGTGCAGATCTTCAACGGAAAGAAGCATCAATCGATCTCTTTCCCCAGGTAGGCCTCCACCACGCGAGCGTTGCCTTGGATTTCCTCAGGGGTTCCTTGGGCGATCGTCTCTCCGAAATCCAATACCTGAATCTTCTCACAAAGGTTCATCACTACTCTCATCTCGTGCTCGATGAGCCAGATCGTCAGGTTGAACTCCTTGCGGATCCATCGGATGAGCCCGATGAGCGCTTCTTTTTCGCTGAGGTTCATACCTGCACAAGGCTCATCCAGAAGTAGTAGTTTGGGCCGTAGGATCAGAGCCCGGGCAATTTCCACCTTGCGTTGTAGGCCATAAGGAAGATTCTTAGCCAGTTCTTCGGCATGATCCCGGAGTCCCATAATCTCCACGACCTCTCTCGCTCTTCGTCCGATTTCTTTTTCGGCTGTACGGTACCGGGAGGTCAGAAAGATCGTGTCGAGAAATCCATAGCCCAGCCTATAATTATGGCACACTCGGATGTTGTCCAGAACTGTCATCTCAGGCCAGAGACGGATGTTTTGAAACGTCCTGGCTATCCCCAAGGCTGTCACCTGATGGGGATAGAGCTCTCCCAGGTTTCGCCCCTCAATTCTTACTTCTCCGTGAGTAGGATGGTAAACCCCGCAAACCAGATTAAAGACCGTCGTCTTGCCAGCCCCGTTGGGTCCGATCAAGCCCATCAGCTCTCCACCGTCAAAGGTGAGGTAAAAGTCGGAAACGGCTTTCAATCCCCCGAAATAATGGGTTAGCCCGCGCACCTCAAAGAGCGACATGAACCTCCTCCTTTGAACCAAAAATGCGCTTAAAACTTGGGAAAATATCCGTTAGCTCTCGATGACCCAGCAACCCTTCTGTACGAAAGAGCATCAGGAGGATCAGGATGAACGGGACGACCACCCACTTATAGAGCTGTAAAGGCCTCAGGATTTCGAGGAGGAGCGTGAAGAGGATTGCACTGAGCACGGATCCACTCAATGAACCCATCCCTCCTAAGTAGACCATCACAAGGGCTTCGGTGGATTTCATGATCCCGAAGCTGCCGGGGTTGATGTAGCCCAGGATGTGAGCAAACAGTCCCCCCGCCAACCCTGCGAGCCCGGAAGAGAGCATGAAGGCCACCATCTTTGCCCTTCGAGTATTGACGCCCATAATCTCGGCAGCGATCTCGTCCTCACGAATAGCAATAATTCCCTTGCCGTAGGTGGAGGAGACAAACCGCTTGATGAGCAAAACGGTCAAAAAAACAAAGAGCCATGTCCAGATCATCATCCAGGGGATATCCGCTACCTCTTTCATCCCATTGACCACCCGGCCCATCCCCATGAAGCCCCGGGCGCCGCCGATGGGCTGGATGTTCTCAATGGCGGACTTGACGATGTAGTTGACCGCCAAGGTGATGATGGCTAAGTAATCCCCCCGGGTTCGGAAGGAGGGGATGGCCACCAGGAGCCCCGCTATGGCCGCGACGAGACTTCCGAAAAGGAGGATGAGAGGAAAAAGCACGGCGGCCCATGCAGGAGGCAGAAGGTTAGGACCGAAGACGGACCCAGCCGTGAAACACCAGACGCTGACGAGCGAAGCTGTGTAGGCCCCTACAGCCATGAAACCCGCATGTCCGCAGGAGAATTCCCCCATGTACCCGTTGACAAGGTTCAGGCTCGACGACATCATAATGTTGACCCCGACAAACATGAGGACCAACTGAAAGTAAGAGCTTAACGTCCCCGCCCAGGATAGCCCCACCACCAAGACGAAGAAAAGACCTACGAGAATAGTGAGCCTGTACCGCCTCATTATTGATCCTTTAACTTCATGGAAGCGAAAAGTTCAAATGTCAAAATCCAAATGCCAAATGAATGTCAAATGCCAAAATCGCCAAATGGGTTCAGAATGACATTCTCGTCATGCCGAACCTGTTTCGGCATCTAATTTGAGCTTTAGATTTCATTTGAACTTGGAGCTTTGACATTTGACATTGCTTCCATCAAACCTTGGTTCTCCTCGCAAGGCCGAAGATTCCACTGGGACGGAGCGTCAGAATCAACAATAGGACCCCGAAGGCAATGAGATCCCGGAAAGTTGAAGGGAATACGGTTGCAACGAAGATCTCCGTGAATCCCAGAATGAATCCTCCCGCAATAGCTCCGCGAATCTCACCGATTCCGCCTACCACGGCTGCGATGAACGCTTTCCAGCCCACCAGTGCCCCCATGTAAGGCTCCAAAACCGGGTACGAGACGGCGAAGAGAATTCCAGCCACAGCGGCCATGGAGGATCCCAGGACAAAGGTCATTACGATGATGGTATCCACCGGGACTCCCATCAGGGGAACGGCCATCCGATCATAAGAGATAGCCCGCATGGCAATACCCCATTTGGTCTTGAGCACCACAGTCTGAAGGAAGACGAAGACCAAGAGCGTGACGATGATGACAATAATCTTTGTATTGGAGAAGTTCACTCCTCCCACGTTATACAGAACCTTGGGGATCAGCTCAGGAAAGTTTCTGCGACTGGCGCCGAGCAGGGCGAGGTTCCCATTCTCAAGTAATAACCCTACCATCAAGGCAGTGATCACCAGGTAAAGCCGGCTGACACCCTTTCGCCTAAGAGGACGGTAAGCGACCCTTTCGATGGCCACCCCCACACCGGCTGTTATGGCCATGGTCAGGAAAAAGGTCAGAAAAATGACAAAGCCGCCTGGCAATTTCCAAGGAATTTGAAAACCGTAGGCTCCGAGCAGAAAGGTTGAGATGAAAAAACCGATGTAGGCCCCTACCATGAAGATATCTCCGTGGGCAAAATTAATGAGAAGCAAAACCCCATAGACCATTGAATAGCCCAGGGCGATGAGGGCGTAAAAGCTTCCCCACTGGAGGGCGTTCATGACATTCTGAATGAACATGGAGAGAGTCAATTCCGTTATCTCCCGGAATAAAGGAAGAGCGGGGAAGCCTTTGACCCGTTCACCTCCGCTCTCTGTGAAGGGGCTTACCCGAAGGTCTTTATGGACAAACGGATTTATAAAACTCGAACCTTCCTTCCTGGCTGATCTTAACGATCACTGCGCACTTAATGGGATCCCCTGTCTTTCCGTCGAAGGACATCTTGCCGGTGATCCCATCGAACTCCTTGATCTTGGCCAACTGATCGCGGATGGCCTTCCTGTCTCTCTTCAAGTCACCTGTCAGACCCTTTGTGTTCTGAATGGCCTGAAGCAGCAGGCGGGTGGCATCCCAGGTCAAAGCGGACACGTCATCAGGCGCGTATCCATACTTGGCCTTATATTGATCGATGAATTGTTTGGTCGCTCCCTTGGCTCCAGCCGCGGCATAATGGGTGCTGAAGAAGAGACCTTTACAGTCATTACCGCAGAGGTTCATGAGCTCGGCCGAGCCCCAGGAATCGCTCCCCAGGATGGGCTTCTTCCAACCTAGCTCATGGGCTTGCTTCACAATCAGAGGGACCTCATCGTAGTACTGAGGTGTGAACAGGATGTCAGCCTTTGATGCCACAATCTTGGTGAGCTGGGCGCTGAAGTCCCGGTCTTTGGTGGTAAAAGTTTCAAAGGCCACAACAGAACCCTTCCCGTGAATTTTCTCGAAGGCGTCCTTAAAGAATTCTGCAAGGCCTTTGGGGTAATCGCTTGCAATGTCATAAAGGACCGCAGCCTTCTTGGCCTTTAACTCCTCGGTGGCGAACTTAGCAAGCACAGGACCCTGAAAAGGATCTAAGAAGCAGGCGCGGAAGACCCAGGGACGATTCAGAGTTGTTTTCGGATTGGTGGACCAACCGGTAATTAAGATAGTCTGATTCGTGTCAGCCACCTCACCGGCCGGAATGGCTTGCTTGCTCGCTTGAGGACCGATGATGCCCAAAACCTGATGTTGAGTGACAAGCTTAAGGGCCGCAGCCGCAGCAGACTCGGCTTTGGTCTC
>DATHCH010000088.1:0-5452 GCA_035319625.1 Thermodesulfobacteriota bacterium
ATGGAAACAGAAGAGTATGAGAAGGTAACCGCTCAGGTCCAGTGTTATGTCTTAAACTATTGTAGCAGAATTCTTAAACCCACTGGCAGAGTGAAAACAGATAACTATACGATTCAATTAAGGGTATGGAAATTTAACCAATACTTTAATATCATCCCCGGGAAAGAGAAGGAATATACAGAGTTTATCAGGAAGGATTATCTTCCGACCATGGAAAAACTGGGTATAAAGATAACAGGGGGATGGCAGGTCGTAATAGGACCTGGTCCTTATATCGTTGCAGAAGCAACCGCGAGAAGTATTGTCGATATTGCCAAGGCCCTTGAAAGTGATGAATACAAACGAAATACAAAGATATTGATATCCAATTATGTGACCGACTATAGCAGTCGCATCCTCGCTCCAACAGGACGGATTGAATTACCTTATATCCTTGGTAAAATGATGAAAGGGTTTTAGGAAGTTCAAAGTTCAAAGTTAAGAATTGAGAATTGATGCAATCGTAAAAAGTCAGAAATCAGAAAAAATGTCATGCTGAACTTGTTTCAGCATCTGACAATATCAGGGAATTACGAGACCCTGAAATGAGTTCAGGGTGACAGATTTGGACTTTTTACCAGACCATTATAATTAAGAACTGACCATTGATCATTGGTAATTGTTGATTTCCAGCCAGTGGTGATAAAACCAATCCATCAGAAAATTTTTGAACGGGCCAAACCCTTTCTTCGAACCCGAAAGAACCTCATCCATCCCCAGATTGCCCTCCGATACGCTTTGAGACTCTTAAAAGAGGAAGAGGGTGATGGAAGGGATCATCATCCCAGCCGTCCTCCTTCATGATGTGGGCTGGAAGATGATCCCCCAAAATCTGCAACTAACCGCCTTTGGTCCAAACCCATCTAACCCCCAATTGGTAAGGATCCATGAAGTAGAGGGAGCAAAGATCGCCGAGGCCATTTTGAAAGAATTGAATTACCCTCCTGAGAAAATAAAAGAGATATGCCGTATCATTCGCGGACACGATTCAAGAAAAAGGCCTATCTCTCAAAATGACCGAATTGTCAAAGATTCGGATAAACTTTGGCGATATTCTCGGAGGGGCATGGGCGTTGATTTAGATCGATTTCGAATCCCACGTCGAGAATACCTTATCTTTTTAGAAGCAATCATAAACCATTGGTTTCTGACACCCGCCGGAAGAGAGGTAGCTAGAAGAGAGATTTCATTGAGAAAAAAGGAGAGGCGATAGCCTCCGAGCATAGCATCATTCTTGACTCTTCATCAGATGAGACAAATACTCACAGGCAATTCTGCCGAATTGTGGATCGTTAACAGATAGATTGACCTCAATCACCGCGTCTTCTCTAAAGAATTTTTTTATCCACTTCGTGAATTGACGGATCAGTTCCGGGTCATAGAATTCCTCCTTTCTCTCTCCTGGGTAAGACCAACCCCGAAGGGGGATAAGGAAAATTGTCTTCTTAGGATTTGTCTCTTTAATAATATTTCCTATCCATTTTGCAGCCCTTATGATTTCCTCTTTGTTAGCTTTTATCCCCCACCTAAAATCGTGATGATATGTTCTCCTTTTCTTAAAGAAGGAAAGGGATGGGTGACCATCTGGAAACGCAATGGTATCTAAACCTCCAGGAGCAATGACGGCTGGCAGGTCTTTTGAGAGATAGGAATAAAGCCTGTTTTGATCTATCTTCCCATAAGCTCCTCCAGCAAGATGATCCATCACATCATGTAAGGTGAGGTCTAATATCCCCTTAAACAAGCCCATCTGGATGAGTTCTGCCATGGCCATTGTATTCTCTCCGACTGAATGGAAAGGGATGAGATGAAAATCCTTTTTAAGCCAGAAATGTTTTACCGCCTCGAAGCATCCATCGGTGATGCCGAAGCCGGTAATGGCGATGAAAGGTTTATCGAGGCTGGGCAGACCCCCACCTATTGAGGTTAAAATAGTGACGCAATTGGTTAGAATGGATTTTGTCAACGGGTTAATAATACCGAAATCACAAGGGGATTGAAAATAGAGTATGTCCTTATAGGGTTTGAAATTCTGGATACTGTTGACAACCATCGTCGAAACAATGATCTTTGGAACAAATAAAGGAATATCTTCCATCAATTTCGTCGCCATGAAAAGATTTGTACCCCCGCCCACTGAAATGACACCTGAGATATGCTTCTTTTTTGCTATTTCTTTCAATCCCGCCTTGGCTATAGAAATGGATTGACGGATTGCAATATCCCTTGTCCTGGTCGTTTTTTTTGTCGAGAGGTCTAATGGAATAGGTTGATGAGATCGCTTTCTAATTTCCTCACAAAGGAAATCGAGTTCTTCATGCTTTGTGTTCCATGTCCCCAGGACAATATAATTGGCCATGATAATACCTCTAAGGAGAAGCTTCTTTTTGATTTTCAAATGCAAAGTATTATATGCCATCCTCCTCTTTTTTCCAATCTTTTTAGATTGAGTAATTGTTGTTGACAAAAAGGCACGGGATTCATAAAATTTAACCCAGTAAAAATTTCTCCGAATCTTTATGTAGCAAAAACCTAATCTGTCGGCATGGAGAGCCTTATCCCTGTTTTATATATCGGTGATGTCTTCTGATCGAGGAGCTAAGCGGTAAGGAGTGACCATGTTTGAGCTAAGTGAAGAGCAGAGATCCATTCAGAAAAGTGTCCACGAGTTTGCTAAAAAGGAGTTAGCTCCAAAGGCATCTTTTTGGGATACCCAAGAGGAGTTTCCTTGGGAGCTTGTCAGAAAGATGGCAGAAATGGGTCTTACCGGATTACGTCTGCCGACTGGCTATGGCGGGGCAGGAGCAGACCTTATCACAGCTGGAATCGCGCTGGAAGAGGTTGCACGATACGACCACAACTGTGCCATCATCCTGTGCGGTTCTAACATCACTGGAAGTGTGCTGTTACATGGATCTGAAGAGATGAGATGTCACTACCTGCCGGATATTGTAAAGGGAAGATGCATCCTTGCGTTTGCGGCCATGGAGTCCGAGGCCGGATCGGACATAAGAGCCATAAAGACGACGGCAAAACGCATGAAGAATACGTACGTCGTGAACGGTGAGAAGTCGATGATCACCTTCGCTGAAATTGCACAGGGCTATGTGGCGCTTGTCAAAATGGATGGAGAAGGTGGAGAGGGGATTAGCTGTCTCCTCGTGGAAGCCAATCGGCCGGGAATAGATATACAGCGGCTTCAAGGTTTTGGATGGAGAGCAACCAAATGGGGGAACATCGCTTTTAGTGATGTCCAAGTCCCAGCAGAAAATTTGATTGGCGATAAGAACAGCGCCTTATCCATGCTGAAGACTACCGTGCAGGAGCAAAGGGCTTTGACAGGCCTGATCGCTTTGGGGACGGCCAGGCAGGCTTTAGGAGAAGCTGTGGAATATGCCAAGATAAGAAAGGTGTTCGGAAAGCCATTGGGCAAATTCGAAGGAGTACAATTTAAATTAGTGGAGGATTTCACCTCCCTTGAAGCAGCGAGGCTGACCTGCTATCAGGCTCTCCACTTGATCCAGAAAAACGCTGTGGAAGCCTCCATCTGGGCAGCGATGGCAAATTTGATCGGAGGGGAGACCGCCTATAAAGTGGTGAACGATGCGATGGATGTCTACGGAGGCCTAGGATATTCAAGAGAGCTTCCTTTAGAGCGTTACTTAAGAGATGTAAAGGCCATACAAATTGCCAGTGCCACCCTAAAAATGGAAATAGGCCAAGGAATTTTGGGGAAAGAATTTCTTCCATATACATAGTCCGGCAGGGGAGGGGAAAGAGACAGAAAATCAAGACATTTTCAACGACCCCTCCCTGAATGATATGGAATGTCTGAAATCTTAGATCGGAAACTCGAAATATTACTATCAAAGCTTCATCCCTTTGGGGACCACCACAATCCCCGATGCGGTCACTGTGAATCGCTTTGCGTCTTCATCCAGATCGTAGCCGATCTCCGTCTCCGGAGGAATCTGTACCTCTTTATCGATGATCGTCCTCTTAATCCTTGCATTCCTTCCCACATCCCCCCCTTCCAGGAGAATAGAATCCTCGACCTCTGCAAAACTGTGGATCGTAACTCTGGGCGAGAGGATGGATCGCTTGACGTTTCCTCCGCTGATAATGCAACCGTTTGAGATGATCGAGTTAAGAGCTGTCCCCACTCTTCCCTCCTCAATCCACACGGTTTTTGCCGGCGGAGAAGGGAGTTGGTAGGTCAGGATAGGCCACTGAGGATCATAGAGATTGAGCTGCGGGGTGATGGCGATCAAATCCATGTTCGCCTCGTAGTAGGCATCGATCGTCCCCACATCTCTCCAATACCCTGTGCCTCCACAATCTCCCTGCCTGAAGTCAAAAGCGAAGACTTGATCCTTTCCAATCATCGTGGGAATGATGTCTTTACCAAAGTCGTGGCTCGAATCGGATCGAGCATCCTCGATCAATCGTCTCACCAACAACTCGGTATCGAAGACATAAATTCCCATGGAGGCCAGGAACCACCCGGGGTCTCCAGGAATCGTTCTGGGCTCTTCGGGCTTCTCCTGAAAACCAATCATTCGCCAATCCCCATCCACCTCAATCACACCAAATTCTTTGGAAAGGTTTCGATCCATCCGGATAGCCGCCACCGTCAGATCCGCCCCTCTCTCCAGATGGAAGGCGATCATCTTGCGATAATCCATTTTATAGATATGATCACCCGAGAGGATGAGCACGAGGTCGGGCCTTTCCTCCTGCAGGGTGTAGATGTTTTGAAAGATCGCATCGGCGGTCCCTTGATACCAGTGTTCATCGATTCTCTGCTGCGCGGGGACCGCTTCGATGAACTCTCCCAGAGGGGCTGAAAGGATGTTCCATCCTAATTGGATGTGGCGATTGAGAGAGATTGATTTATACTGGGTCAGGGCATAAATGCGGCGGATACCGGAATTAAGGCAGTTAGAGAGGGTGAAGTCGATGATCCGATAAATGGCACCAAAAGGAACAGAGGGCTTGGCACGATTCCGAGTGAGGGGATAAAGCCTTTCCCCCCGGCCTCCTGCCAGAATCATGGCCAAGATTTTTTTCAACGGGCCTTACCCTTCCCTAAGAGTTCCCGGATCTTCTTTTTTAATTCAGTGAGGTCATCAGACTTCGTCACATAGGCATCGGCTGCCCAACTCATAAAATCCTCTTGATACCTCGAATAGGAGGTGTTGAGGATGACGGGGACCTTCCTCTCCTTGCCGACAATCCGGCCCAGGGCCTCCATTCCATCCATCACAGGCATGACAATGTCGAGAATGACCAGATCGGGTTTCCCTGTCTCCAACTGTTGAATGGCTTCTTTTCCGTTGCCGGCAGTAAGAACGTCATACCCCTCCGCCTCGAGTTCCTCTTTGTAAAAAAGCCTCAAACCTTCCTCATCCTC
>DATHCH010000089.1:0-2289 GCA_035319625.1 Thermodesulfobacteriota bacterium
TGGGGAATCAAAGTCTCTCTGGTGGAAACCAAGCAGGTAGATCTGCCGGAGAATATGCAGAGGGCAATTGCCCGCCAGGCAGAGGCCGAAAGGGAGAAGAGGGCCAAAATCATCCATGCCGAGGGTGAATTCCAGGCTGCAGAAAAATTGACTCAGGCTGCCAATGTGATTAGTACCAATCCTACGGCCGTCCAGCTAAGGTTCCTTCAGACCTTAGCGGAGATCGCCACGGAGAAGAACTCAACCACCATCTTCCCCGTGCCGATTGACCTTCTTACACCCTTTTTGAAGAAGTAGACATGCTTGTCATGAGGTTGGAGGCTTGAGGTTAAAGGAAGAAATTTTTGTTTCTGCCTTAAGCCTCAAACCTCATACCTTATTTTTTATAACCCACCGGCATTATCAACAAGGGTTCGTGTTCGGCGGGGAGACCTGCTACTTTTGAAACCTCCGAGTCATTAAATGCACCCACGATTCCAGCTCCCAATCCGAGGGCTTCTGCCTGGAGAAATAAATTTTGACCCACATGACCCACTTCGATAAGGGCATACCGCACCCCTCTTTCTCCATATTTCCCCATGATCCTTCGATATTCAGTTGTGATGATAATGATAGCGGGTGCTTTAGCCATCCACATCTGAGACAAGGAAGCGGATGCAATCTCCTTTCGCCGATCTCCTTTAAAAATCGGTGAGGTGGAATGCTCTTTGGGTAAATAGTGATAAACACCTGCCTCCATTTTTTCGATCCCGTTCTCACCGATAAGAACGTAAACGTCTAAAGGATACAATGCGCCTCCAGAAGGCGCAGCTCTCTTCCTCCCTGTCGGATCTGTGATCCCTTGTGCAGCCCATAAGAGTTGTGAAAGATGAGCAAGGGAGAGAGCTCTTTCTCTAAAATCTCGGGTAGTTCGTCTCTCCTTAATGGCCTTCTCCACAGAAACCCTTCCATCAAAAGAAGGCTTGGGGAGCGAGATAGAAGCATGCGCATTTTTTGTTTCCCATAGCCCTATTGCCACAAATAAAAATAGAATCATTCTTGTCCACTTCTCAAACATCTTTTCCCTCCCTATTCTTAAGGTTCTTCTCTTTTCTTAGACAATGATCCATTTGGCTCCATATGCCATGAAGGACTTGAACCTCTCTTTCATCCATTTGGCTTCTTCCGAATAGGCGTCTCAGCACCCGCATCATTCTTTTCGGATGGCTTGAATTTAGGAACCCGATTTGGATGAGCGTCTTTTCCATATGTTCAAACATCCTCTCCAATTGTTCGGCCTGTGCTAATCGGACCGGGGCTTTCGGAATCTCTATTGAAGCTTGAAATAACTCATAGCAGACGACCAACACGGCTTGCGCAAGATTGAGGGACGGGAAGGACTCAACGGAAGGAATCCTGACGTAGAATTGACAAAGGGACAATTCCTCATTGGTCAATCCCTCCTTTTCCGATCCGAAGGCGACACCAATCAAATTCTTCTGCGAGATGGGAATGAGTTTCTTTGCCAAGGCTTCCGGTGTGAAATCAGGGTACCTCTCTTTTCCCCCTCGCGAAGTCGTCCCGACGACACATCCCATTTCCGAGATCGCTTCTCCCAAAGTGAAAAACTCTTCTGCTCTCTCCAAAATATCTTCAGCCCCCGAGGCCAATTTGTAAGCGCTGGGATGAAGAGGGAAACATCCGTTGACCACCATCAGCCGACTCAATCCCGTATTCTTCATCGCCCTGGCTACCGAACCGATGTTTTCAGGGAATTTCGGCCTGACAAGAATAATGGCGATGGAATCGAGATTCATCTTCTGCTTCACGAGCATCATTATAACGACGAAAAATGAGCTTGACTACCAATTTTTTTTGTCTTAATTAAACTGCATATTTTGTTTACAGAAGGCATTGATGAAAACCAAAGTCCCTTTCTTTGATCTGTCAGTTCAATTCAAATCTATCGAGGGCGAAATCCGAGCGGCTCTGGACGAGGTGTTCCAAAACCAGCAATTCATCCTGGGAGCTAAAGTCCAGGTGCTGGAAGAAACCATTGCTCGATATTGCCAGACCCGATATGCCGTCGGAGTAGGCTCTGGTTCAGACGCCTTGCTTTTGGCCCTCATGGCATTAGGGATCGGGGCAGGTGATGAAGTCCTTCTTCCTCCTTTCACTTTTTTTGCGACCGCAGGTTCTGTTTCCCGCCTTGGCGCTGTTCCGGTTTTTGTGGATATCAATCAAGAAACCTTTAACATCGACCCTTACAAAATCGAGGAGAAAATTACCTCGAAAACAAAGGCGATCATT
>DATHCH010000090.1:0-2858 GCA_035319625.1 Thermodesulfobacteriota bacterium
GTCTGCGGCAGGATATGTTACGCTCCGTGCGAAGCAAATTGTAATCGCGGACAACTCGATGAACCGATCGCCATTCGCGAATTGAAGATGTTCGTCACGGATCAAGTGAATATCGACGAGCTCCCCGTGCCCCAGGTTACAAAAACAGGCAAAAAGGTTGCAATCATCGGCGCAGGCCCGGCTGGCCTGGGAGCAGCTAATGACCTTGCCTTAAAGGGACACGACGTAACGATTTTTGAAGCTCTACCGGAACCTGGTGGCATGTTGCGTTATGGCATCCCTGAATATCGCCTTCCCAAAGACATTCTGGCAAAAGAGATCAATTACATCAAGAGACTCGGGGTCGAGATTAAAACAGGGGTCGAGGTCGGGAAAAGTATCCCGCTGGCCGACCTCAGAAAGGATTATCAGGCCATTTTCATCGGCGCGGGTGCGCCAGGTGGGATGAAGCTGGAGGGAGAGGGAGCGGATCATCCAGGGGTCACGGATGGAATCAAATTTCTCCAGGCCGTCAATCTCGGAAAAGACGTTTCGATCGGAAAGAAGGTCGCTGTGGTCGGAGGCGGCAACACGGCCATTGACTGTGCCCGAACAGCAAAACGCCTCGGCGCCGAGGAGGTGAGGGTGGTTTACCGCCGTACCCGGGCCGAGATGCCGGCTGCAGCTGAAGAGATTGAGGCCATGCTGAAGGAAGGGATTAAGATCGATTATCTGACCCTTCCTCAGAAATTCTACTCCAAGAACGGGACGCTTTCTGAAATGGAATGTATCCGAATGCAACTTGGGGAACCTGATGCCAGTGGCCGGAGACGCCCCGTTCCGGTTGCCGGGTCTGAGTTCAGGGCTCCCGTGAATACGGTGATCGCTGCTCTGGGACAAGTCACCCAGGTGGATTATCTAAAAGAGGTGAAAGTTAATACCGCAAAGAACGGAACCGTCCCGATCAATCCCGATACAGGTGCAACAAACGTAGAAGGGATCTTCGCTGGCGGTGACGTCGTCACAGGAGCCGCCTTTGTCGTTGATGCCATTGCGGCAGGGAAGAAGGCGGCCATCTCCATCGACCGCTATCTAAAAGGTGAATCCGTCGAGGTCAAAAAGGAAGCAAAGAAGCCCCAGAAACTCGATGAGAAAGAAGTCGCCGTCTCGAAAGAGCGTTTCCCAGCCCAAAGTCGTATCCATATGAATGAGATCCCCATCGAAGAGCGAGTGAAAAATTTCAAGGAAGTCGCTTTGGGGTTCACTCAAGAGCAAGCGATGAAGGAAGCTTTTCGATGCATGGCAGGACAGATCGAGGGCTGTATCGAATGTGAAGAATGCATGAAGCGTTGTGAAGCCAATGCTATTGTCTATAGCCAGAAAGAGGAAAAGGTCGACATCAATGTCGGTTCTATCATCTTGTCGCCCGGGTATGAAGTCTTTGACGCAACGGGCAAGCCGGAATATGGCTATGGCCGTTTCCCCAATGTGATCGGCGCGCTCGAATTGGAGAGGATTCTGTCCGCGTCAGGACCCTTTGGAGGACATGTGGTGAGGCCTTCAGATCATAGGGAGCCCAAGCGGATCGCTTTTATACAATGCGTCGGTTCCCGGGACCATGAAAGGGACTACTGTTCCTCTATCTGCTGTATGTTCGCAACAAAGGAGGCGATCATTGCCAAAGAACATCTTGGGCCGGATCTGCAGTGTGACATATTCTTTATGGATATGCGGACTTTCAGCAAGGGATTCGACGAATACTATGAAAGGGCGAAACTGTTGGGGGTGAACTACATCCGATCCCGACCGGCCTCCATTGAAGAGGTCCCTGGGAATCGGAATCTGATCGTTCAATACCTGATTGAGGACGATAAAAAAGCCTCCCGGGAATACGACATGGTGGTGCTATCGGTTGGCATGCAACCTCCCAAAGAGGCGGATCGAATTGCTAAAACCTTCGGTATCGACCTCAACGAATATCGTTTCTGCAAGACATCGGCGTTTCAACCGGTAGAATCGAAACGGGAGGGAATCTATCTGGCCGGATCATTCACTGAGCCCAAGGATATTCCAGAGACGGTTATGGAGGCATCGGGCGCGGCATCAAAGGTGCTATCTCTCCTGAAGGAGGCAAAGGGCAGCCTGATTATAAAGGAAGAGTTTCCTCCTCAAAAAGATGTTCTTGGAGAAGAACCTCGCGTTGGAGTTTTCGTTTGTAATTGCGGATCCAATATCGGCGGGTTCCTAAATGTTCCGGACATTGCGGCATATGCCAGAACGCTCCCCAACGTGGTTTACGTGGAGGATAATCTCTACACCTGTTCAAACGATACACAGAATAAGATTACGGAAAAAATAAAGGAGCATAACTTAAACCGAGTGATCGTCTCCGCATGCACCCCCAGAACCCACGAACCTCTCTTTAGAAATACAGTTCGAAAGGCTGGGCTGAACCCTTACCTCTTCGAGATGGCCAACATCAGAGACCAATGTTCCTGGGTCCACATGCATGAACGTGAGAAGGGGACCCAAAAGGCAAAGGACCTCGTCCGAATGGCCGTCGCCAAAGCAAGACTGCTCGAGCCGCTTGACCAGATGAAGGTTTCTGTCAACAAATCCGCCCTGGTCATTGGTGCCGGGCTTTCCGGAATGACCTCCGCACTAGAACTGGCGGAGCAAGGTTTTAAAGTCTATCTGGTGGAAAAAGAAAAAGAACTGGGCGGATACCTCAGGCAGATCCATTACCTGCTTGATGGGACAAAAACTCATAACGAACTCGAATCACTGGTGGCCAGAGTGAAGGAGAACGGCAACATCGAGCTCTTCACCCATGCTAAAATCGAAAAAGTGGACGGCTTCATCGGAAACTTTAAGACGAC
>DATHCH010000091.1:0-5295 GCA_035319625.1 Thermodesulfobacteriota bacterium
TTTGAAGGAAAAAGCTCTTGCCGCCCTCCGAAACAAAATCAAGGATGTCATCATTCCCTATCTGAACAAGAAGGACCTCATCGATCTTCCCCTCTACGTCCGAAAGAAAATCAACTTTATCCCAGTGAAGCATATGGATGAAGTCTTGAAAGTCGCTTTGGCGAAAAGGTAATCGCTATTGCAGTGCGTCCAACATTTCTTTACTTTTGGTTGGTATGTCATGCCACACTTGATGCGGCATCCAGTCCCCGATTTTCTGGATTCCTGCTTTCGCAGGAATGACAATCATAGTAAAAAGATTTATGATGCGCTACGCTATTTCCTGAAGAAGCAAGGCGTGGATTCTGTTGGCTCCGAATGCCGCAGGCGGGGAATTCAATGAAGACATACATCAACGACATCAGAGAAAATGACAGTGTCGAATCCCTCTTTCTGGTCAAGGAGAAGTCCTCCGGGATCACCAAAACGGGAAACACGTACTTGAAGTTGAAATTGGTGGACCGCTCCGGAGAGATCGAAGGCAGGATTTGGACATCGGTGGAAAACCTTGCCGAATCCTTTGAGAAGGACGACTTCGTCCATGTGACGGGAAAGGCAGTCTCCTTTCAGGAACATCTTCAACTAAACATCGCCCATATCGATAGAATAGGGGAAGAGGAAATTCTTTTTTCAGACTTTTTTCCCATGACCGAAAAAAACATTGACGAGATGTTTCAAGCCCTCTTGGAAATCGGTCAACAGGTTAAGAACCCGCACCTCCGCCGACTTCTGCAACTCTTCTGGGAGGATGAATCCTTCGTTAAACTTTTTAGAATCGCGCCTGCATCCAAGTGGCTCCATCACAATTATTTAGGCGGTCTTTTAGAACATACCCTTTCCCTGGCCCACTTGGTATTGAAAAATGTCAGCCATTACAACGGATTGAACCTCGACATCCTCCTCATAGGTTCAATCCTCCACGATATCGGAAAGGTCGATGAACTCTCTTACCAACGCTCCTTCGACTATTCGGATGAAGGTCGGCTCCTCGGCCACATCGTCCTTGGGTTGGAAAGGGTGGAGGATAAAATTCGTCAACTACCCGATTTCCCAAAGGACCTTTCTACGCTGTTGAGGCACCTCCTCCTCAGTCACCATGGTCAATACATTTGGGGTTCACCAAAGAGACCAATGACTCTGGAAGCGGTGATGCTCCATTTCTTAGATGACATGGATGCAAAAATCACCGGAGTTCAACAATTCATAAAAAGAGAAGTCCCTCAGGGATCCAAATGGAGTCCCTACCACCGCATATTCGAGCAGAACTTTTATGTACCGCCCCTTTTGGGTCAGATGGAACTACCTGATAAAATAGGGGAAAATGAATCGGAAGAGGAATGAAAAAATTCTTCCATTTTCTTGACAAACCGGCCATCCGTAATTATTTTAAAGAGCGGAGATAAATATGCTTTTAAGCAAAAAGTCTTCACTTAGATTAGCCTAAATTAAAGAAGGAGAAGGATCGGATGGATTTTTCCCTTTCCCAAAGGACGAAGCGGGTTTTGGAGACGATCATTGAAGATTACATTCTCACGGCCGAACCCGTAGGTTCAAGGAAGATTTCCAAGCAATCGAACCTTAACCTAAGCCCTGCTACCATACGGAATATCATGTCGGATCTGGAAGAGTTGGGTTTACTATCTCAACCCTACACATCAGCGGGGAGGGTGCCTACGGAGAGGGGACTTCGGTTTTACGTCGACGCGATCATCGATGTCCATGAACTCAGTGATCAGGAGCAACAGGAGATGCGATCCAAATACGTGGGGCATCTCACTGAGGGACCGGACCTGTTCCGGGAGACTTCTCGAATCCTATCTTTGTCCTCTCATTATTTAGGAATTGTTTGGACGCCCCGGATGAGCTCGGTCATACTTCAGCATATTGAGTTCGTGAAGTTAAGAAGACATCTGGTTCTGGCTATCTTAGTGAGCACCGCCGGTCTGGTGCACAACCGGATCATCGAAGTGGTGGAAGATTTTTCACAATCCGAATTAGACCATCTCTCTGATTACCTGAATAGTTTCCTCGCAGGCCTCACTCTTGATCAGGTCAGGGAGAGACTCTTGGAACAGATGAAGGTGGCAAAGAGGGCTTACGATCATCTCCTTGAGCAGGCACTCCGTCTGGGAGAAAAAGCTTTCTCCTCCATCGATGACTCGGATGTCTTCATCGAGGGGAAAACAAATATTCTGAATGAGCCTGAATTCAGCAATGTCTCAAGAATGGCCGATCTCTTTCGGACTTTTGAAGAAAAAGCCATCATGGTGAAACTCCTGGAGAAGTTTATGGCACCGAAGGGGGTCCAAATTGCAATCGGCTCTGAGAGCCAGGTTCAGGAGATGGAGACGTGCAGCGTCGTCACCTCCACCTATGGTTGTGGTGGTGACGTCCTGGGTGTTTTAGGGGTCATCGGACCTCGTCGAATGAACTATTCGAGAGTGATCCCCCTGGTCGGGTATACGGCCAAACTTCTCACGGAGATCCTGGAGACATAACACATCTCCTTCTTCAGCAAACCTTATCTTGTTTGTGAAAAGATGATTTCTTAAGGGAAAAGGGATTCTGGGCCAGAACAAAGGCCGGGGCAGAAAGAATGGAGAAAAAAGAGACTAAGAAAAATCAAGACCAAAAGGGAGCATCGAAGAAAAGCCAGGCAGAGTCCATCGAGACCATTGGCCAAGAGCTCCATTACCATCTAGAGGAGGAAAGGGAAGAGAAAGAAAAGGAGATCGAGGAACTCAAAAAGAAACTGGAGGAAAAGGAGAAAGAGCTCAAGGGACATCATGACCGTTTCCTCAGGCTCGCCGCTGATTTTGAAAACTACAAAAAGAGGGCGGCCAAAGAAAAAGAGGATTGGACCAAATTTGCCAATGAGGATTTGATCAGGGCGATCCTTCCCTTTATCGATAATCTGGAGAGGGCAGTGAACCATGCTGAAAAGGTAGCGGACGCCGGGGTTTTAATCGAAGGGGTCCGATTGACCATCCAGCAGCTTCTGCAGGTCCTGAATCGATTTGGTCTTGCTTCTTTCGAATCTGTTGGAAAGCCCTTCGATCCGGCCGTGCATGAAGCGATGTTAGTCGTGGAAACAGACGAGCACGAACCCAACCAAGTCGTGGAGGAGTTCCAGAAGGGCTACCTTTTGAACGACCGCCTCTTGAGACCGGCAACCGTTTCTGTGTCTAAGATTCCGGAGAAAGAGGCTCGGACATCGGAATGATTTTGAATAATCCCCGTTAGAAATTCCAACGGGGCGAGCAGGTGGCATTATTCTAAAATTTAACTAACCCCACTGCTGAGCCCTGCACCGCATGGTGTACAGGGCAGAGATGCAGGGCATTATTTCCAACGGGGTAAATTTTAAGGAGGGGAGATAAAAATGGCAAAGACAATAGGAATTGATTTAGGAACGACGAACTCCGTGGTGGCCATCATGGAGGGAGGGGATCCCGTCGTTATCGCCAACCAGGAGGGGAGCCGGACGACGCCTTCTGTTGTTGCCTTCACAGATAAAGGGGAAAGGGTGGTGGGACAGATTGCGAAACGCCAAGCGATTACCAACTCTGAGAATACCATCTTTTCGATCAAACGGTTGATGGGAAGAAAATACTCGGACCCCGAGGTTCAGAAAGATTTGAAGATCCTTCCCTATAAGATCGTCGAAGCAAAGAACGGGGACGCATGGGTCAGGGTGAGGGATAAGGAGTACAGCCCGCCCGAGATTTCTGCCTTTGTCCTCCAAAAGATGAAGGAGACAGCCGAGGCCTATCTGGGTGAAAAGGTGACGGACGCTGTGGTTACCGTTCCGGCTTATTTTAACGACAGTCAACGTCAAGCGACGAAGGACGCCGGACGAATCGCAGGTCTGAATGTCATTCGAATCATCAACGAGCCGACGGCCGCTTCCCTCGCCTATGGTCTCGAAAAAAAGAAGGATGAGAAGATCGCCGTCTTCGACCTGGGGGGTGGAACGTTCGATATCTCCATTCTCGAATTGGGCGAAGGGGTCTTCGAAGTCAAATCGACCAACGGAAACACCCATTTGGGCGGAGATGATTTTGACCAGCGTGTCATTGACTACCTGGCCGATGAATTCAAGAAAGACCAAGGCATCGATCTGCGAAAAGATCGAATGGCCCTTCAAAGGTTAAAGGAGGCAGCAGAAAAGGCAAAGATCGAACTCTCCAACATGATGGAGACCGACATCAATTTACCCTTCATTACAGCAGATGCCTCAGGGCCCAAGCATCTGAACATGAAGTTGACCCGGGCCAAACTGGAAAAGCTGACCGAAGATCTCATCGAAATGGTAGATGGCCCATGCCGACAAGCCATTGCGGATGCCGGACTTTCGGCCAGGAATATCGACGAGGTGATTCTCGTTGGTGGGATGACCCGGATGCCCAAAGTTCAGGAGAAGGTGAAACAAATCTTTGGGAAAGAACCCAACAAGAGCGTCAACCCCGATGAGGCGGTAGGTATCGGCGCGGCCATTCAGGCCGGGGTTCTGAAGGGTGAGGTAAAGGATGTTCTCCTCCTGGACGTCACCCCACTCTCTCTCGGAATCGAGACCCTTGGCGGCGTCTTCACCAAATTGATTGAAAGAAATACTACCATTCCAACGAAGAAGAGTCAGATCTTTTCAACTGCATCGGATAGCCAACCCGCTGTGACGATTCATGTCCTCCAGGGAGAACGAGAGATGGCCGCGGATAACAAAACACTCGGCCAATTTGAACTGGTAGGGATTCCACCTGCCCCTCGGGGCATTCCTCAGATCGAGGTCGCATTCGATATCGATGCTAACGGAATTGTTCATGTCGCGGCCAAAGACCTTGGAACAGGTAAAGAGCAATCCATAAAAATTACTGCCTCCAGTGGTCTCAACGAAGATGAGATCAAAAAGATGGTCAGAGATGCCGATGCCCATGCCGCGGAAGATAAGAAAAGACGTGAGCTGGCCGAAGCGAGAAACCAACTGGATACTCTTATCTATTCGACCGAAAAATCCTTGAAGGAATACGGCGATAAGGTCGATACCGGCGAGAAACAGAATATCGAAGACGCGGTGGCCAAAGCGAAAAAGGCGATGGAAACAAACGATGCGAGTACGATCAAATCCGCCCAGGAAGAGCTTACGCGTTCTTCCCATAAATTGGCAGAGGCCATGTATGCCAAGGCCTCCCAAAAAGGAGCTGCCGGACCGGGTGCTGAAGCTGGACCTCAGGAAGGACCGCGCCCCAAGGGGCAAGA
>DATHCH010000092.1:0-15882 GCA_035319625.1 Thermodesulfobacteriota bacterium
AAAAAGTGAACCTGGAGGCGGCGGAAATCCTGGTCTGCATCGGCCGGGGTCTGGAGAAGAAGGAAGACCTGGGAATCGTCGAGCAGTTGGCAAAGGCCCTGGGTGCAGAGATCGGGTGCACCAAATCTCTTTGCACCGACTACCAGTGGCTTTCGGAAGATCGGCTGGTCGGCCTGTCGGGTAAGAAGACGAGCCCCCGGCTCGTGATCTCCGTCGGCATATCGGGCCAGATTCAGTATACCGTCGGTATTCGGGGCGCTCGTACTGCAGTCGCCATCAATAAAGACAAGCAAGCCCCCATCTTTGCCATGTCGGACTACGGCATCGTTGGAAATCTGTACGACGTGATCCCCCTGCTCGCTGAAAAACTGAAAAGCGCATGAGCGGGGGAGGCGTATTGATCCCGCTTTAAAACTGACTTATAAATATATTTGACAGGACAAGTTCGTTACCAGCAAACCATGAAAATCCTAAATCCCCCCTCGCCCCCCTTTAGTAAAGGGGGTTGGGGGGATTTGGAAATGCATTTTCAACGTGATTTAAGGGCACTCGGATGGAAAAAGTAGATGTCATCATAGTGGGCGGGGGACTGGCCGGTCTTTCTTGTGCCTATGAGCTGGTCGACTCAGGAATGACGGTGATTGTCCTCGAGAGAGGAGATTTCTCAGGGAGCAAAAATATCACGGGAGGAAGGATTTACCTCGGCCCCCTGCAAAGCTATCTTCCGGATCTCTGGAAAGAAGCCCCCTTGGAGAGGCACGTCACCAAAGAGATCTTGACCTTGCTGGGCGAAACCAATTCGACGACCCTGGGACTTTACAGCGACCGGTTTAATCACGACCCCTATCCCAGCTATACCATTCTCAGAGCCAAGTTTGATCGCTGGCTTGCCGATATCGTTTCGGAAAAGGGGGTCTATGTCATTCCGGAAAAGAAGGTCGATGATCTCATCCGGGAGGGGACGAAGGTCGCCGGCATCAAAAGCGGGGATGAGGAGTTCGGAGCGGATTGTGTGGTCGGCGCGGACGGGGTTCTTTCTTTTATCGCTGAGAAAGCTGGGCTCCGGCAGCCTTTCCAGGCTGAACATTTCGCCGTAGGCTTCAAAGAGGTGATTGAACTCGACCCGAAGACCATCGAGGATCGATTTGGTCTGGGAGAGGGAGAAGGGGCTGCTCAGCTTTTTGTCGGATCCCTCACCAAAGGGATGATGGGCGGCGGATTTCTTTACACCAACAGCGAAAGTCTTTCTTTGGGCATTGTCGTCGGAATCCATTCCCTCAATCGTAGGGAACCACGCGAAGAAGTCTATAAACTTCTGGATGAATTTAAAGAACGGCCCGAGGTAAGAAATTTAATCAAGGGTGGCAACCCCATCGAATATTCCGCCCACCTGATCAGCGAGGGAGGAATTCGAATCATGCCAAAGCTTTACGGAGACGGGATTTTGCTCATCGGGGATGCCGCCGGGTTTGGACTCAACATGCTAGTCACGGTGAGGGGAATGGAGTATGCCGTGGCTTCGGGTGTCCTCGCAGGCCGGGCAATCAAGAGGGCAAAAGAAAAAAACGATTTCTCGGCTTCCTCCTTAGTTTATTATGAAGAACTGGTAAAGGACAGTTTTATCATCAAAGAGATGGAGACCTTCAGAAGCAGCCTCGATCTGCTCGAGAATGAAAGACTCTTTTCCAAATACCCCCAGGCGATTTCCAACCTCTTTGAAAAGGTGATGACCGTGGACGGAGGTCCGAAAGAGGGTCTGTACACGACGATCTGGCAAGGATTGAAGAAAGACTTTTTGAACTATCAAACGTTTAAGGACTGGCTGCAATTCAGGAGAATATAGACCTCCATGGGTGGATGGGTCAGTAATTAGAAGGGTGGTCCGATGAGGATTACGGATAAGCTAGCGCTCGATGCTTTTAAAAACCACAAAGAAACCCACATTCGACTCGACCAGAAAATCTGTCAAGGCTGCAAAGAGCGGTTTTGTATTTATGCCTGTCCGGCGAACCTCTATTCTCTCAACGAAAAGGGAGAGATGGTGGTTGAATTTGCCGGCTGTCTGGAATGCGGCACCTGCATGATCGCATGCATCTATGGCTCGATTCAGTGGACTTATCCGCAAAGCGGTTTTGGTGTCCAATACCGGTGCGGATGAGAACGTCCCCTCACCCTTTCCCTCTCCCCGATGGGGAGAGGGCGGGGTGAGGGGACGGTTTAGGCATGGATATTAATTCCTACCGCCTCCAACCTCTTTTCAGCCTCCAGAACAATCCGCTCGATGACCTCCTTGGTCGTAGGGATATCACTGATGCCGCCGACGGACTGTCCGGCAAATATAAATCCTTCCTTTTGGTCACCCTCATTGACCGCTTTCAGATGATGGATTGCCCCATGAGCCGAGCGAGCCTGGATCAGAAGGTTCTTTCCTTCTTCAGATTTCATCATGTTCCAGCTAAGGCCAACAAATTTAGGGAAAGAAAGGTTCAGAATCCGCTTGACCTCCAAGGCGCTCTTCACCGATTGAAACAGCGGGAAACCTCCCTTCATCATGGCTTCCGCTCCGGGGCTCTTTAACACTCTGCCCGGTAATCCGTCAAAGACATCACTGTACAGGGTGTCCTGCTCCGTCGCTTCCATGACAAGCTTCTTGAAATTTTCGTGCACATGACTCTCCTGGGTTACGATAAATCGAGTGCCCATCGAAACCGCGTCTGCTCCAAGTACCAATGCCGCGGCCAGCCCCCTTCCGTCAAAAAAGCCTCCGGCCGCGATCAGAGGGATTTTCGTCTGACTGGCCACCAAGGGGATCAACACCATGGACGTTGCGACGTCCCCGTGTGCGGCGGCTTCGTGGCCGGTGACGACGAGCATGTCACAGCCCAACTGGGCCGCCCGGACGGCGTGTCTGGCGATCGCGATGGTTCCCATCACTTTGCCTCCGTAGGCGTGGACCTGATCAACGAACCAAGGCTTCCCCAAAGAATAATTGATGATGGGGACTTTCTCCTCGATGGCGATGGCGATGTTATCTTTTGCTCCGGGACCGATCAGAATCTGGTTTATCCCGAAAGGTTTATCGGTGAGGTTTCGAATCTCCCGGATATTCTTCCGGGTTTCTTCGGGAGTAGAGGCGGCCGTCGCGAATATACCCAATCCCCCTGCATTACAAGCGGCCGCTACCAGCTTGGGCGTTGTAATCCAGTTCATTCCTGCCAGCATGATGGGATGTTTTATCCCCAACATCTCTGTGAATCTCGTTTTGATCATAGTCCCTCCTTCGGTGGATCCTATTAGATTTTTTGTAACGTTTCGCTTTTCTACTTTCCTTTGAATACGGGTTGGCGCTTCTCAATGAAGGCTTTGGAACCTTCGATATGATCTTCTGTTTCCGCGCAAACCATGAACGCCTGGGCATGCCACTCCATATATTCAGGCAAAGGCAAATTCACCCCTCTTCGAACCCCCTCGATCGCCAGCCGGACGGAGATGGGCGGTTTCGCGGCTATTTTATTGGCCAATTCCATCGTTGCGTCCATTAACTGCTCATGCGGCACCACTTTGTTGACCAAACCGATTCGCTCCGCCTCTTTCGCGTCGATGATATCCGTAGTCAGGATCATCTCATACGCCTTCGCGGTCCCCACCAACCGGGGTAGAAGAATCATGGCGGCGTCCGGAATCAAGCCCACCCGGAGAAACACCTCCCCGAAACGGGCCTTTTCCGAAGCGATCCGCAAATGACACATGAGGCTCATATCGCACCCGTAACCAACGGCTGCGCCGTTGACCGCCGCTATGGAAGGTTTGTTGATTTCCACCAGGTGGTGCGCTCCGCCCATCGAATGCCTCTTCCTTTGCAAGATTTGAAGCCGGGCTTGCTTTTCTCTCCTGAGGTTATCCTCGGGGTCCAAAAATATATTCTGCACATCGTCCCCGGAACAAAATCCTTTCCCGGCCCCTGTGATGACAATCACCCTCACGTTATCATCCCGGTCTGCATCGGTAATCGCCTGCTCTAGCTCTTTATGAGTCACCATCGTCAAGGCATTCATTCTTTCGGGCCGATTCAGGGTGATTGTCGCCACCGGACCTTCGATGTTGTAAAGAATTTCCTTAAATGCCATTTTTACCTCCCCGGAGCAATGGCGCGTGGACCCCGCCCAGAGAACCTCTGTCCCGTTTCCCCTCAGGAATGCTTTCTGGATTATTTTTCTTGGCCATCTCTTTGACCGCACCAATCAATGGATCATTCGTCCGCACGCGGCTCACCAAGCCAACATGAAGTAATGTGTCTATACCACAATCCCTCTGGCGGCGCAACAGCTTTACTTGCCGCTCACGCTCATTCCGTGCTGGTTGGACAGGAGTAAAGGCCTTTGCTTGGGATTTGATAATGCGGGTGAAAATGATTGCGCTTAAAATCTACGCGGTGACGGGATACACATGCACAGGGCCCTCTGGATTTGTGAGGGGGTAATCTAAGCTTTGAGAGCAATCACTTCTTTTCTTGGGGCTACGGGCTAACTCTCGATTGGGTGACCCTGCCTTCGCTTAAAAAGATGTAAGCCCCTTTATTCTACTTCTTCTCAATATGAAGTATGCTCGGGAATAGATTCAGCTCCTTCCTGCCAAGCCTTCTTAAGTTCAACAGTGGCTTGGTAAGCCAGGTGTTTCTTTGCAAAGGGCAGTATGAATGTTTCATCAAATTTCATATTGTTTGTCTTATTTTTAAGACGCAGTGTCCATTTTTTTCATACTGAATTCCCTAAGTATATTCACTTCTTTCTTTCAAACCCTTCTCCCTTTTTTCTACTAAAATTTGACACAGATCCTTTCGGTTGTTGTAAAATGTAACCAGGTAGTGTCGCGGCTGGAGGGGTGGTTTCAAATCATTTCTATAGAAATAAGAGACTCTTTTAGGAGAATAGGAAGGTGGGTTGAACTATGGAACAAAATCCCGATTATGAGGCTTTGAAACAAAAGGTAGCCGAACTGGAGAGAAAGGTAAAGGAGTATGGGCGAAAAGAGGCTCATCAGAATCTCCAAGAGGTGACCAATCGTCTGGAAAAGATTGCCGAAATGGGGGATGACGGTATTATCGTTTTTGATGAGGATTATAAAATTGGGTTTGCCAATATCATCGCCTCGGAGTTGACAGGGTATTCAAAAAGGAAACTGATCGGGATGGATTTTCGGCGGCTATTGAGTGAACAGGATATCGGTTATCTTGACCAGATGCATTCGCAAGTGGGGGCAGATGAGAGCAAACGGGTCTGTACGGAGATGGAGGTCTTAACTGATATAGGCCTGAAACGGGATGCCGAAGTCTGCATCACAATCGCAAAAAAGGAGAAAGGTGGTGTCCAAACGTATGCCTATTTAAGGGATATCACGGAAAGGAAGAGGATGGAGAGGGAGATCCGAGAGGCCACAAAGCGCTTTGAGAAGATTGCCGAGATGGGAGATGATGGAATCATCGTTTTCGACGAGGATTCGCGGATCGAATTTGCCAATCAAATGGCCTCTGAAATTATGGGTTTTCCTAAAGATCAGATCCTCGGTCGAGAATTTTTCTCCGTCATCGGGAAACGGAACGAAGAGTTTTTGGAAGAGATGGTGATGCGGGGGGAAGGCATGGGTCGAAAGGTCTGTACGCAGATGTCCCTCCACACGCCACAAAATGAAATCAAGGAGATGGAAGTCTGTATCGCACCGACACAATCAGAGGATGGGAGGATCAAGACCTATGCCTACGTCCGCGATATTACGGAGAGAAAGAAGTTTGAGAAGGATTTACGGGAATCCGAAGAGAAATATCGAAACCTCTTTGAAAGGGTGAGACACGGCCTCTTCATCAGCTCAAAGGAAGGTAAGTTTTTAGACTGTAACCAAGCCATGTGGGGGTTACTAGGATACCGGGACAAAGAAGAGTTTTTAAAGATTGATATTGCAAAAGATCTCTATGTGAATCCTGAAGATCGAAAAACGTTTCAGGGGTTAGTCGAGAAGCTGGGATTCGTTAAAGATTTTGAGGCAGATTGGAAGAAGAAGAATGGGGAGAGAATAACGGTTCTTATCACAGCCGACGCAAAAAAGAATGAAGAAGGAACGGTCGTCGGTTATGAAGGGATCAATATCGATATCTCTGACCGGAAAAGAATGGAAAGGGAATTGAAAGAGGCGAATGACTTCTTAATGAATATGATCCAGAGCTCTGTGGATGGTATTATTGTCACCGACATGAAGGGAGATATCCTCATTTTTAATAAGGGCGCAGAAAACCTCTTAGGCTATGAGACAGAGGAGGTAGTGGGAGAGATGAATATCCGGAGCATCTATGAGCCGGGAGTGGCAAAAGAGGTGATGGATAAACTGAGAAGTCGTGATTTTGGAGGGGTTGGAAAATTGACTTCTTTCCCCATTCTTCATCGAAGAAAAGATGGAGAACTGGTCGAAGGAGATCTTTCAGCTTCCATCATATTTGATGAGAAAGGGAATGAGATCGCCAGCGTTGGCATCTTCAAAGACCTCAGGGAGAGATTGAGGATAGAGAGAGAACTCCAGAAGATGCAGGAGGCCCTTCTTCAATCTGAAAAGTTGGCTGCTATGGGAAGGCTTACCTCCCAGATCGCTCATGAATTGAATAACCCCATCTACGGTATTATGAATACCCTCGAGCTTCTCAAGACGGAAATTCCTCCGGAAAGTAAAAGGAGAAGAATTTTAGAATTATCGCTTTCCGAAATTCAGAGGCTTTCCGAGATGCTCCGGAATATGCTTAGTTTTTCAAAGCCTGAAGAAGAAAAGCGAAGAGCCGTCAAAATAGATGAGCTCATTGAGGGAATCCTATTGGTAATGGAGAAACAGATGAGAGAAGCGAATATCAGAGTAGAGACTTCCTTCGGCGAGGAGATTCCCGACGTGATGGCTTCTACCAACCAGATGAGACAGGTTTTTCTCAACATCTTTAAGAATGCTAAGGAGGCCATGCCTAAGGGAGGGACCCTCTTCGTCAGAACGAGCAAGGAGGATAACAGGGTCTTGATTCATATCCAGGATACGGGCATTGGAATCCCAGAAGAGATTAAGGATAAGATCTTTGATGCCTTTTTTACCACCAAACAGAAGGTAAAAGGAGTTGGGTTAGGACTTTCGGTCTGTTACGGAATTATTAGAGATCATGGTGGGGAAATTAAGATAAAGAGTGAAGAGGGAAAGGGCACCACTTTTACCATCAGTTTACCTGTTGAGAGTCGAAATCAAGACGTCAAAAAAATAAAATAAGAGATACGTGAGAGATATCTGGAACCTTCGATTTCCCTTCTCCTTGGATTTTCGCCTTAAAACTTCAGATTGATTATACAATAAAATCAATTGATTACATATAAAGTAGCCCATCGTAAAATTTTTATTGACAACCTATAAATTCTGTAGTACTGGTAAAAATAATAAATTCTGCAAAAGGAGAAAATTATGGAAATTCTAACTGTATCTCAGGCAAGTAAATATTGCAGGGTTTCTCCAAAAACGATCATCAACTGGATCGATGCAGGCTTTATCAAGGCTTACAAAACCGTAGGGGGACATCGGAGGATTAAGAAGGAAGACTTGGATCAGTTTCTCAAAGAGAAGGGAATGCCTTTGCCAGAACAACCAAAAGCGGAGGAGAGGAAAAAAATTCTTGTCGTCGACGATGACAAAATCATAGTCGAGACAATCGTCCAGGCCCTTGAGGAAGACGAGTATGGCTATGAGATGATCTCTGCCTCAGATGGGTTTGAGGCGGGTCTTCAGGTAAACCATTTCAAACCGGACCTCATGATCCTGGATATTATGATGCCTGACATCAATGGATATGAGGTTTGCCAAAAAATTAAGTGTAGTTCCGAGACAAAGGATACCAAGATCGTTGTGCTCTCCGCTTATCTCGATGATGACGCTTTCAAACAGATGAAAGATTACGGTGCAGATGCATGCTTCTCGAAACCCCTTCCTTTAGACCAGTTAAAATTCGAAGTAGCCAAATTACTGGGTCTGAAGAAGTGAAGAATTTTGGAATACAACAAAAGTTATTTTACAATTGAAAGGAGGGGTCGATGAGTTTACAGGAAAATTTAAAGAGCAAGAGATTCATAGTCACTTCAGAGATTCAACCCCCTATCGGGACAGGTGTCCAAGACCTCATTCGAAATGTGGAGCGGATTCGGGGGAGAGTGGATGCCCTGACTGTCCCCGAGCTGAAGATCGAGGGTTTGGTGACTGATACGATGGGGACGTGTCGGGCCCTGAGGGACCAAAAATTCGACCCGATCCTTCAGACCACCTGTCGGGAGAAAAATCGGATCGAGATTCAGGAACATCTCCTGCGTGCCTCGGAATCTGGAGTGGAGAATATTCTCACCTTTACAGAAGATTATCGTATCACCGGAGATAGTCTCCAGGAGATTATGTTCTTTCATGTGGATTCGGGGAAACTCTTTTCGGTTATCGAGAGCCTTCATGAAGGTCAGGATATTTCCGGCAAAGAAATCCGGGTCAAACCTAAGTTCTTCGTGGGATCAGGCATCGATTCGAGTTGGGGGAAGAAAGTTCCTGATCTGGAGTTGAAAGAGATGGAGGAATTGGCCGGTTTGGGGACTCAATATTTTCTGACCACTCCTATCTTTGATATCGATTCCTTCCATGAATTCATGCGACGGGTGGGACCGATGAAGATTCCGGTGGTCGCAGAAGTCATTTTAGTGAGATCAGCAGAAATGGGTCTCTTTCTTAACAAACATGTGAAGCCAGGGATGGTTCCCAACCATATCATTGAGAAGTTAGCCAAGGCTCCGGACAAGGAGAAGGCCAGCATTGAAATTGTCAGCGAGTTGGTGAAAGGCCTTCGGGATATTTGCCAGGGGGTCCATTTTATTCCAATCGGAGCAGAAGATCGCATTTCAAAATATCTCGACGCAGCAAAACTTTCATCCCTCTAATCCCTCTTCCTCCTCCTTTGTAAAAGGGGGAGTTATTTATCCCCTCCCTTTGCTATAGGGAGGCTGGGAGGGATTATTTGACCCAATAATATTTGAGAGAATCGGAGTATGAATCCTGAACAAACTCGAAGAATAGGTGCAGCGTTAGTCGTCGGAGGAGGAATCGCTGGAGTTCAAGCGGCTCTTGATTTGGCCAATTCAGGAATCAAGGTTTATCTATTGGAGCGTTCCCCGGCGATAGGTGGAAAGATGGCCCAACTCGATAAAACCTTCCCCACGAATGACTGCGCCATGTGCATTGTCTCTCCAAAGCTGGTGGAGGCAGGAAGACATCTCAACATCGACATCATTACTAACGCAGAACTTGTCTCTTTGGAGGGTGAAGCCGGGCATTTCAAAGCCAATATTCGGAAACATCCCCGCTACGTCGATATGAGTAAATGCACGAGCTGTAATGATTGCACAGAAGTTTGTCCTGTCCTTTTGCCCAATGAATTCAATGAGGGATTAGATCAGCGAAAGGCTATTTTTCGGCCTTACCCCCAAGCGGTTCCCAATACTTTTGTTGTCACTAAACGAGGAACCAGTCCCTGCAAAAACACCTGTCCTGCCGAGACGAGCGCCCAAGGATATATTGCCCTGATCCAGGCTGGCCGATATAAAGAAGCCCTCGATGTGGTCAAAGAGTATAATCCCTTTCCTGCCTCAGTAGGGCGTGTCTGTAATCATCCTTGTGAAGAGAAATGTAATCGAGGAAAACTGGATAGCCCAGTTGCCATCTGCAGCTTGAAGCGATTTGTAGCGGATTGGGTTTATGGGCATCGTGATGAGTTAGAGAATCAAGTGACACCTCACGCTTCACGCCTTTCGCCTGAGGCTCCGAAAGAAGAGTCAATGCCGCCAAAAGCCAAAGTGGCAATTGTTGGGGCGGGCCCTGCAGGACTGAGCTGCGCCCACCAATTATCCCGCATGGGATATCGTACTACAATCTTCGAAGCCCTCCCCGTAGCAGGTGGGATGATGAGGGTAGGGATTCCCTCTTATCGTTTGCCCAGGGATGTGCTCCAGAGGGAGATTGACGAGATTTTGAATCACCCACTCGTTGAGTTGAAGCTCAATACCCCGATTCGAAATATCAACAGCCTCTTCGATGTTGGTTATTCTGCTGTCTTTTTGGCCATGGGTGCCCATGAGCCGCAGAAATTGGGTATTCCAGGGGAAGATGCCTTAGGGGTCCACTACGGGGTTCCTTTTCTTCAGGCTGTGAGCTTAGCTGAAAGGCACGGAGTGATGGAGGGGTTTGAAGATCGTTTCCTGGTCGCTTTTGGAATTCCCATCGCACCCAAAGTGGGAGAAAAGACCATCGTCATTGGAGGTGGAAATGTCGCCATTGACGCGGCCCGTACAGCCCTGAGGTTGGGGGCTAAAGGAGTCAGTATTCTCTATCGTCGATCTCGAGACGAGATGCCTGCCAATTCATGGGAGATTGAAGAGGCTGAGAGAGAAGGAATTGAAATCCAAATCCTTACTGCACCCGTCGAGGTGTTAGTGAAGGACGGCAGGGTTTCAGGTGTTCGATGTGTCAAGATGGAGCTTGGTGAACCTGATGCCTCAGGACGAAGGAGGCCCATCCCCATCAAAGGTTCTGAGGTTATTGTGCCTGGAGATACCATGATTGCTTCGGTTGCACAAGCCCCGGAAATCTCCTTCCTCGACGAATCCCATGGCCTTGAAGTGACCCCTAAGGGAACATTTGCCGTAGATTCGCTTACCTTGACCACGAACCGACCAGGAATCTTCGCGGGAGGCGATGTGGCAAGGGGTCCTTGGATACTGATCCAAGCCATTGCCGATGGCCGAAGAGGAGCGCTTTCCATCGATCGATATCTTAGAGGCGTTGATCTCCTCACCCCACGAGAGCAGATTCCCCTTCCAGTGGTTGACCTATCTAAAGAAGAAATCAATCAGATGGTAGAAGAAGGGAAAGTAGACCTCACGCTAAGGACCGCAGTCCCCATGCTGCCAAAGGAAGAGAGGATCAGAGATTTTCGAGAAGTGGAGTTGGTCCTCACCGAGGAACAGGCGAAGAAGGAAGCCGCGCGGTGTCTCGCATGCGGCATCTGTTCAGAATGCCATCTCTGTGTCCAGGTTTGTAAAAGAGAAGCGATCGATCACCAACAGGCTGATCTGATGGAAGAATTAGAGATAGGATCCGTCATCCTTTCACCGGGATACTCTCTCTATCGACCGGAACTTTCGCCCGAACTTGGCTATGGTCGTTATAACAACGTTGTGACGAGCATGGAATTTGAGAGGATGCTAAGCGCCTCGGGTCCCTGGGGAGGCCATGTCACTCGTCGGTCGTCGGATCATCGAGAACCAGAGAAGATCGCATTTCTCCAGTGTGTCGGATCGAGAGAGAAGGAGCGCGATTATTGCAGTTCGGTCTGCTGCATGTACGCTACTAAAGAAGCGATGCTCGCTATGGAGCATATCCCAGGAGTGGAGATCAAGATCTTCCAAATGGATATGAGGGCATTTGGGAAAGGATTTGATGCTTACTTTGAAAGAGGGAAAGAAAAAGGAATTCAGTACATCCCTTGCCGCATTTCTGGATTGGAAGAGGATCCTGGGACAAAGGACATTCTTATCCAATACGAAAGTTCCGATGGAAGTCGTACCGTTAATAAAGAGGAGCGAGTTGACCTAGCGATATTGAGCATTGGCATGGCAGCCCTTCCAGATGCTCAGATGTTGGCGAAGGCTTCAGGCATTGAACTCGATCCACATCAATTCTGCTTCACCCGAGACTTCCAACCAATTGAGACAAGCCGTTCCGGTGTTTACGCCTGTGGAGCCTTTACAGAGCCTAAAGATATTCCTGATAGTGTGATTCAAGCCAGTGGCGCAGCGGCCAAGGCCCTTTCTGTAATTGGAGAAGCCCGTGGGACGCTCGTTCGTAAGAAGGAATATCCTCCTGAAAGAGAGGTTCCCCGCGATGAAGAACTCCGTATCGGAGCTTTTATCTGTAGTTGTGGAACAAATATCGCTGGAACTGTGGATGTCAAGGAAGTTGTTGAATTTGCGAAATCCCTTCCGGGAGTTGTCCACGTTGAGAATACCATCTACACCTGTTCTGCAGACTCCCTAAAGTTGATCCAGGAAAGAGTGAAGGAACTCGGCCTGAATCGTGTTGTGGTGGCTTCCTGTACACCGAGGACGCATGAGCCGCTCTTTCGAGATACGATCCGTGAAGTAGGTCTTAATCCTTACCTCTTTGAGATGGCAAATATCCGTGACCAATGCTCCTGGGTCCACATGAACCTTAAGGCAGAGGCGACTGAGAAGGCAAAGAACCTTGTCCGGATGGCCATTGCCTGCTCCAGGAATCTAGAGCCTCTCCATCAGGTTCCGAGAAGTTTAGTTCACAACTGCCTTATCGTCGGAGGTGGTTTGGCTGGGATGGTAGCCGCCCTGAGCATGGCCGAACAAGGGTATCAAGTCTTTTTAATTGAGAGAGAAAAGGAGTTGGGTGGAAGGCTTCGACAAATCTTTTACAGCGGAAATGGTGGAGAACCACAGACGTATTTGAGGGAATTGGTAAAGAGGGTCGAGCGCTACGCAAAAATCGAGGTTCTAAAGGGTTATCAGGTTGTAGAACACGAAGGAGCAGTGGGAAATTTTAAGACGAAGGTTGCCAACGGTTCCACTCAAAGAGTCTTAGACCATGGAACCACGATTATTGCCACGGGTGGAAAAGAGTATCGAGGCAAAGCTTATCTCTTAGGTGAGGATTCAAGGGTTATCACCCAGGAGGAATTTGAGAAACGTATCTCCCTTTCTGCTCCCTCTCTTTCAAAAGCCAAATCCATTGTGATGATTCAATGTGTAGGCCCGTGGGATGAAGATCCTGCTAAAATTTTCTACTGTAGCCGAATCTGTTGCAATGTCGCAGTTAAGAATGCAATCAGGATAAAAGAGCTTTATCCCGAAGCTTCAGTGACTATCCTTTATAAAGATATGAGGACCTATGGTTTCAAAGAAGCCTTTTATACTCAGGCGAGGGAGAAGGGGGTTCTATTCGTACGGTTTGATGAAAAGAAAAAACCCTCTGTTGCACTTGCCAATGGTCAGTTGTCTGTCCAAATAGAGGATCCTATGCTTCATCTTTCCCTTTCGCTCCATCCAGACCTTCTGGTTCTCTCTGAAGCGGTGGTTCCTAATGAAGGGAGCAAAGAACTGGCGAATCTCTTCAAGTTCCCCCTTACGTTGGATGGGTTCTTTTTAGAGGCCCATGTTAAATTGAGGCCAGTCGATTTTGCAACGGATGGTCTCTATCTCTGTGGAATGGCCCACTATCCAAAATCGATCAATGAAACCATTGCCCAGGCCGAAGCTGCGTCAGCCCGGGCGGCTACAATCCTTTCTCAAGATGCCCTTCAGGTCGGTGGAGTGGTAGCGGTGGTGGAGGGTGAACGGTGTGCGGCTTGTTTGACGTGTGTGAGGGTCTGTCCCTATGAAGTGCCGGTGATCAATGCGAAGGGCGAGGCAGAGATCGATGTGGCCAAGTGCAAAGGCTGTGGCAGTTGCGTGGCCGAGTGCCCGGCCAGAGCCATAGAGCTGATGCACTTCAGGGATCCCCAATTGTGGGCCAAGTGCGAAGCCCTTATCATGGACATAAGCGCAGAGCGCATAGAGCAAAGCGCATAGCGTTATAGAATTTCAAATTTCAGATTTTAGATTGCAAATTGGAAAGGATTTAAGAATCTTCAAACATTTTAAATCTGCAATTTGAAACGGAGACAAAGATGGCAGAGGCAGTTCAGAAAGAGTCACGAGTCACGAGTCGCGAATCACGAGTCACGCAGTTTGAGCCCGAGGTTTTGGCCTTTTGTTGTGAGCATTGAGCGTATAGTGCGGCGGACCTGGCAGGTTCGATGAGGCTCAACTATCCTACGAATGTGAAGATTGTGAAGGTTCCCTGTACAGGAAGAGTAGATATTTTGTTGATTCTTCGTGCCTTTGAATCAGGGGTGGATGGGGTTTACCTGGCAGGATGCTTGGAAGGAGAGTGCCACTTCTTGAGAGGTAATCTCAGAGCCAAGAAGAGAGTTCAGTGTGTGAAGGGATTATTGGATGAGGTGGGTTTGGGAGGGGCTCGACTGGAGATGTACAACATGAGCTCGGCTCAGGGGCAGCGGTTTGCCGAGGTAGCCCGTGAGATGACAGAGAAGATAAGGGCATTGGGACCATCAGCCGTTAAAAACAGGGTGCGAGGGGTCCAGAACTCTAGGGGGCAAGTGAGGTAATTAAAAACACCCTGAACCCTTGAACCCTTTCATTGGAGGATAGAATGATCGTAGCGAACAGGAAATCACTGGAAGAAATCCTGAACATGCTCAAGCCCTATAAGAAGGTACTTCTCTTGGGTTGTAACGAGTGTGTGACAGTGTGTGCAGCCGGAGGAGAAAGGGAGGCAGGAGTCCTGGCCTCGGAACTGAAGCTCTCCCGTGCTAAGGATGGCCAGGAGATAGAGATCCGGGAGCAGACCCTGGAGCGCCAGTGTGATCATGAATATATCGATCAGGTTCGTCCTTTTGTGGGGGACTATGAAGTGATCTTATCGATAGCCTGCGGGGCTGGGATACAATATGTGGCTGAGAAATATCGGACCAAGGTAGTCCTTCCTGGTGTCAACACGACCTTTCTTGGGGTGACCTTAGAGCAAGGGGTCTGGAGTGAGCGGTGTCAGGGGTGTGGGGAGTGTGTCTTGCATTTGACCGGAGGGGTCTGTCCGATCGCCCGGTGCGCGAAGAGTCTGCTCAATGGGCCTTGTGGGGGATCTTCAAACGGGAAGTGTGAGGTGGACAAGGATCTGGATTGTGGTTGGCAGTTGATCATAGATAGGCTGAAAGAACTCAATCAATTGGATCGCTATGAGGAAATCATCCCGGTCAAGGATTGGACGACCTCCCGGGACGGAGGACCGCGTAAGAGGTTGAGAGAAGACTTGAGACTGTAGCCGCAACCTTTAGGTTGCGTAAGAGAAAGCAGTAGTCAGAAGACAGTGATCAGTCCCTGTCTGAGTTCTTAGCATTTCTGGAGGTTATGCTATTGACGCTTTGCGCTATGCTCTATGCGCCATGCGAGATTAGAGGCGGAGATGAAGACCAAGTCAAACATTGAACGGATACTCGAGAGTGGTGGTTTTGTGGTGACCTCGGAGTGCGGGCCACCAAGGGGGGCGGATCCCGAGGTGATCAGAAAGAAAGGGAATCTTCTCAAGGGAGTTGTGGATGCCGTCAACGTTACGGACAATCAGACCTCGGTAGTGAGAATGAGCTCCTTTTCATCCTGTATCCTCCTCAAAGAAATGGGATTTGATCCTATCTTGCAGATGGTCTGTCGGGATCGGAACCGGATAGCGATTCAGAGTGACATCTTGGGGGCAGGGGCTTTGGGGATCAACAACATTCTCTGCCTTTCGGGGGACCATCAGAAATTTGGGGATCATCCGAAGGCGAAAAATGTCTTTGACATGGACTCCATCCAGTTGATCAATACGGTTAAAACCCTAAGAGATGATGGGAAATTTCTGGGGGGTGAGGAAGTCAAGGGAAAGCCTGCACTCTTCATTGGGGCGGCGGAGAATCCCTTTGCGGATCCGTTTGAGATAAGGGCAGCGAGGCTTGGAAAGAAAGTCAAGGCGGGTTGTGAATTTATCCAGACCCAGTGTATCTACAACATGGAGAAGTTTACCAAGTGGATGGAGATGGTGAGGGATCGGGGGCTACATGAGAGGTGTGCGATCCTGGCGGGGGTGACGCCGTTTAAATCGGTGGGGATGGCGAAATACATGAAGAATTCGGTGCCTGGGATGGACGTGCCGGATGGGATGATC
>DATHCH010000093.1:0-3552 GCA_035319625.1 Thermodesulfobacteriota bacterium
GAAATAAAGAAAGCCCTTCAACCTCACATCTGCCGTTGTACCGGTTATCAAAAGATCTTTGAGGCGATTGAACTGGCAGCCTCTTATCTGCGAGGAAAAACAAAATCCATCGAATTAAAAGTGACCGGCAAGGGGACGATTGGCCAACCCGTCACCCGACCTGATGCACTTGAAAAAGCAACCGGAACAACCCTCTATGCCGCTGATATCGCTGTGGACGGATGTGCCTACATCAAGGTTTTAAGAAGCCCCCATCACCACGCTAAAATCATCCACATCGATAAGAAAGAAGCGGAGGCCATTCCTGGAGTCTTGACCGTGCTCACGGCTGAAGACGTAAAAGGGACCAATATCCTTAAAATGGCCGGAGATGATCAACCCATCCTATGCGGTAATAAAGTCCGCTTCATCGGCGATCCAGTGGTTGCCGTGGCAGCAACTTCTGAGGAAATCGCTTCGCATGCCCTCGAAAAGATTGAGGTGACCTATGAACCTCTCGAACCAGTCCTGACACCAGACGAGGCCTTAAAAGAGGGTGCCGTAAGAGTCCATGACGATCGATCCAATCTCTTTTTTGAACAACCTATCATCCATGGTGATATTGGAAAAGGTTTCTCAGAGTCAGATATTGTTCTCGAGAAAAGCTACACCACGCAAGCCGTTGAACATGGTTATTTGGAAAACGACTCTGGCGTTGCCTTTGTCCACGAGAATGGACAACTCGTGGTCATGGCAGCAGGCCAGAATATTCACGCTCATCGCAAGACCATTGCTGAGGCCTTGGGTCTCGGTTTGGAAAAGGTTCGAGTGATCCAAACCCCCACCGGCGGAGCCTTTGGAGGCAAGCTGGATGTCTCCGCGGGTGGAATTTTGGGCCTTGCGGCCTTGAAGCTCAATAGACCGGTGAAACTCGTCTACACAAGGAGCGAGACATTTGCCGCTACCCCAAAACGTCATCCCTTCTCGATGAAGGTGAAAGTTGGGGCCAAAAAAGATGGAACCCTGACGGCATTGGATTTCGACGTCACGGCGGACGGCGGGGCCTACAAGTCCTTCAGCAACAGTGTGACACAGCGAGGTGTCATCCACGCCCAGGGACCTTATCGGTTCCCCAATGCCCATGTCTACGGGAAAGCTGTTTATACCACTACGGCTTTCAAAGGCGCCATGAGGGGATTTGGTGTTCCCCAGGTAGCTTTTGCCATTGAGTCCATCCTCGACGAGTTGGCATCCCAACTGAGAATGGATCCTTTAGCCCTCAGGATGAAAAATGGTTTTGTCAAAGGCGATACAACGATCTGCGGCCAGGTATTAGACCACACGATTGGTTTTCAGGAGTGCGCGAAAACGATACAGCATCTCTATGAGAAGGCGCTCAAGGAAGCAAAGGCTAACACCACCAATGAAATCAAACGAGGTGTGGGCTTAGGAGGAGTCTGGTTTGGGCCTGGCCGGAGCGCTCCAGATCAATCTGAGGCATGGGCAGAACTCTTACCAAATGACTCTCTACAAGTTTGGATCGGAGCGGCAGACATGGGTCAAGGAGCAGATACCATGTTCTGGCAGGTTGCCGCGGAGACGATGGGATTCCCGTTGGAAAAGGTTCGTGTTTGTACCACGGATACGGAAATCACGCCTGATGGAAACTTCTCCGCTGGAAGTAGGCAGACCTACGTATCAGGAAAAGCTGTCCAGATGGCTGTGGCTGAATTGAAAAAGGCCATGGATGAAAATAAGGTCAAGACTTACAGCGAGATGAAGGCCAAGGGCCTGTCGACTCTTTACAAGGCAGTGAACAAACCCGTCACTTCGAGGCCTGACCCGAAGACTGGTCAGGGAGTCCCTTGGGAAACCTATTCGTTTGGAATCCAGATGGCTGAGGTAGCAGTGGAAGTAAAGACAGGCAAAGTAGATGTCTTGAAAATTATCTCCGTTCATGATCTTGGAACGGTGATCAATATTCAAAACGTCGAGGGTCAACTCCACGGGGGCATTGCTATGGGTCTTGGATATGCCCTCATGGAAGAGTTCGTTTACACCAAGACTGATAGCTTCGCTAAATTGAAGATCCCAAGGGCAAAAGATATGCCCGAGATGGAGGTGATCACCCTCAACATTCCGAGAGTCAAGGGACCCTTTGGGGCATCCGGCACAGCAGAGTATGCCGATGTCCCGACCGCGCCGGCCATTGCGAATGCCATTTATAATGCCTGTGGCGTGCGCGTCCGGGACCTACCGATCACTCCCGAAAAGATCAAGCTGTCTCGATAGCTTTTTGGGAGGCCAGACTGCTTGATAGAGAAGGAGGACGATTCTGAAGCCCGATTTGGAATGCGCTCCCTGCATACTAAAGTGGGTTTATGAAAGAGCAGGAATCCTTGCCACCGAAAAAGGACGCTTTCAGCTCGTCAGACGAATATCCGAGATTCTCCCAAGAGAGTTCGATTCGGAGACCAACGTTGGATCTTTAAGCAACAGGATTACCGGTTCTATCCATGAATATCTATCCCATTCTGCCAGCTATTATGAAGACCTTAAACTCAAGAGCAATCAGTTTGTTCGCAAGTTACTACCCTCTGGGAAAAAATATATTAAAAAAGGGCGAAATCCTCGGGAGAGATTCGAGAGGGCCTGCCGTCTGGCATCGGCAAGTAATATCGCTCCTATGACTGTGCCGGGTGAGGCCCTTAGATTCCAAGAAACCACCAATATCCTAAGAGGGAAGAATCCGTTACCGACCTTCATCGGTGATGTTTTTGGAACGACACAAAGGGCAACTCGCGTTTTGTATCTTACGGATAATGCGGGAGAGGTAGGATTTGACTCTCTTCTCATCACCACACTCAAGGAGATGGGGGCAACCGTAAATCTAGTTGTGAAAGAAGATCCTTTTTTCGAGGATGCGACAACGGAGGATGCGCTCTTCTTTGCTATGGATAAGCTCGTTGAAAATATTTTTACGGTAAAGGGATTCTTCATACCAGGGAGAGGCACATCCCAACTCTGTGAAATTTTTAGGAAAAGTGACCTTGTGATTGCTAAAGGGACAGGAAATTATGAGGCCTTGAACGATCAGGTCCACGGGAAAACAATTCTTTACATGTTAAAAGTGAAATGTCATCCAATTGCAAGGAAAACAGGAGCCAGCATGGGAAGTTTCATTGTGAAAATTGAGACTTGAGAAAAGGCTTGATTTCTTAGAATTCTGTAGTATAGTGGAGTATCTTCTGCCCGATCACAAAGCGATTCAATCATATTTGAAATTTTTCGGTTGAGAAAATGGAGGTGGTTCTTATGAAAGGAGGACTTTCATAGTTGCCCCACAGAGCAGGGGGAATTTTAACAAAATCACATTAAGGAGGTGGGAAGATGAAGATTTATGACGTTGTTCCAGGATTTGAGTTTGATGAGAAGTATGATTTAGAACAGTCGCCTGCTTGGTTTCTTGATGCCACTCATTCCGTCCCGCCGTGGACGCCTATGTTTGGATGGTTTTGGATCAACTTTTGTCGGCATGGAATGCAATACGGTGCCGAAACCCTTTCGCTTCCC
>DATHCH010000094.1:0-2721 GCA_035319625.1 Thermodesulfobacteriota bacterium
GATGAATATAGATGGATGACGTTATACATGTCAATCTTGCGCAAATTTGCAATGCCTGAGTTTTACTGCGGAATGGAAAGCAGTTAGAACGACCCAGCCAAATCCGTCTTGGCGAGTTCACAAGTCTTCGAGGAATGCAGGCCCAATCTACTGAGGATTAACGATGGTAATCTGCATATGGAATTATGACCGGAAAGTCCCCCTCAGCAATGAAGAGTGAGTTTTTTTCGCGCTGCGACATTCTTTAGGTCCTACGGTTTTCCATTCGTCCAGACAATCGAAAGATAGATTTTCCATGCATTCTATAGCGTAAGCCCACACACGACTTACCGTCAAAATCTTCGCATTCAAAGAAAGACTTGACAAATGTTTATTATCTGATATATTAAAGTATATCAGAATAAAAGGAGGCCTCCCATGCGTCACCGAAGTCATTTGCCCAATCCAGAAAGGCGGGCTCGCTCCCGCCTCACCCAAATCCTCCACGAAGAGCCCTTTGTCCTAGGCAGCCTCGTTACCATGAAGCGAACCTGTGGAAAGCCCGGCTGCAAATGCACCCGGGGCGAGCTTCATCCCGGCTTTTACTTGGCCCTCCGAGTGGGCGGAAGGCGAAAGATGATCCATGTTCCGCAAACCCTGCAACCGTCGGTCCGGCAATGGGTGGCCAATTATCAGGAGGCTCGGCGCCTGATGGAGCAAATCTCGGAGTTCTGCATGAAACGATTGTTTCTCAAGAAAGAACAGTCACGAGGCAAAGGCCCCTCATGCAACGATGCTGACCCAGAGGTTCCCTGAAGAACCTGTAGGGACCCGCGAGGAATCCATTAGGCTTTATCCGTTCCGTTTCGATTCAAAGTTCCCCAGGAGGTATAGAGGTATAGAGGGATGACTTCAGGAAAGAGAGCTCCGGAGGTACCGGGTGGGAGAGGCGTCTCAGATTCAAAGGAAATTGCTGAGCTTGAAGAGAAAGCGGAGCAAGAGCAACAAGAGTTGATGCGGGCTCTGATGGGTATCCTCCAGCATTTCTTTGGGGGCTTTTCCCTTCTCTTTGCCCATGTCACGGACCCCCGAAATCCCCTCAAGATTACTTATCCTCTGGCCAGTCTCACCTTTGCTGGAGTCGTGATGTTTCTGTTTCATCTCAAGTCAAGACGACAGATTGGCTTCATGCTCCGCAATGGTTTCTCCATCGGCAAGTTTCAAGCCCTCTTCGGTGTACAATGTTTTCCGCACGGCGATACCTTGAACGGAACCTTCTCCAATCTGCAAGTCGAGCAGATTCAGTCCGTGGTCAGTAGGATGACGGAGACCCTCATTCGGAAAAAGGTTCTCTACAGCTACCGGGTTTTGGGAATCTACTTTATCGTGGCCATCGATGGAACAGGCACGATCAGCTTTGATCACCGCCACTGTCCCCATTGTCTGACCCAGAGCCGTAAGGGAAAAACGACTTACTACCACCCTGTCCTGGAAGCGAAACTGATCACCTCCAACGGCTTCGCCTTCTCTCTGATGACCGAGTTTATCGAAAACCTCGGAGCTAAAGTCACTAAACAGGATTGTGAACTGAAGGCCTTCTACCGATTGGCAGAGCGGCTTAAAATCCAGTTCCCCCGGTTGCCCATCCTCTTATCTCTGGATGGTCTCTTCGCCGGAGGACCCACCTTTGATCTATGCCGTCGTTACCGCTGGAGGTTCATGATCGTTCTCAAGGACGACGCTCTACGTTCCGTCAATGAGGAGTTTGAAGCCTTATCTAAACTTTCACCCGAGAACCACTTGGTTTGGCACACGGGGGAACAAGCCCAAATCGGACAGGCCTTCCGCTGGGTCGAGGACATCCCCTACGACGACTCCAAGAAGAAAGAACATATGCTCTCGGTGATCGAGTGTCTGGAGACTAAACCTGAGGAAAAGGGAAGAAAGGAAACGACCAAGTTCAGGTGGATCACCAATGGCCACGTCTCAGATAAAAATGTAGTGGCCTTATCCAACGAAGGAGGGAGGATCCGATGGAAAATTGAAAACGAGGGATTCAATGTTCAAAAAACGGGAGGGTATGAACTGGAGCATGCCTATACCAATCATCCCAACTCAGCCAAGGTCTTTTACCTTCTTTTGCAGATCGCTCACCTGTTGGCCCAACTCCTCTACAAAGCCACGCTGCTGAAAAAGGATTTCCTGAAGAGATTGGGCTCAGCTAAAAACTTGGCCTTCCGATTACTGGAAGCCTGGCGAAACTTCCACATGGATCCAGCGGACATGACGGCAATCCTTCAACAACGATTCCAAATCCGGTTTGATTCTTCTTGATCCCTTCGGTGCTCCAGTTCCTCCCCTCCCGGACAACCTCACCTCCAACTCCGATTCCGATCCAGTCCCAATCCGATGGATCCTCGGCTCCCTATTCCCTTCTTGATTTCGCTCGATTGTACATCCGGTTACGAAAATACCACCACCGCCCCACATTCCCACTGACCCTTCGTTGCTGATAAGACTAAGGTCTTATTGACTGCGAACTAATTCTTCGATATACTTCATTGCTTCGCGATTCACAGTGCCAATACAACAGTTCAATTCAAAGCCGTCCGATAGGCGAGATTTCCATGGCTGCTCATCGAAATTATTGGCTTTTGGGCTAAAGGTTTTTAAAAGCTAAATTTAACACGCAAATAGAATTCTGGATGATGCTGCCGCATGCTTGCGCCCCCGCGGAAGCGG
>DATHCH010000095.1:0-32759 GCA_035319625.1 Thermodesulfobacteriota bacterium
CTTTTTGAGCATGGAGCCTGTTCTCCGCCTGGTCGAAGATGACGCTATTTTTCGAATCGGCCACTTCATCCGTCACCTCTTCTCCCCGATGGGCCGGCAAACAGTGCATGAACAGATAATCCTCTTTGGCTTCTTTGATCAAATTTGAATTGACCTGGTAGGGTTTAAAAATCTTCACCCTTTTTTCACGCTCTTTTTCCTTACCCATACTGGTCCACACATCCGTATAAATAATATCAGCTCCTTTGACAGCCTCCTTTGGATCATTCGTCAGCTTCACCTTGCAACCGCTTCTTTTCCCTTCGACCCTCGCCTCCGAGACCACCTGTGGATTAGGTTCATATCCTTTCGGACATCCAAAGGTGATATCCATTCCTACCTTTGAGCAGCCGTAGAGCAGAGAATGGGCTACATTGTTGGCGTCGCCGACATAGGCAAGCTTCAACCCTGAAAGCCGCCCCTTCTTCTCGTAGATGGTGAAAAGATCAGATAGGCCTTGGCAGGGATGCGTGAAGTCTGAAAGCCCGTTGATCACGGGCACTTTGGAATACTTTACCAGATTGATGATGGTCTGATGAGCAAAGACCCTTGCCATAATCCCGTTCACATAACGGGAAAGAACCTGAGCTGTATCAGCGACGGTCTCCCCGCGGCCTAATTGCAGATCGCTGGCATTCAGATAAAGGGCATACCCTCCGAGTTGCCACATCCCTACTTCAAAAGAGACCCTTGTTCGCGTGGAAGGCTTCTCAAAGATCATCGCCAACGTCTTCCCCTTTAACAGAGGGTGTCCCTCTCCCCAAAGGAGCTGAGATTTCAATAGTGCTGCCATCTTTAGGATCTGCTCAATCTCCTCTTTGGTTAAATGGAAAAGACTATCTAATGATCTCCCTTTCAAATTTACAGACATGCTATCCGCCAAAAAATCTTCTGTCATTATTCATTTCTCGAACCCGAAGCAGCATTATTTATTCATATTACCTCAACGTCTTTGTCCTGTCCATAATGAATGAATAAAATTGGCCTTGACTTCTACTCAATGATTTGATAGTTTTCACATTCAATAGAACTTTTTAAAGGAGGTGATGATGGTGGCGAATATATTGGGAATCATTATTGGAGTTGTGGTGATCATCATCGGTCTGGTCTTATTGATCATCTGGTGGGGCATGTTCATCAAGGGGCTAATGGCAGTCGTCCCCATCCTGTTGTTTTTGATCGGTGTCGGTGTTCTCGTCTATTTCATCAGTGAGATCAAATCAAAATTGGAGGTGCGGAAGGAAGAAGCTGCAGCTTCGGGGGAGAAAAAACCCGAATAAAATGGAATAATTTATTGAAACCGACCATGGCGGACGGATTCGGATGGGCGCGCCGAATCCGTCTTCTGTTTTTCATCCCTCAGGTTGCCTTTCCCCCACCGAGAAAGTTATTTTCAGACTCTCCGGAGACCGCTTAAGAAAGAGCCTCCCTGCGTTCAAAGTCCTGAACCAGCGGTCCGAACCCTTTTTACCAAATCCTGAAGTTTCTTGAATCCTTCTGATTTTCCCTTTATGCCTTTGCGCGCAGAATAAGTTTCTTGCCGCATTCACAGCAGTAGTTTGAATAGATGCCGTTTTCTGTCCGGCAATGCTTACAGATATTCACTTTATTCAACGAAATGGTGTTAATTAAGTGGAAGACCATGTAGGTAACTAATGCGGAGAAAGTCCAAACGGCAACAAATATCCAAGCCAGCTCGGAAATGATGAATTTCTGGATCAAAAAAGACACCAAGTAAGAAAAGGTTGTTCCCGACAAGAATAGGGTTAGGAATATTTTAGTAAATCGTTTTCCTTTGAACCACATGTACGGAATCGTAAAACTTGCCAGGGATATGAGAAAGGATGTGATGCACCAGGTTTGAAATTGCTCTCTGAAACTTGTGAGTAGGGTCCTCAATGTTGTTAACATTCCCTCAAAGTTGACTTTTAGCTCGACAAGGGACGCAGATTCGTTCTCAAAGTAACGGAAAATCGGTAACAGCTTCCCCAGGAAGAAGAACCATAGGTAAACGGTTCCTATGATTAAGGCCATTCCGAGGGTTATGTATGAGATGTTCTCGAGGTATTTACTCAACAGATAAATCTCAAGGCTCCGATTATAAACCTCGAATTTTTTCGTCTCCCTTATGAAAACCAAAGATGAGATAATAGATGCCGAGACCCCGAACCCAAGAAAAATCAGTCCGATAGACAGAAACATCCAAGGAAGATCATCCTTAAAAAATACGTCAGCCGTGTCGCTGTGATAAAAGACGTACGGCCACACAGTCTTCAAAATAACAGCAATACATAAAATAAGCGCAATATAAGCAAGTGGTTTTGCAACCTTATTCCCTTTTTCTTCAGCGGGGCGGCCCACGTGTTCATGGAATTCCCTTGCAAATGCGTTTTTCTCGTAAACAAGTCTTGCAAAAATTCTATTTATCCATTTTTGTCGAATGAGACGCCATGCAAAGAATCCCAGGATTAATATCAAAATGAAGGGGAGAGTGACCTCGGCCAGCAGGAGAACACCGATGATCAGAGACATTACGAAATGATATACCATTTGAACTGCTCACAATGGATTAAGCGTACACCTATAGTTAAACATGCACGAGGAAAGGAGCATTTTTTGTGCCAGAAATAATCCGCTTATTATTCCTTGATTTTCTTAGGGAATTCCTTTGTAAAGACAAGACGGAGATGGTCGGATTTTGAACAATATGTCGCTTTCATTTACATTTTTGGGATACCGAAAGGATGTCAAGTTTTGACGGGCATGGGGGAAGCGGTCGTTTTATTCTATGGCCAATTGTTCTTGTCTCTGGAAATGTAATGCTTTCAGGTATTCAGACCTCTGGATGTGATTACTCTGAGGTTTCGCTCTGAGGCCTTCTCACCGGATGTCCGTGCCGTGCCTGTGCCGAGCGGTTTCGAGGGAGCTCCGGGGGGAAGAGCGATTGGGGATGATATCATTTGTAAAATTCGTTATTATTTAGACATGAAAAAACTGCAACCCGGTGACAAGATCGTTAAGGTTGATAAAGAGTTAGGAATTGCCTGGATCCTGCTTCCTCCTGATACAACCCTGGGAGGATTTCAAGGCATCTCACCCCGGATCATGGATGAAGAGAAATTCATCTCTGCGAAGAAGAAGGCGGGAAAAAAATAGCCTAATGTCCAGCAGCGCTACTTTCTTCTCTTTCCAATCACGGCCTCGCATCCCCATGTACAATCCTCCCCTCCAAATTCGGTCAGCTGAGGGTGGTGACAATCAATCTGCCGTAAACTTTTTTTAAGGATTCGACCTTTCTGTGAAACAATGTCCCATTCTACCATGATGGCCGTCTTGTCTCCCCTTCCGGGACAGTTGATCGACTTCCATTCTCTCTCTATCTTCTGTTCCAAGATTTCCTCCTTTCCTCGACCGGAGGCTCTTCGAGACCCCTCCTCTAATGCTTTAGCCTCTCTTCCTTCTTCACTTGGGTCCCGCTGTCTAAAACACCTCCATGAACAACAATTCCGTCAGAATCGGTACTGATCGCTTTGAGATAACAACGCTCTGCCTTCGCCGCTTCTCCTATTTGCTCGTAGCACTCTCCCATTAAATTGAGGGCATCTTTAAAAGTCGGCAAAAATTGGATGACCTCTTCCAGAGTGTTGATTGCTGCATGATATCGCTGCAATTTCCAGAAACACATTGCCAGCCAGTAGTGACCTTGATAATGCTTCGGGTTCGCCCGGATTACTTTTTCATAATAGGGGATAGCAATCTCAAACATGCCTCTGCGATAATAAAGCCCCCCCAAGTTTAAGAAAACGGGAATGCCATTTGGATCTCTTCTCAATATCTTTTTATACGCCCTGACTGCCCTCCTCAAAAAATTGGCCCGGTCATAAGCATTGGCCTTCCCAAAAAGGTAATTAGTCTTAATCTCTCGTAGGGAGAGGGGCTCCCAAACCAGATCCTTAAGAAAAGTCCAAAGAACCGGAACCATGTAAAGAAAATATTTTAGCCTTTTCAGCACATTCTTTCCCTCTGCGGATATCAATGTAACAGATAAAATCGCGATTACCAAATCCCGATTTTCAAATCCCAAATCCCCCCTCGCCCCCCTTTACTAAAGGGGGCATTTGTATCTGATCCCCCTCTCCCTTGACTTCGCGCAGGACCTGACCCGCACTGGTACAGGGCAGGCAGGCACCAGGGAAGAGGGATGCAAAGAGGGGTTAGACATTGAAGCGAAAATGGACGATATCCCCGTCCCGGATTAGATAATCTTTTCCCTCAGAACGAAGGAGTCCTTTTTCTCTCGCTATATGCTCAGAGCCACAGGCTACGAAATCAGAAAAGGAAATGACCTCTGCACGAATAAATCCTCTTTCCATATCACTGTGGATCTTCCCGGCGGCCTTAGGGGCAGGAGTTCCTTTTGGCACGGTCCAAGCCCTGAGCTCAGAACTAACCGTTGTGTAAAACGTGACGAGCGATAAGATCTCATATCCGACTTCAATTAATCGTTCCAGGCTCGAACCCTCCAGACCCAACTCTTTTCTGAATTCATCCCTCTCCTCTTCTTTCAATTCTGCAACCTCTGCCTCCAGATCACCACAGATGACAACCACTTTGTTCCCTTCTTTTTGTGCCCAGCCAGTGATGGCCTTCGAACAGGTCCCCTCACCCCTGAGCTCTTTCTGATCAACATTGGCAACGTAAAAAACCGGTTTTGCCGTAAGAAGGTGGAGATCCAGGAAGATCGTCTCTTTTTCTCCGGCCATGTGGAGGGTCCCTGCCCTGCGGCCCTGGTTCAAAACGGCTTGAACCTCTTGGTAGACCTCCAACTCCAAAGTGGCCTCCTTGGCACCCACTCGATGCAACTTCTCTGTTTTCGTCATTCTCTTCTCTAAAGTCTGAAGGTCTGCTAAAATAAGCTCGGTATTAACGACTTCGATATCCCGCACCGGATCAATCGAACCGAAGTCGTGGGCCACGTTTTCGTTATTGAAGCAACGAACGGCGTGGGCAACGGCATCCACATTTCGTATGTGATCCAGAAACTGATTGCCCAATCCCTCTCCTTTGCTTGCCCCTTTGACCAATCCAGCAATATCGAAAAACTCGAGGGTGGTGGGAATCGTTTTCTTAGGATGGATCAACTTGGCAATACTTTCCAGCCTCTGATCTGGCACGGGGACAATGCCGATGTTCGGGTTGATCGTGCAGAAACGGTAACTCGCTACCTCTGCACCGGCTGCAGTCAGCGCATTGAATAACGTGGATTTCCCCACGTTTGGAAGACCCACAATGCCGCACCGAAACCCCATTTGTACCCCCTCTATTTAAACCATGAACCCGAAACTCTCTATAAGCTCAAATATCCCTGCCAACTGGCAGGCAGGGAAAGCACAAAACTCAAAACCGTATTCCAAATCCCCCCTCAACCTCCCTGGTTACTAAAGGGGGACAAGTGGAGATTTATGATTCTAATGGTTCACCAGTGACCAACCTGTCATGCAAAAATTATTTAGGACTTACAGTTTAGTATTTAGAGGTTAAGCCGTTCGGCTTTCGCCTGCCTTCGTCCCGCAAGGCGGGGCTACGTGCAGGCCCTGAGCCGTGCTGCCACAGGGCAGGCAGGTGTTTCGGATTTCGGGTTTAAGTTTCTTATGGATTTCTGCATTTATATTTGTATAATAAAATTGAGAGGAAATAAAGCCTTTAATGTTTTGAGCATTCCTGCCCGCAGGGAGGTCAAAGTGAAGCAGCAAAATCGTATCATGTTAGAGACAGCCTGTATCATCGCGAGAAAAACTCGTTCGAAGGGGGTCCTGCTTTATGCGGATATGATCGAAGACTACGAAGCCTTAGCCAAGATCGGTCAGGAAAAACGGGTTGATCTGATCCTTGCCATCAAGGATGAATCCTTTTTTCGGGAAGCTGCCTCAGTCTTCGAAAAAGTACTTCAAATCCCTGATGTTCCCCTGGGTCGAATCAATCAAATGAAAATGGCCATCATCCAAGCCCTCTCAAAGGGTCTGGTCAAAAAAGGAGATAAATGGGTCTGCCTCTCCGGGATCCCTAAAACGAAAGTCCTGGATAACCTCGTCATCCTCGAATTCGGAAAAGAGTTCGAACTCGTCTCTTCCGCTGATCTTCCGGTGATTTCAGAGATTGTGAGACCGGAAGTTTTCGAGACCGTTCTAAGCCTCGCTTTGGAAATCTCCATAGAGGGAAAGGAAGGACGAAAACCTGTTGGGACTATCTTTGTCCTCGGGAAGCATGAAGAGGTTCTCAAATTCTCACACCCCATGGTGATCAATCCCTTTCAGGGATATCCCGAAGAGGAACGAAATATTTTGGATCACCGTTTGAAAGAAACCGTCAAGGAATTTTCCTCCATCGACGGCGCATTCATTCTCCGCGAAGACGGGATCATCTTGGCAGCAGGCCGCCATCTGGATGCCTCGGGGGAAAATATCGAAATTCCCCTGGGTCTTGGAAGTCGCCATCGAGCCGCCGCCGGGATTACCAGTCTGACCGATGCCCTTGCCATCGTCATTTCTGAGGAGACGGGAGGAGTACGCATCTTTCACCATGGAAAAATCTTTATGGAGATTGAAAAAGGTGAATGATCCCGTCTTAGGAAACAGGGGAGAGAGAAAATTTTTTCTGGAATTGATTCACTGCGTTTTCAAGCCCTTCCAAGAGCATGACCCTCAGAGATTCTGCCGCCCGGGAAAGGATTTGATCTAAATGGGACTGCTCGAGGTTGTCAAAAACGTCCAAGACATACTCAGCTGGGTCCATCCCTTCGGGAGGTCTACCGATGCCAACCTTCAGCCTTAAAAAGTTATTTCCACCCATGCACTCAATGATGGAACGAACGCCCTGATGTCCTCCAGCCCCTCCTCTTCGTTTAAAGCGAAGCCTTCCGAAGGGAAGGTCCAAATCGTCGTGAACGACAACCAGATCTTCCACCTTCAGGTGGAAGAAATCCGCTGCCTTTTTGACCGCTTCTCCACTCCGATTCATGAAGGTCATTGGCTTAGCCAGGACGACCTGCTCAGAATTGATACAGCCTGTTCCATAGAGAGACCTGAAGCGTCTGGTATGAATAGAAAGGTGGCTTATTTTGGCGAGACGATCCACTACCTGAAATCCGATATTGTGTCTGCTGATTCGATACGCAGTTCCAGGATTGCCCAGTCCTACGATGATCTTCACATTCGGTTATTCTTTTTCCTCCTCCTCCTCTTCCTCCTTTTGCTCTACCTCAGCCCCTTCAACAGCCTCCGGGGCCACTGCTTCCACAACCTTCTCCTCCACCACAGGAGGCACGACCGTCGCAATCGTAAAGTTGGTCTCTGAAATAATTTTCGCTTTCTCTACTTTAATATCTTCGACATGAATCGAGTCACCAATCTTCAGGAGGCTCACGTCAACATCAATGCTCTTGGGAATATCACCGGGGAGACAATGAACTTGGATCTCCCTTCGGACCTGTTCAAGGATCCCTCCCACCTTGGTTCCCTCAGGTTTCCCGACCAGATGAACGGGGACCTCCACGGTGACCATTTCGTCCATAGCCACCTCATAAAAATCCGTATGCAGGGTCGCCCTTTGGAGAGGATCAACTTGGATGTCTTTCAGCATCACCACCTTACGATCCGACTGAGCTCCCTTTCGGATGTCAAGATCAATCAAGACATTCTCCCCTGCCTCTGTTTGAAGAACTTTGGTCAATTCCTTGGAATCAATCACCAAAGGGATGGTTTGGGATCTCGGTCCGTAAAAAATGGCAGGGATCAGGCCCTTCAACCGGAGTTTCCTTGCCTTTTCCTTTCCAACCCCTTCTCGAATCTCTGCTGTCAGTACGGGTCTTTCCATGGGTCACTCCTTCTATCCTGTTTCGTGATCGTGCCTGCGCGCTGAAGTGCTGCAGGGCGCAAACGTGAATTCAAGACAAGAATCACCAGCGCAAGTTTTTTAACCATCAGACAAACAGACAACTCACTGATTCATCTTCATAAATTCTGCGAATAGCGTCAGCCAGGAGACTAGAGATCGAGATGACTTTAATCTTTGGGCATGCATTGGCTTCCTCTCGCAGGGGAATGGTGTCCGTAACGATCATTTCGACAATAGGTGATTCTGAGATCATCTTCACAGCCTTTCCCGAGAGGACAGGATGAGTGCAACAGGCATAGACGGCTTTCGCCCCGTTCTCAATCAAGGCATAAGCCGCCCGGACCAATGTTCCCCCTGTATCGACCATGTCGTCTACCAAGAAAGCTGTCATACCGCTGACATCTCCGATGATATTCATCACCTGCGACACATTGGGAGAATCTCTCCGTTTATCGATGATAGCCAAGGAAGCGTCTAATCTTTTCGCAAAGGCGCGAGCCCTTTCCACTCCTCCCGCATCCGGCGATACCATGACGATATCGTTTCTAACCTGCCTCATATGTTCTAACAGCACCGGGGCAGCAAATAAGTGGTCCACCGGAATATTGAAAAAGCCCTGGATTTGACCGGCATGAAGGTCAACGGTAAGAATTCGAGAAGCTCCTGCAGTCGTAATCAAATCTGCAACCAGCTTGGCAGAGATGGGGGCTCGAGGAAGAACCTTACGATCCTGCCTTGCATAACCATAGTAAGGCACCACGGCAGTAATTCTTTCCGCAGAGGCTCTCTTCAGGGCATCGATTAAGATAAGAAGCTCCATGAGATTGTCATTCACAGGAGACGAAATGGACTGGATCACGAAAACGTCCATTCCTCGAACGCTTTCATCAATCTCAACATGAATCTCTCCGTCACTGAAAGTGCTCACCACAGATTTGCCAAGGGAGGTCCCCAACTGGTCACAAATCTTCCTCACTAATTCATTGTTTGAGTTCCCCGTGAATATCTTCAACCAGCTCAAATCCTGCCCGGTGGCGGCCACGATCTTATTCTTACTCATATGAGCCTCAATGTCTCGAAGGTGGAAAGTCGAGGGTGGTGGGTCGTTTTACAATCTTCTATAACCACCATCTACTTGCAACTCTCCACGCTCTAAAAGTGGCTGGGGTGGGAGGATTCGAACCTCCGAGTCCAGGTTCCAAAGACCTGTGTCTTACCGCTTGACGACACCCCAATCTGAGAACAAATAAATTTCAAATTCCAAAGGTCAAACATCAAATCGAATCTAAAGCTCAAATGTCAAAACTTTTTGAAATTTGGATTTTAACATTCATTGCCGTTCAGATTTTGGCATTTGAAATTGGGTTGCCTGCTCTTCTGAATCTCTTTATCATGTTCTGCTAAAAACGAGGGATTCGATCATCCGCCGGGTTTGGCTATTCAGAGGACCAGCAGTCGTCATGCAGTGAGGCTATGTGCTCCAAAAACGGCCCAGCCTTTCTTCTTGGCCATTCTTCTTATCTTTTCATATGCCGCTATTGAAATACTCTCCCTGTCGAAAAGTCCAAAAACCGTGGGACCACTCCCCGTCATCAAAGCGCCCAGGGCTCCCGCAGAAAGAAGAATTTTTTTCATCATGCCAATCTGGGGATATTTTTTTGCGACCACTGTTTCTAAGTGGTTCAAAAGAATGCGAGAAATTCCTTTAGGATTTTTCAAAAACCTATGAAGATTAAGATGAAATTGCTGATTTGTCAATACGAAATTTCCGTAAGCCCAGCGCGTTGAAACCTCAAAATTTGGATAGATAAGAACATACCATAGATCGGGAAGCTCTACCCTTTTCAGCTGTTCGCCGATCCCTGAACCAATAGCAGCGCCCTTCAAAAGGAAGAAAGGAACATCTGCCCCGATCTCCAATCCCATTGCCAGCAAGTCCTTTTTAGGAAGTCCCGTTTCTAAAAGTTGATTCAATGCCTTCAACGTAGTGGCCGCATTACTACTTCCCCCTCCGAGCCCAGCCCCAAGCGGAATTCTTTTCTCAATCTCAATATGAATCCCCCCTTTATAACTGGATGCTTTCAACATGGACCGAGCGGCCTTGTAGGCCAGATTGTTTTTTCCGACGGGGAGCTGGGGATGATCTGCCGCAATCGAAACCCCTCTTTCTTTTCTCAGGAAGAAACGGAGGGTATCGTGGAGACTGATCTTTTGGAAGATTGTTCTCAACTCATGATAACCATCTTCTCGTCTCTTCAGGATTTCCAATCTCAGGTTGACCTTTGCCGGAGATTCCAGACTGAGCGAATTATTCATATCGATTCAATTTCATCATAGAAAAGTCCCTCTCTTTTTTCAAGTAGTTTTTGAGGATTAAACTTGGGGACAAAATAGGCAAGATGTCGTTTTTTCGGCGCCTCTGCTCAAGGGTAATCCTGGCTTGGTCTTGGCGCTACCGAATGGATCAATCGTCATGCAGTTGGATGGATTCTGCCGGGCATTGGTTAACGCAGGCCCAGCACTCAATGCAATCCTCAGGGTGGGTAGGGGTTGCTCTATCTTCTTCGATTTCATAGACTTCGCTGGGACAGATATCGATACAGTTTCCACAGCCATTGCATTTGTCTTGGTCAACAATAGGATACATGACTACTCCAAATCTCAAATTCCAAACGCCAAACAAATTCCAAATTAAATGTCCAAGAACCAATACTGTTCCCCTCACCCTTCCCCTTTCCCCAGAGGGGAGAGGGAGGAGGTGGCGGGCCTATTATTTGGCGCTTTGCTTAACAGAAGACCTGTTTTATTCCGCAGGCTAACACATGTGCGGCCTTACTTCGCCTCGAAAGGCGGTTATGACTTTACAGAAAGTTGAATCCGACTTCCTTTAAGCCCTCTTAAACGGTCTCTACACTTTTGACCTCTGGGACTTGTTGTTTGAGCACTTTCTCAACACCCAACTTCAAAGTCATCTGCGACATCGGACAGCCACCGCAGGCACCGGTCAATCTGACCCGAACCACTCCATCCACCACATCGATCAATTCGATGTCCCCACCATCGGCTTGAAGCGCCGGCCGGATCTTCTGTAACGCCTTTTCGACATTCTCTCTCATTCCGTTTTCACCTCCCATTTATTGTTTTCAAATAAGAAGCTATGTTCAAAATTATAACATATATTACTCTCTGCTAACAAACAAAATTATTGATTTTATTGACTTTTGCAATGGAGGGTGGGGAATTTAATCCGTTTGCCAGTCGTATAGGTCTCCGAGTTTGGTTTCGGATTCCCAGATTTTAACTTCAATTTTTAACCTTTCATCTCCAAATATTTCTCGGCAGCACAGGCAGCGGTTGCTCCATCTCCCACTGCCGTGGCGATTTGACGCACCAGCTTCTTCCTGCAATCGCCGGCGGCAAAAATACCTTTCACGGATGTTTCGCCATTCTCACCAGTAAGAACGTATCCATCCTCATCCGTTTCGACCAGCCCTCTTAAAAACTGGGTTTTGGGCAAGAGTCCCACAAATAGAAAAACACCTTGTATATTGTGCTCAGTGACTTCTCCAGTTTTTAAATTTTTTACGCGGATCGAATGGACGGTCCTGTCTCCCCTTATCTCTTGTATGACCGAATTCCAGAGCATTTTGATCTTTGGATTTCCAAATACTTTCTCCTGATATATTTTTGTTCCTCGAAGCGCTTCCCTTCGATGGATAATGGTCACCTCCTTGACGAACTTCGTGAGATAAAGAGCTTCGGTAAGCGCAGAATCCCCTCCTCCCACGACAACGATTTGGTTCCCCTGGAAAAAAGCCCCATCACACGTGGCACAATAAGAGACTCCCTTGCCGGCAAACTCTTTTTCCCCGGGAACCCCCAATTTCCGGTATTCTGTTCCGGTACAAATAATAAGAGCATCACAAAGATAGGTCGCCTCTTCGGTTTTAACAACTTTCTTATCCCCTTCCAGCTTGATCTCCACAACATATTGGGGAACGATTTCTAACCCAAACCGCTTTGCCTGCTCCTCCATCAAACGACTTAGCTCATCTCCCGCGATCCCCTGTGGGAAGCCAGGATAGTTCTCGACGAGCTCCGTGGTGGTCATCTGACCTCCCAGAAGACCGTTCTCGATCAGGACGCTACGAAGCCTTGACCTGGAGGTATAGAGACCCGCCGTGAGGCCTGCAGGTCCTCCCCCGACGATAATCACATCATAAACCTTTCTTACTCCCCCCTCCATCCGTCCCTCCTTAGTCACAGGATAAATGCAGAATAGGACATCAAGGTCTCTTTTGTCAATCGCCAGAGTAGGGAGGCTTGGAAAAATGTCGCGCTGCCCTCGGCCTATAAGAATGGGACGTCTTGTCGAACCTTTAGGATTGCGGGTCATTCATGTGATGGGTAACTTTCCTCTTGACTAAGACAGAGCAAATATCCAGGCTCAGGGCATGTAGTTTGATTGTAGAGGTTCCGCCCTAAAGCTTCTCCAATCCGCCCATCCTTATAGGATAGGCCGGACCCTGTGTCTTGTGGGGCTGATTGCGGGAAAATAATTTTTTCAAAGCTCCTGGAGAATTACGGACGGTCCCTTGACAATTAGGAATTGTGGAAGATAGATTAAACCCGTATAATTTAAGTCGAAGGGGGAAGATATGGAAAGGACACTATCTATTGTGAAGCCGGATGGCACTCAAAAACATCTCATCGGTGAGGTCATTAAACGTTTTGAAAACAGTGGGCTGAAGGTGATCGGTCTGAAAATGATTTCGATGAATAAGAAAGAGGCGGAGGGATTTTACGCTGTCCACCGAGGCAAGCCTTTTTTCGAAAGCCTGACCACTTTCATGTCTTCGGGACCTTCGGTGGTCATGGTTCTTCAAGGGGAGGGGGCGATTTCAAAGACACGAGAGTTAATGGGCGCCACCGATCCTATACAAGCAAAAGAAGGGACTCTGCGGCGCCAGTTCGCCACTAATATTGAAAAAAACGTGGTGCACGGTTCTGATGCGCCTGAAACAGCTGCCTTTGAAATTAAATACTTCTTTAATTCTCTGGAGATATTTGATTATTGAATGGAAAAAATCGACCTAAAAAATTTAAGCCTCCCTGAACTCAATGAATTCCTCAAATCATTCGGCAAAGAACGCTACCGGAGTATCCAGATTCTGAGGTGGCTCTACCAGAAGGGTATTCAATCCTTCGATGAGATGACCAATCTTTCCAAAAGATTCCGCCGGGAGTTAATCCAGGCCAGCTTTATTTCAACCCTCTGCCCGCTGCAAGTAGAACAGGCCAGCGATGGAACAAGAAAATTTTTATTTCAACTCGAAGACGGAAACCGAATTGAAAGCGTGCTGATTCCCGATAAGGCACGCCTCACCCTTTGCCTTTCCACTCAGGTGGGATGTGCCTTCGGGTGTCGATTCTGTCTGACCGGAAAAATTGGATTCAAACGAGATTTAACGGTCTCAGAGATTGTCAATCAAATTCTGGCGGTCAGAAAAATGCTCCCTGAAAAAAGATCCATCACCAATATCGTCTTGATGGGGATGGGGGAACCCCTTGCTAATTACGATCATTCATTGAAGGCGATCGCGTTGATGACCCACCCTGATGCCTTTAAGTTCTCCTCAAGAAGAATCACCCTTTCAACCGTCGGCCTGCTTCCCCAGTTGGAACGGTTGTCAAAAGAAAAGATCTCATTTCGTCTCGCCATCTCCCTCAATGCGACGGAGGAAGAGACTCGAAGTTATCTCATGCCCGTCAATCATCTTTACCCGTTGCATAAGGTGTTAGCATTATGCAAGCGTTTTCCCCTCAAGCCAAGAACTCGAATTACCTTTGAATATGTCCTCGTAGAAGGAATGAACGATTCTTCCCAGGATGCCAAAAGATTATTAAGAATATTAAAAGGTATTCCCTCCAAGGTCAATCTCATCCCCCTCAATGAAGCCCCCGAGATTCGTTTTAAGAAGCCTCCGGAAGAAAAGGTCAAACGGTTTCAGGAAATTTTAATGGAGGGAGGGCTCACGGCCATTGTCCGAACGAGCAAAGGGAGAGAGATTTCAGCGGCTTGCGGTCAACTCCACGGAAAAAGTTCAGAGGAGTAGGGAACGCCTGCCCGTCCGGTAGACAGGGTTTGAAACTGCTCCCTTCAATAATTGATTTTTGGCCAGCGTAGGGTTAACATGAACCTTAATTTGATCGCGGAGGATGGGAATGTCAGAAAAGATCGTCGGGGTGATTGGCGGATCAGGTCTCTACGAAATGGAGGGCCTTGAAGAGGTTCAAACCGTAGCCATAAAGACCCCCTTCGGAGACCCGTCGGATTCGTTCATTGTGGGGCTTCTCGAAGGGGTAAGGGTCGCCTTTTTGCCAAGGCATGGGAAAGGCCATCGCATTCAGCCCTCTTCGCTAAACTTTAGGGCAAATATTTATGGGATGAAAAAGCTGGGTGCTCAATGGATCGTCGGCGTCAGTGCGGTGGGGTCCATGAAGGAATTGATTCACCCCGGGGACATGGTGATCCCGAATCAATTCATCGATCAGACAAAGGGTCGTCCGAATACCTTCTTCAGTGGCGGGATCGTGGGTCACATCAGTTTTGCCGATCCGGTTTGTCCTGTTCTAAGCCAGATCCTCTACGAGGCCGGGAAGGAGGTCGGTGCGACAGTTCATAAAGATGGAACCTACCTTTGTATTGAGGGACCACAATTTTCAACACGCGCTGAATCGAGGCTTTTCAGGACATGGGGTGTGGACATCATCGGGATGACCAATCTCCCCGAGGCGAAACTGGCTCGGGAGGCTGAAATTTGTTATTCCACCATCGCCTTTGCAACCGATTACGATTGCTGGCACGAGGCGGCGGGAGATGTTTCCATCGGTGAGGTCTTGAGAATTCTATCCCAGAGCACGAAGATAGCAAAAAGTGCGATTCGACAGGCAATCAAACATCTTCCTGACAAAAGAGAATGTGTTTGTGCGAGTGTTTTACAACATGCCCTGATCACCGGCAAAAAGTATATCCCTGAGAAAACAAAAAAAGATTTAGAACCGATTATAGGAAAATATATCCGATGAGGACGGAACCCCTTCACCCCATCCCTCTCCCCTGATGGGGAGAGGGGAGGGTGAAGGGAATGAATTTTGTTACAGATCGCATGCTGGGGAAATTGGCCAAGGAGTTGAGGATGCTGGGTTTTGATACCGTTTACTACCGAGGGGAAGATGCCTATACGTTGATAAAGTTGGCTCGCGAGGAAGGTCGAGTCATCCTAACCCGAAATACCAAACTTCTCCCCAGGACACCGGAGGACCGGGTCGTCAGAATCACAGAGGATAGACCTTCCCTTCAGTTAAGGGAACTCATTCAAAAGGGTTATATTTCATTAAACGAGGAGAACCTTCTTTCAAGGTGCCTTTTGTGCAACGTCCTTCTCGATGACATCTCGCGGGACGAAGCCGAGGGGAAAGTCCCGGACTTTATCTTTTACCAACAGAAAGAGTTTTACCGGTGCCCACACTGTCTAAGGATCTACTGGCATGGCTCCCATCAGGAGAACATGAAGAGAAGGATAGACAAACTGAGAATTGCAGATTGCAAATTGCGGATTGCGGATTGAAAAAATCTGAAATCTAAAATCTGAAATTTGAAATTTAGAATTAGATGCGCATCATCAGTGGGACATCGAGAGGCCGGAAATTAGTGACACCGAGGGACCAGTCTCTTCGTCCTACCTCTGATCGCGTGAAGGAATCCATCTTTAACATCCTTCAAGATGACATGCAGGGAAAAGTGGTTCTCGACCTTTTCGCGGGCACAGGAAATTTAGGAATCGAAGCCCTGAGCCGAGGGGCGAGGAGGGCCATCTTTGTAGAAAAGGGACGACAGGCCTTACGACTCATTCAAAGAAATCTGACTCAAGTCGGATTGGAGGAAAGATCAGAAATCCTTCCAAAAGATGTGAGTAGGGCGATTGGAATCCTCAAACAGAGAGGAGAATGTTTCGATTTGATCTTGATGGATCCTCCGTATGAGAAGGGGCTGATTCAAAGCACCTTAATGAAATTGAATTTCAATCCGATTTATCACGCGGATTCGATCCTGGTCATCGAGCACAACCGGCGCGAGCCCCTTCCCCATGTCCTGGATGGATGGAATCTTGTTCGCCAACGGCGGATCGGAGACACCATGATCTCCATTCTGACCCATCAGAAAGGGGATCATAAAACCGAGGTCACAACGGGATCCTAAACCCCTTTCCTACCTGACGACAGGTCGTCATCCGTGAGGAGGTGTGAAATGGTGAAGGACAAGAAAGAAGAGTTTAAGAATACGGCAAAAGTGGCCATCTATCCAGGTTCCTTTGACCCCATTACCTATGGTCATATCGACATCGTCGAAAGAGCTCTCGTGATCTTTGACAAAGTGATTATTGCCATCGCAGAAAATGAAGAAAAACGTCCGCTCTTCTCTGTTGAAGAACGCCTTGAAATGGTAAAAGAGATCTTTAAAGATACGCCCAATGTCATCGTAGATAGTTTCAAGGGCCTTCTCGTAAACTACGTGGCGAACACCAATGCGAAGGTGAGCTTACGGGGTCTCCGTGCAACCTCTGACTTCGAATATGAATTTCACATGGCCTCGATGAATCGGAGCCTCAGCACCCGGCTGGATACCCTTTTCATGATGACCAGCAAGGACTATTTCTTCGTCTCCTCCAGAACCATCAAAGAGGTCGCCAGATTAGGGGGTGGTGTGGAGGGATTGGTTCCAGACCTCGTCGTCACGCGGTTAAGAGAAAAGTTCAAGCTCCCGGCCACAAAAAGGAAACAAATCGGTTGGGATGATTAGAGCAGGATGGGACTTTCGGATGGGCTCAGGAGTATTTCTTCAAAATATGTTGGGCCGCTATTAATCCGCTGAAGACCTCTCCTGCCAAACCCAGATAGGGGAAATTCTCCTTTCCAACAAAGTAAATGCTTTTTGACATTCTCACGGGAACCGCTCCCTGCCTCCAATTAAAATCAGAAGTCGCCTGGTAAAGAAAGTGTGGATAGGACCACTTGGGAACATGATCACTGGCCCACTGGAAATCAACAAATTCGGTGTAATGCTCAAGGTAGGGAAAGAGATGGTATAAATGTCTCATCACTCCTTGTTGGTAATCAGCCAGTGAGGTTTGTCCCCATTTTCCCACATCCATCAAGCTTTCAACAGTGAGGGCTCTCTTCCCCTCCGGCGCCCTGGTTTTGTCCCCTTTTGGGCTAAGGGAAAGGAGCACGACATTTCCATCCTCGTAGGGCTTTCTAAGATCCAAAATGGAGATGACAAGATTTTCCATGCCAACCGGAATCACTTTTTCATGGACCCCTAAGAATAACGGAATCGCCACACATAAGGGTTTGATTTTCTTCTCCCATTTTGTGAATCCCTTCCTTTTTTTTCCAAGAAATGGTGAACTGCGATGAAGAGGAAAATTAATGACAAGAAATTGAGATCGAAATACCGCAGGGCTTCCTTCCAAGGTCAGGGTGCACTCCTTCCGCCAGCCGAAATCTATCTTCTTCACTCTGTCGATTTCCTCAACCCTTCCTCCGGATCGCAAAAATTGATTCAAAATTTCTTTTTCAAGCCTCTCTGAATCAATATCTGAGTTCGATTCGCTCGCCCCATCGAGTAAAACCTGAGTGGCTAAGGAGAGAGGAAATCGATCTGAATAAAAATTCCCCCGGGAGATCAGTTGAAGTTGAATGAATACTCTAAACTCTCTCGAAAACAGAGAGAGCTTCTTGTCAAATCCTTCTTCCAGAAGGGAGTCGCGTGGAAAAATCCTTGCGATTAAAGAACGCTGTCGAAAGGGGAAAAATGCCGGAGAATTTTTCTTCCAATTCACCTTTTGCAAAAGGTGCTGGATTTGACCCAGTTCATCATAAAATGCCTCAATCTGAACGACCTCTCCTGGAAATTCCCTCTTCCATTCCCTTTGGCATAAGGAACGCTGAGGGAAAATGTCAATCCTCGCCTTGGGAAGAACCACTTGAAAAGTAGATCTCTGACTTGATTTGTCTGGAGTGACCTTAGTCTGCCTGCCATCTTCTCGGGTCCCCATCAACAAAGAGAGGTTTAATGCCTGAGAAACTCTCCTAACAAGGCTGGGCTTTAAAGATCTTTCTGAAAGGTTTGAAAAAGGGATGAAATGGTATCCCCTTGTCGAATAGGAGGGTTGGTATCCTTTTTCTCTGAGCAGTAAGACCGAACGGTTATTTTTTGACAGGAAGGTTCCCGCTACCAGACCAGCCAAGCCGGAGCCTAATACAATCACCTCTTGCTCATTTCCCAACCATTTCATCGGCCCTTAAACCCCTCTCCTCTTGACATTGGCTAATACCAACGGATGAATGGTCATGTTAACGGAGCGAAAAATCATAAGAAGGGTGGATATGACGAAAGACACACACGACACAACGTTGGAAAATGGAGGGTCAGGCAAATTCAATTGTCTCTTGATCCCTTTCTGTTTTTCCCACGTCGCCGATGATAAAGGCCTTCTCGCCTAAGGAACGAAGCCTGGCTATGATATCATCGACTTCTTTGGATCTGACGATGAGGACCATTCCGATTCCGTTATTAAAAGTACGGAGCATCTCCTCCTCGGAAACGTTTCCCATCTCCTTCAGAAAGGAGAAAATAAGAGGGATATCCCAAGATCCTTTTCGGACAATCGCCTTACAGCCCTTAGGGATGATTCGCGGAAGGTTACCTGTGATGCCTCCGCCCGTGATGTGCGCAATGCCAACAATATTGAAATCTCGTGTGAGGTTGAGGACTGCCTTGACATAAATTCGAGTCGGCCGGAGTAGCTCTTCACCCAATACCTCTCCGATCTCTTCCACCCGTTTTCCCAAGTCTAATTTAAGCTGATTGAAAACCAATTTTCTAACCAAAGAAAAACCATTGCTGTGAAGACCGCTGGAGGCAACTCCAATCAATTTGTCACCGACCGTCACCTCCGATCCGTCAATCACTTGGGAATCCTCTACAATGCCTACGGCGAAACCAGCCAGATCATACTCTCCTTTTTTATAGAATCCTGGCATTTCAGCCGTCTCACCGCCAATGAGAGAACATTCGGCCTCAATACATCCTTTAACAATACCTGAGACCACCTTCATCGTCTTTTCAGGGTCCAGTTCAGAAGCAGCAAAATAATCCAAGAGGAAAAGAGGTTTTGCCCCACTCACCACAATATCATTGACACACATGGCCACCAGATCAATCCCGACCGTATCATGGCGATCCATCATGAAGGCGATCTTCAGCTTTGTCCCTACCCCGTCGGTCGAAGAGACGAGAATCGGTTTCTTATAGCGTTCCAAATTGAGAGAGACACACCCTGCAAAACCGCCAATCTTCGTCAACACCTCAGGCCGGAATGTAGATTCCACCATGGGTTTGATCGCCTGAACAAAGGCATCTCCCTTTTCAATATCGACCCCTGCATCTCGATAGGACCACTTCTTCATTGTTCTCCTCATCACGAAGCAGAATGTTTTTTACATTAATCGATACCCTCTAAAATGTCAACCCTTTGACCTAAGCGAAACAAGGCCTTGAACCTATTTGCTTCCGTCTCGGAAGAGTCGTATCTTTCCCTCCTGAAGGGAGAAGAAGTGGATGGATGAAACGTAAAACAACGTAACCGTTTGAAACACCTGCATGAATAGAGGAAGTAAAAGGAGGATTTCGACTTGACAAAAAAGTATTCTTTTGTTAATTGATGAAAATGACATTAGGTGGGATTTCGATCTAATTTAAAATCTTCTTCTCTTTCACAAAAAATTGAAAAAATTATCGTTTGGACTCTTCGACAAGAGACGGAAGCAAATCCCATAAGGGTGAGGGTATTCATTCTTTGCTTAGTAAACTAACGGCCACAAACTGGAAAACCGCCCTTCCCTCCTTTTATTCTTTCTTCCCTCTTAGGATCATGAAAATCTCTCAGGAACCGCGAGTCACAAGCTGCACAGCATGGGCAAGGAGCGTTTAATGGTCGTCGCCAAAGAAGTTCAGCTTCAAGTCAAAAACCTCTATATGGCTTTCGGAGGCATCCAAGCCCTGATGGATGTAAACCTCGAGGTAAAGAAAGGTGAGATTTTTTCCATCATTGGACCCAATGGCGCTGGCAAGACAGTTCTTCTGAATTGCATCAATGGCCTGTACCACCCCCAAAGAGGCCAAATTGAATTTGAAGGAAAGGATATCACTCGATTGAGACCCTATCAGAGGGCAAAGATGGGAATTTCAAGGACATTCCAAAAACTCGAGCTTTTTAAGGGGGCAACCGTGCTCGATAATATCCGACTCGGACGCCATATTCATCTCAAATCAGGATTGATCAGCAGTCCTATTTATTTTGGGAAAACGGCTCGGGAGGAGATTGAGCATCGGGATTTCATTGAGAGGGAGATCATCGATCTTCTTGAAATAGAGCCTATCCGGGATAAGATGGTGGGGATGCTTCCGTACGGGCTTCAAAAGCGAGTCGAATTGGCAAGGGCCCTGGCACTCAATCCTAAGATCATTCTGTTGGATGAACCTCTTGCAGGTCTGAATTTAGAAGAAGTTGAGGACATGGCTCGATTCATTTTGGATATTAACGAAGAAGAGCGTTGGCAGACGACCTGTGTTTTGGTCGAGCACGACATGGGGGTGGTCATGGATGTTTCTCATCGGGTGATGGCTCTTAACTTCGGCGAAAAGATTGCTGACGGAACCCCGCCCGAGGTTCAGAACAATCCACAAGTGATCAAGGCCTATTTGGGCGAGGCAGAGGATCTCTATGTCACACGCCGCTAACTGGAAAGACGTTGAGATCCCCAGGGATTTGACCATTCCCAAGCTTTTTTTACGGGCCGCCAAGAAATATTGGGACAAAAAGGTGGCCATGCGGGAGAAGGAATTTGGAATCTGGGTCCCTATTACCTGGAAACAATATTACGACAATGTGAAGCGCATTGCCCTTGGAATGGTTTCTTTAGGGTTAGGGAGAGAGGATAAAGTCGCCATGATCGGCGACAATCGACCCGAGGCCCTTTGGGCAGAAATGGCTGCAATGTGTGCAGGCGGTGTGGGAGTATGGCTGTTCCAAGACTCTTTGATGGACGAAGTGCAATATATCATCGACCACTCCGATGCCAGACTGATGATCGGCGAAGGTCAGGAAGAGGTTGATAAATGCCTCGCGATCAAAGGTAAATGCCCAAATTTGAAAAAGATGATCTGGGACAATCCAAAAGGCATGAGAGACTACAATGACCCCATCCTCATCAGCATTCAAAGGCTGATGGAAATCGGTAAAGAGATGGATCAGAAAGAACCCGGTCTCTTCGAAGATATGATCATGAAGGGAAAAGGACAGGATGTCTGTCTCCTCTTCTATACCTCGGGGACGACCGCCCTTCCGAAAGGCGCCCTCCTCACCCATTATAATATGCTGACCATGGGCCAAAATTTAATGCGTGTGGATCCTTATTTTGAATCGGATGACTTTGTCTCTTACCTCCCCTTTGCTTGGATCGGAGAGCAGATGATGTCGATTTCGTGCGGCATTCAAGCCGGGTTCACACTCAATTTTCCGGAAGAGCCTGAGACAGCTCAAGAAAACATCCGCGAAATCGGCCCTCACGTGATGTTCGCGCCGCCGCGTGTTTACGAGCAGATGGTGAGAAATATCCAGGTCAAATATCTGGATTCAACTTGGTCCAAGCGGAGAGCCTATGAATGGGCGATGCAGATCGGTTATCATGTCGCCGATTTAAAATTTTCAAAAAGACCCATTCCATGGTATTGGAAAGCGCTCAACCATCTTGCCTATCTGGGCGTCCACAAAAAATTGAAAGACCATTTGGGCCTCTCCAGGATCAGGGATACCTACACAGGAGGGGCTGCCATGGGGCCAGACCATTTCCGCTTTTTCCATGCCATCGGAGTGAATCTGAAGCAGATCTACGGCCAGACAGAAATCGCCGGAATTTCAGTACTGCATCGGGACGGCGATATCAAATTCGACACGGTGGGCAGACCCATTCCTGAGACCGAAGTAAAAATCACTCCGGATGGAGAGATCATTTCAAAAAGCCCGTCCGTATTTATCGGATATTATAAAATGCCGGAGGAGACGGAGAAAACGCTCCGAGACGGATGGCTTCATTCCGGGGATACAGGGTTCATCGATACCGATGGCCATCTGGTTGTCTTTGACCGAACAAAGGATGTGATGACATTAAGCGATGGAACAAAATTTGCTCCACAGTACTTGGAGACGCGTCTCAAATTTAGTCCCTATATTAAAGATGTGTGGGCCATCGGTGACAATCGACCTTATGTCACAACTGTTATATGTATCGATTATGGGGTGGTGGGAAATTGGGCAGAGGCCCGAAATATTGCCTATACCAGTTACCCTGAACTTTCTCAGATGCCGGAGGTATACGAATTGGTTCAAAAGGAAATCATCAAGATGAATCGCGATCTCCCTCCCATCGCGCGTATCAAAAAATTTGTCAATCTCTACAAGGAATTTGATGCCGATGATGATGAATTGACTCGAACCCGAAAATTGCGAAGGGCGTTTGTCGAAGAGCGATACAAAGATATTGTCAACGGCCTTTATTCTGATCTTAAAAATCTCCATATGGATACCAACATCAACTACGAAGACGGAAGGGTAGTCCATATTACGACGGACCTCAGAGTGATGGAAGTACCAGAGTAATAAGAATAGGATTCAAGGAGTCAAGGGGTCGAGGGGGCTAGTGACGAATTTAATCATAAACACTCGAACCCTTGAGCCTAGAATCCTTGAACCCTTTGTTCAGGGGACCTTATGGAACTTTTTCTCCAACTTTCCACCACAGGAATTTTAGTCGGAAGTATTTATGCCCTGGTGGCTCTGGGTTGGACACTCATCTACAAATGTTCCGGCGTCCTCAACCTTGCTATGGGCGAACTCACCCTCATAGGAGCCTATGTCTGCCTCACCTTCTACCAATGGCATATCCCGTTCCCATTGGCCCTTCTTTTCACCCTGGTGGTTGGATTTGTCTTGGGACTTTTGACGGAGCACCTTTTTCTCAGGCCAATGGTGGGAGAGCCCGTGTTAAGCGTCATTATGGTAACAGTGGGGCTCTCCTTCTTCTTCAAAGGTGTAGTGGAATTAGTCTGGGGGACAGATACAGTCGTTTTTACTCCAACTGTTTTTCCTATAGAACCGGTTTTCATAGGTAAGGTTGTGGTCGGACAAGTTTACCTCTGGGCTTTTGTTGCATCGATCGTCCTGCTCGTCGCTTTTGTTACTTTCTTTAAATTCACCAAATGGGGATTGTCCATGCAGGCCACTGCGGACGATGAGATGGCTGCTCTGTCTCTGGGTGTGAACGCCAAGATTGTCTATGCCCTCGCGTGGGCCATTGCCTTTATCGCTTCAGGAGTTGGCGGAACCTTACTGGGAAACATCAATGGTCTTAATATCTCTGTCGGCCATTTAGGTTTATTAGTTCTCCCTGCCGTTGTTCTGGGTGGCCTTAATTCCGTCCCTGGAGCGATCGTAGGGGGTCTGGTGATCGGAGTTCTTCAGAATCTGGCGGACGGATATTTGAGTCGCTATACCCCGGGGGGAGTCAAGGAGGTGTTCCCCTTCGCTGTCATGGTAATCGTCCTATTGTTCAAACCTTACGGGCTCTGGGGATGGGTCCGGATCGAGAGAGTCTAAAAAATTATTGCAAACTGAAAACTTAGCAATGCAAATTTAACATTAAAAGAAATTCCTAACTTTACAATGTTAATTTTGCAATTTTCAGGCGGGGGCGTTAGATGGGTTATCGACCTTGTGGTGTTTATCATCAATACTACAGACAAGACCATGCCTGGTGGCAGACCAAATTTGTCTGGGGGAAAATGACCTTTCTGTTCGTCGCTATTTTTTACCTCATACCCAGGTTTGCAGGTCTCTATCTCATATCGGTCGCTAATGTCGTCGGGTATACGATTCTTTCTGCGATGGGCGTCCAGTTGTTGATCGGCTACTGTGGGCAGATCACTTTAGGCCACGCTGCATTTCTTGCAGTAGGGGCTTATACCAGTACACTCCTCATGCTTCAACTGCATCTTCCTTATCCAATCACGCTCATTTTGGGAGGGATGGTTGCGGGTCTATGGTCTGTATTATTCGGCCTGCCTTCTGCACGGGTAAAGGGATTCTATCTGATCATGACGACGATGGCGGCCCAGTTTATTACCGTTGAATTCTTTATCACACAGTATGTCAGCCAGATCGGCGGCCGGGGCGTTGCTTTCTCTATTCCTCCCGGAACGGTGAAAATCGGCCCGTGGATGGTCCAATCGGACAAAGAAGTCTACTATCTAATGGTGGTGCTCATAGTTTTGTGTACTTTGATGATGGCCAATCTCGCACGCTCGAAGATAGGCCGGGCCTGGATTGCCATTCGAGACAACGATATTGCCGCCGAAACTCTGGGAGTAAACATTATTTTTTATAAATTACTCGCCTTCTTCGTGGCCGGTTTTTTGGGAGGCATTGCCGGTGCGTTCTGGGTGACTTCTCTTGCTGCAGTGAGCCCAGAACATTTTCAGTTCGGATGGTCTCTCTGGTTAGTCGGAGTGGTCCTCATCGGAGGTGTGGGAAGCATCCATGGAACGATCTTCGGTGCGATGTTTATGACCCTAATACCAGAAGGGTTAAAGTTTCTTATATTCGCCCTTACTCAGAATCCATTCTTTGTTAATCTCATGCCCTTTTTACCTCTTCTTCTTGAAAAATTCCTTTTTGTTAAAGAGGCGGCCTTTGGTCTGGCCATTGCACTGTTCCTTATCTATGAACCTAATGGGATTTCTTATCGCTGGTGGCAGATTAAGAACTATTTTAACCTGTGGCCGTTTTCATATTAACCGTGTCGCGTGCCTGCGCGCTGAAGTGGTGGCGTTTCGGCACACAGGCGTTTCCGACAGCCGTGACCGTAAATCAAACCATGATAAATTGACGGACACGGATCACGGTTGAAGAAAGGGGTGATGTGACATCGTCGGATGGTGGGGAAGAAGAGTCTGTGAGCGAAACTAAACCCGAAGTGAATCGTGTTGGAGAATCGTGGCGGATTTATAAATCTTTTCACGAATTACCAAGCACGTATCACTTCAAATTCACAGGAGGTAAAAAAATGAGAATCAGAATATTTACGATTGTTATGATATCCCTGATCATGGGTCTCACCGGTTCAAGCGTCTATGGACAAGCACAGGAGGTAAGACTGGGTGCCCTTCAGGATACAACAGGAGCCACTTCTGATGTGGGTAAGGATGAGGCATTGGGAGTCCGCGAAGCAGTCCAATACTACAATGATACGGGTGGCATCAACGGGAAAAAGATCCGCTTGTTCCAATATGACTACGGATATCGGGTCCCTGAAGCCGTGACGACTTACAAACGATTCAGGGATTACGATAAGGTCGTAATGGTCTTAGGATGGGGAACGGGCGACACGGAAGCCCTCTCTCCAACGGTCAATGCTGACAAAATGCCATACCTCTCCAGTTCCTTTTCGGGGCATCTGTGCGATCCCAAGAAGACTCCTTACAACTTCGTTTACGGAACGGATTACTCAGCCAATGCCCGTGGCGCAATCACTTACTGGTTCGAGGAAGTTTGGAAGAAAGATCCAAAATGGAAAGCCTTAAGAGAAAAGGGCGGCAAACCGAAGTTCGCCTGTTTCTATGACTTCGCATCCCCTTACGCTTCCGCGCCCATCAAAGCCATCAAAGACCAGGCAGCGCTCCTTGGGTTTGAGATTGGTTCTGATCAAAATATTTCTTTATTTGCCCTGGATACCAAAAGCCAAGTGATCGCAGCTAAGGGGTTTGGCGCTAATCTTGTGTGGCATGGGAATACCACGATGTCCGTATCCGCCGCCATTAAGGATAGCTATGCCCTCGCACTAGGAGCAGATCATATCATTAATAACTGGGGATTTGATGAAAACCTTCCTAAGCTTGGAGGAGCAGCAGTTGAAGGAGCGATCGGCTTGATCGCCTGTGCCCTTTTTATTGATGAATATCCGGCAAAGAAGAAGGTCATTGAATATTGCAAGAAGCTAAATCCGGGCGTTCCGCTCGAAAATAGACTCATCCGAACAGTTCAGGGTTGGGTGAAGGTCACCTTAGCTGTAGAGGCTATGAAAAAAGCTGATAAAGCAGGAAAACTAAATGGGCCTGGAATTAAAGATGCCTTTGAAAGTTTCAGGGACTGGCCAGGGTTAAGGGAATTTGGCGGTCAATTGGTAACAATTACCCCAACAGACCATCGCTATAGCTCTATCGTCAGGGTTGGGAGAGTAATTAAAGGGAAGCCTCAAACGGTAGCTGAAATCGACATGAGAGCTAAATTCCCTGATAAGTGGGCTTCGTGGCTCGGATGGTAAGGAGGAGAACGTTGAAATCGGAAGCATCAACGGCTTCGGAAACGATCCTGAAACTCAATAACGTTGAGGTTATGTATCACGAGATCATTCTGGTGCTCAAGGGGGTTTCCATCGATGTCCCTCAAGGAGGAATTATTGCCCTTCTCGGGGCGAACGGCGCCGGAAAATCAACCACGCTAAAATCCATCTCGGGCCTGCTGAAGCACGAGGACGGTGAGGTCACGGATGGAAGTATTGAGTTCATGGGAGAGAAGATACACCATCTCTCTGCAGAGGAGATCGCCAAAAGAGGGATCTTCCAGATTATCGAAGGCAGGAGGGTCTTTGAACACCTCACGGTGGAAGAAAATCTCAGGGTCGGGGCTCACCTCAGAGGGGGCGACTCTGGGCTGAAGGAGAGGTTAGAAAAGGTTTATCGCTATTTTCCCAGATTGATGGAGCGACGCGGTGTGTTGGCAGGTTTCATCAGCGGTGGTGAACAACAGATGACGGTTATCGGCAGGGCTCTAATGGCCCGGCCAAAACTGATGCTTTTCGATGAGCCATCCATGGGTCTTGCCCCACTCCTCATCAAGGAAATATTCGAGATCATCACCAAATTAAATAAGGAAGAAAGAATACCGCTTCTCCTGGTCGAGCAGAATGTAAAGTTAGCTCTCACTGTGGCGCCTTATGCTTATGTCTTAGAAAACGGAAGGCTCGTGATGCATGATACATCACAGAAGTTGAAGGAAAATCCGGACATCAGAGATTTCTATCTTGGCCTCTCTGATAGGGGTGAGCGAAAGAGCTTCAGGCATGTGAAGCATTACAAACGAAGAAAAAGATGGCTTACATAAATCCGTGATACGTGTCCGTGAACCGTGGCCCTAAGAAAGAAGGGAGATTTATTGACACATGGCACGGAATACGGTCACGTCACTTTCTATTTATGAAAAGGAGGTTTCTTATGCGAAGATCATTATTAATCCTTTCACTTGTTGCTTTTGTAGTTTGGGGAACGATGGGATGCAAACCGGCTCTTCTCCCAACCGATGCTGCAGGAAAACCGAAGATCACATTGGATCGAGTTGAAGTAATGAGCTACTTCCCCTGGGCAGAATTGCCTGCTCGGACTCCGATGGCCCTTGGCTTTGTGTGGAACATCAATAACCCGAGTGGATATAATATCATGCTGGATAACATCAAATTTACTGTCTCCTTCGAGGCAGCGCCGGGTAAATATATTGAAATTGCCACCCCAACGTATTATGACCGCATCTACTTTCCATCCCGTACAACAAGCCAGTATCGAATTGTAAGTGTCATGGATTCGGTCACGATGCGGTTAACGCTCCTGGTCGCCCAGGCACCGAAGATTCAGGCTCTGGATCTTAAGGCTGACGATGTCATTAAAAACTGGTATTCGAAAATCGGAGATTTCGACTTCGGTATCAAAGTGTCAGAAGGAATGGCAGTCTTCTCGACGGATAAGGGAGATGTTTTTGTCCCCTTTGAAGGAAAATTCCCGGACAAGAAATAATCCATCCCCTTTTCCCTCTCGTTTTTGCTTGGAGGCAGCCCGGAAGAACAGGAGTTCTCACATGCCTAAGCCAGTGTTGGATCGGAGGATAGGTTTCTTTAAGAAGAATCTTGAGACAATGGACTCCGAAAAACGCTTCGAATATCTCAACCGAAGACTACGAGGGATTGCACAATATGCTTATAAACATTCCCCGGCGATTAAAAACAAGATGGATGCCGCCGGTGTGAAACCAAGGGACATCCAGACCGTTAAGGATTTGGAAAAACTTCCCATTACCAAAAAGACCGAGTTGATGGAACTTCAGAAGAAGAATCCCCCCCTGGGTGGATTTGAAGGGGTTCCTCTTCACGCCTTGAGGAGGATTTACATCTCGCCAGGCCCCCTCTACGAACCAGGCGAAACGGAGTACGATGAGCTGGGATGGGCGCAGGGGATGTATGCCGCAGGCTTTCGCCCCGGAGACATTGCCATCAATACATTCAGTTACCACATGGTTCCTTTTGCGATGCAGATGGTGGACAACTCCTTGTTCAGGATCGGATGCATCACGATCCCCACAGGCGTTGGCAATACTGAACAACAAGTGAATATCCTCAAAAACTTAAGGGTCAAGGCATTCTGCGGAACCCCAAGCTTCCTTCTCAACCTCGCTGAAAAGGCGGAGGAGCTGGGCCTCGATTTAAGGAAAGACCTCATCCTTCGGGTCGGTTTCGTGGCTGCAGAAATGCTCTCCGAATCCCTCCGATCTGAATTGGAGGAGAGATTCGGGATGATTATCCGACAAGGTTATGGGACCGCCGATATTCGATGCTTGGGTTATGAGTGCATGGAGAAGAATGGAATGCATATCCCGGACGATAAGATTGTGGAGATCGTCGATCCTCAGACAGGAAAACAACTCGGTCCTGGAAAGACTGGCGAGATTGTTGCTACCACCTTCAATAGGTCCTACCCTCTCATTCGATTTGGAACAGGAGACCTCTCGACCCTGACCGAGACCCGCTGCCCCTGTGGCAGGACGTCGCCCAGGTTGTTAAAGATCCTTGGGAGAGTCGACCAGGCGACCAAGGTCAGGGGACTTTTCATCCATCCCGGTCAAGTCGATGATGTGGCTGCAAGGTTCCCACAGATCGCCAGGTGCCGGGTAAGGATTACCAGGAGCGCGCACAAGGACGAAATGACCTTCTTGATTGAGCTTACGGGAGAAGAAGGTCAGTCCGACAAGCTAAGGGAAGGAATCGAAAGGTCTGTTCGCGATATCATGAAAGTGAGAGGTGAAGTCCAATTCGTGCCAAAGGGGACGATTCCAGACGGAGGTAAGAAGATTGAAGACCAACGCACCTGGGAATAGATTTCTAACACACCAGAACACCAGCCGCGATTCGCTCGCGTAGTGCCTCAAGAGCCCCCTCACTTTGTTTGTCATTCCGGGCCTGACTGAGCCTGCCACATACTTGATGTGGGGCGGGAATGACGGTTTGGGAAATAATGTGAAGAAGTGTTGGTCAGACTATACTAGCCAGCCGAATATCCATCTTACGAGCACGTGATATTTTCCAGTCTTTGATCCCTGTTAGTAAATTCCCCCAAACCTCAAGAAACGCTCAACAAAGTTTTGACGACTTTTCTCAGAATGTGCTAAGATAACCGGCAAGAGAAAGGAGGGAGAACTCATGAAAATCGAATACAAGGGTTTTTTGAGAGAACGGATACAAAGAAAACCAATCACCATTAGTCCTGATGCTTCCTTTTTTGAAGCGAGAAGCCTTATCCATGAGAAGGGCGTTCGACATCTGCCAGTGGTGGATAAGCACGGCAGACTCGTGGGAATTGTTACCGACAGAGATATCCGGGAAGCAGCCCCTTCCGATGCAACCCTGCTCAGTGTGCAGGAGCTCAACTTCCTCCTGGGAAAGCTGAAAGTTTCAGCCTTCATGACACCAAAGGACAAACTGATCACAATTACTCCTGACGCATTGATCGAAGAAGCGGTTCAACTGATGCACGTCCATAAGATCGGGTGCCTTCCTGTTCTGGAAGGGGAAAAGCTGTACGGAATTTTTACGGAAACAGATGCCTTAGACCATTTTGTCGACATATTCGGCCTTAAGCAGAAAGGCACCCGTCTAACCATCGCCATCGAAGACAAACCTGGTGTGCTCCTGGAAGTCCTTCAAGTCTTTAAGAAACATAACGTGAATGTGATCAGCATCATCACTCCGTCTTTTATGGTCGAAGGGAGAAGGGTCGCCGCCATCCGAATTAAGACGGAAGATTACAAGGAGATTGTTAAAGATCTGGAGAAGGCAGGCTACGATGTCCTATCGATAGGCAAGTGGCCTTCCGTTTAGCGTAGACTTCTTTACAGGATGATCCCACGCGAACATTGACGAATGGATCAGTCATCTCAGACGGGTAAACAAAAACAGTTTGAATATCCTGGAAACGATACTCCCGAAATTTGACGTGAGAGACGGTCTTTGGAAAGGAGAGGACATTGATGAGAGAGGTCGTGATTACCAGTGCCGTCCGAACAGCCATCGGTAATTTTCTCGGGGGATTAAGCTCACTCAGTGCTACGGAATTGGGCGGAAAAGTAATCGAAGAGGCCGTCAAGCGATCGAAGATTCGAAAGGAGGATGTTGATGAAGTGATCATGGGGAATGTCCTCCCGTGCGGATTGGGACAGAACCCGGCGCGTCAGGCGATGATCAAGGCTGGACTTCCAATGTCCGGAGGGGCGATCACGGTGAACAAGGTTTGCGGTTCCGGCTTGAAGGCCGTGATGCTTGCCGCCCAGGCCATCGTCGCCGGAGACGCGGAGGTGATCGTTGCAGGCGGCATGGAGAGCATGAGCCGAACTCCGTACTATTTGGAAAATGCTCGAACGGGCTACCGCCTTTGGGATGGAAAACTAGTGGACGGAATGGTCCATGATGGCCTCTGGGACGTCGTGAACGATTACCATATGGGGTATACCGCCGAGATCCAATCGAAGAAGTTTGATATCAGCCGTGAAGAACAAGATCAGTTTGCATACGAATCAAACTTCAAGGCGATGAAGATGATACGAGAGGGGAAATTTAAAGAGGAGATCCTCCCTCTCACGATCCCTTCAAAGAAAGGGGAACCGACTCTTTTTGAAATCGATGAGGGACCCCGTGATACCGATCTCAAGTCTATGGCCAGATTGAAGTCTGTGTTTAAGGAGGGCGGAGTCGTCACGGCGGCAAATTCCTCCAAGATCAGTGACGGAGCAAGTGCCCTCGTGGTCATGTCAAACGAGAAGGCCCGTACCTTAGGCGTGGAGCCCGTGGCAAAGGTCGGGGCGCAAGCGGCAGTGGGCGTGGAGTTGGAAGACGTCCTCATTGCCCCGATTCAATCGATTCCGAAGGTTCTTAAAAAGGCCGGCCTCTCCATCGCGGATATCGATCTCTTCGAAATCAACGAAGCCTTCTCTGCGACAACGGTCGCCATCATCAAAACTCTCGGAATCGATAGAGAGAGAGTCAATGTCCATGGTGGAGCTGTGGCACTGGGCCATCCCATTGGGGCGAGCGGCGCGAGAATCCTGACCACATTGCTCTACACGATGAGAGAGAAAGGAGCCAAGCGAGGGATGGCCTCTCTCTGTTTGGGCGGTGCAGAGGCAGTCAGCCTAATTGTGGAAGGAATGGGCTAAGAGAAACATTAAAAAATGCAGTTAGCGATGCAAAGTTATTAATGCAAAGTGATCAATTAAGGATTCATTGGTTTCCTGCTAATTGCTAATTTTTCAATGCTAATTTTGCGATGAGCTTTTGAGGGGGGAGCTTATGGACATCAAAACCATCGGTGTTGTGGGCGCGGGGCAGATGGGAAATGGAATCGCTCAGGTCGCTGCCTATTCCGGGCTTCGGGTGGTGATGAGCGATATTGCAGACCCTTTCGTTCAAAAAGGTCTTGGCACGATTTCTAAGAATCTGGACCGGATGGTGGAAAAGGGAAAGATCTCTTCCCAGAACAAAGATGAAATCATGGGGAGGATCAAAGGAACAATCCGGATTCAAGATGTAGCCGAGGCCGATTTTGTGGTCGAGGCGGCTATAGAGAACGAATCGCTTAAACTAAACATCTTTAAAGAACTGGATCAGGTTTGCAAGAAAGGCGTCATCCTGTCAAGCAATACGTCATCTATCTCTATCACCAAAATTGCTTCAGCGACACAACGACCGACGCAAGTCATCGGAATGCACTTCATGAACCCTGTCCCCGTGATGCAACTGGTGGAGATCATTCGGGGTCTTCAAACTTCTCATGAGACTTTTAATACGGTGAAATCTCTGGCTGAGAAGATGGGTAAGACCCCGGTCGAGGCAAACGACTTTCCGGGCTTTCTCGCCAATCGAATCTTGATGCCTATGATCAACGAGGCGATCTATGCCCTCTTTGAAGGTGTGGGAACGCCGGAGGCCATCGACACCGTCATGAGGCTGGGAATGAATCATCCGATGGGCCCGCTGACATTGGCCGACCTGATCGGCCTGGATACGTGTCTCGCGATTATGGAGGTCCTCTTTGAGGGTTTCGGGGATTCCAAGTATCGTCCCTGCCCTCTCCTCAAAAAATATGTCGAGGCGGGTTACCTGGGCAGGAAAACAGGAAGAGGGTTTTATGCATACTGAAGGATTCCAGGGTTCGAGGGTTCAAGGATTCCAATTTAATACTTGAACCCTGGACCCCTAGACCCCTTGATCACTTAAGAAGAGCTTATGGACTTCAAACTCACTCAGGAACAAGAGATGATCAGAAATATGGC
>DATHCH010000096.1:0-20111 GCA_035319625.1 Thermodesulfobacteriota bacterium
CTCTTTCGTAAGAATTCCGTTCTCTTGGACACCCTCACCCAATCGAACGACCGTCTCCATCTCAAAAAGCGGTTTTATCTTCTCACCCCCTACCTCTGCAATAAGGAGAAGGATCGTGTTCGTCCCAATGTCAATGGAGGCCACCCTCTTAGGCGAAGTAGGGCTGAATTTCACGACAGAGTTCCTCGGGGATGATGTTGGATGTCAGTTCAGAGTGAAGGATCTCGAAGGAAGTCCAGTCATTCAGATAGTAGGGCTGGAAAGGGGTGCGCGATATAATTCGGGTGAGAAGCTGGTAATGGGCTTCGCCGGAAATGGAGTAGACGGAAAAGTTGAAGCTATTAAGGCCTTTCTCGTCGTAATACTTCAGGGTGGAGGCAATTCCCCTGGCCAGAGAAGCAATCTCCTCCTTGCCAAGCGCGGCCACGGATCCATGTCCTTCCGCACTCGCGCACACTTCGTTGAATCCAATAGGGGCAAAGGAGACATACCAGTGGACTTTTCCGATGCAGGCGATATATCGTTTTCCGAGTTCCTTTTCGATCTGGATAAGATCGTTCCAGTAATAGGTCCCATTCTTCTGGTAGTAGGAGGAACTGGCATCTAATAACCATTCCATCTCATTCGTCGGAATAGGATCACCGATGACCTGGAGATGGGGATGGAGAATGGTGCTTCCTCCGGGAAGAAGGAAATTTTGACTGATTTGCCAATAGCGGGTATCCGGGTCAAAGGCCGTTGTCCTTCGAATAATCTCGATCGCAACCGTAAGACCCTCTTCGTAAATTTCGGGCGTAAACTGGGCAAGGCTGCGAAGATGCTCACGACAGAGGACCACGACACTTCCGTAGGATCCGACTGGGCTGAGGTTAGGAAAACCGACTGCCCTTCCGATGCAAACCCTTCCTTCCGGAACGATTTCTTTTATGAACTGAGGAGTCTTTTGGAAAATATTCTCGGGACAGAAGAGGCACTCTTTTGATTCCTCGGCCATATTCGAGAAATCGAATTTTCCAGGAGGGGGAAGTCCCCAGGTAATGATGCGACTTCGCCGCCTTGTCAAGGGATCGATCCGGACCTCGGTTGGCACTGAAACCGTTTCAAATCCCTCAAGAGGGGAACGGAGATCCGATTGGAGATGATATCGCTCGAACTTGATTTCCATCGTTCGAATAAAATGAAAGACGCCGATGTCCCCCGTTTTAGGGGGGAGATCCCAAGTTCTCCCTTCATGGAAGGGAAATTGGGAGAGATTTTCCAATCTGCAACCAGAAATAATTTCGTTTCACGGGTTTACCTTGAAGAAGAGGTAGTGTTCCACCATTTCACAGAGGATGTGTCCGATGAGAATGTGGGCCTCCTGGATGCGGGGCGTGCTGGTGGAAGGAACGATAAGAGGGAAATCAGCCATTTTCCCGATGATACCGCCGTCATTTCCAGTGAGCGCAATCGTCTTAATCCCCATCTCTTTCGCCACTTCAAAAGCCTTGACGACGTTCGGGGAGTTCCCGCTCGTGGTAATGCCGATAGCGACATCCCTTTCTTTACCGAGGGCCCTTATTTGTTTCGCAAAGATCTCGTTGAAAGCAAAGTCATTGGAAACACTGGTCAGAACGGAGGCATCTGTGGTGAGGGCAATAGCAGGCAATGGTGGACGGTCCATGACATAGCGATTGACGAATTCCGCAGCCAGATGCTGGGCGTCGGCAGCGCTTCCTCCATTCCCGAAGAAAAAGAGCTTGTTTCCTGCTTCGAAGGTGTGAGAAACCAATTTGATCACATCGAGAAGTTTAGGAAGATTTTCTCTGAGAAATCGACTTTTGACTTCGGAGCTTTCCTTAAATCGCTTCAGAATGATATTTTCCATTGAACAAAAATATTATACTTCCCGGTTTCCCATGTCAAGCGAACCTTTTTGATAAGGCAACTTCCAGCGTCGATTCAGCCATGGCCATTGGCTCGGATATTGTCTGATGGAATCTTCGATGGCCTTTGTAAATTTGGCGGTCAGCAATTCTGTATCTTTCTTTTGATTGGATGTTAGTTCTATTTCAATGGGACTTCGGATCAACAAGGTCTGCGGGATCCCGTTTTTTCGCAAGAGGAACATGGGCAAAATAGGAGCCCCTGTTTTGAGCGAGAAGATAGCCGGTCCAGGGGGAGTATAGGCTGTTTGGCCGAAGAACGGGACAGGAACTCCTCCGAGAATTTGTTGTTCATCAGCGATGAGATAGAGGATTTCATTTCGACGGAGGCAATTGAGAGATTTCTTGATTGACGCTGTAGCCGGTTTTGGGGGAAAGGGTTTCTGGCCCAGCCTTCGCTGAAAGCCTCCCAATCTCTGCCATACCTTTGGGAAATTCTCAATCTTGATGATAATATTAAATGGGTAGCCCTCCATGGCAAGCCTCGTTCCCAGCGTTGTAAAGGCACCCAAATGGCCGCCTAAAGCAATCACTCCATTCCCTTTCGCCAATGCCGCATCTAGATATTCCCTCCCTACAATTTTGATTTCCTTGATGAATTGGCTGGAAGGGGCAGCAGCTGTAAGGATGATTTCAAAAGGCGTGAGTGTAAAGTTGAAGAAGACCTCCTTGGCGAGTCTTGTAATCTCGTTGAAATCCTTCTCTTGTCCAAACGCCAAGAGGAGATTACTAAGAACCCTATCCCTATATTTTTTGACCAAATAGAAAGCTATGCCCCCAAAAATTCTTGCAAAGAAGACGATGCTTTTCGGAGGAAAGATACGAAATATCAGGACCGAGAAGGTCAACAGGAGATCGCCCAGAAGGTCCCCGAGCCGATATTTTATTTTCTTAGAGTAGGCCTTGGCCACGGGAGTATCGATACAGAATAAAGACGGTTCAGATGCTCTCAACATAGATTATTTCAGGCCGGATTTCAATAGATATCCCCGGAAGTGCCGTATTCAAAGTAGGATTGACGTTAGGAACTATATTGTTTATCATGTTCTGGAGATTTCGGAGAAGGCTTCGAAAAAATTCCAATCCACCGATTAAAGTTAAAAATTCAACACACAAAATGCTCTCACTGGTGAAAATGAAAGCAAAAGTTCTCTCAAAGAAATGCTTTGGTTTACTTACAAGTGTTTCCTCTTCCAGCGAACCCTCCTTTGCCTTTTTTATTTGTCTGTTAGCCATCGTATTCGCCTACCGGGTTCAATTGACCATAAGTTTATTTACAAACGTGGTCAAACCCTTTGACTTTAACCCAGCACAACATGCGGTTTGGTTTGTTCTTGCTTATTTGCCGAGTGACCTCGCCTTTGTCCTTGTCTGTTTCTCGCTCTCTTGGCTCCTATCTCGGATGGCATCTTTCATCAAACAAAGTAAGATGTATCCAATCCTAAGAATTTCAGGGTTTATCTTTTTGCATTTTGTTTTGTTGATTGTGGTTCTTATCCACGGGATTCACGGCAGGCTGCTCTTTGATGTTCAGACCGGGTTTGATAGTGCTGTGATGAAGGAGGCATTCTCAGGCATTTCTCTGATCGAAACCTTCAGGCTCGTCGAATGGAGAGATTATCTATTCCTTCTTTTTCCCTTTGGGCTTTTTTGGCTGACGCTCCTATTCCCCTTTCGTTTAAGGAATTGGATAGCGAGGGGTTCTGTGTTGTTGGTCGTCTTTCTCTTATCGCTTTCCTTGTTGATGATCGATAACAAAGCGGAGAATGTCCCTGACGAAATCCGTCTCAACCCAGCCGTCTTTCTACTTTCTGATATGACGAAGAATACGTTCTTTACACATGTTAAGCAAGGTCAAACCATGAGTGCCGTCGGAGGACAGGGATCGGGTATCCAGTCCTTTCATCCCATGGAAATCAAACCCACGGAGCGGGCGGCATCTCTGCCGGCGAAGAACAGCCGTCCATGGAATCTTATTATTTTTATTATGGAGTCGGCGGGGACCCGATATATCTTTGATACAAGCGACGGCAATGCAATGCCCATGCCGTTTCTCAATAAAATATCGCAGGAAGGCTGGTATTTGAAAAGACACTTTACGACAGCGAATGTCAGCACCAAGGCGGTATTTTCAATATTTAGCGGGCTTTATGATTTCTTCAGTAAGGAGACGTTCGGCACATGTCCGGACGCTGAAGTTCCTGCGGTCTGCACTTGGCTGGGCCAGGGATACGACAGGTTCTTGGTAACCCCTTCTTCCATCTCCTGGTACTTTCCGACGAAGTTCGTAGTCAACAGTGGGCTGTCAGAAATCCATAGTTACGAAAATCTGGACTTTAAGATAAAGGAAGAGTTTCATTCGCTGGGCCATTATATCGCAAGAGATGAGATTCAAACGACGGATTTCTTCATTCAGAGATTGCGTAAAGTGAAAGAGCCTTTTCTGAGCATTTACATCAGCTTTGCTGCCCACTTCCCTTATTTTGACTACGGCGAGGACTTTCGCATAAGGAAAGACGACGGCCATCTGATCAGCCGCTATTATAATAATTTGAATCTTCTGGACCATATGATCAAGCGGATCTTCGACCATCTGCAGGAACAAGGCCTGCTGGAGCGTACCCTCCTGGTCATCGTGGGAGATCACGGCCAGGCTTTTGGTCAACACCATCCGAATAATTTCATGCACTATCGCTATAGCTATAATGAGAACCTGGAAGCCCCGGCGATCCTGTATCAACCGGCGCTTTTCAAGCCGAAGATGTTCGGGTTTCCCACAAGCCACGTGGATCTGTTGCCGACACTGCTTGATGCCATGAGGGTTCCGTATCCTCCAATGGCCTTCGACGGGAAGTCTCTTTTTAGCGGCAAGGCGAGACAAATGCCTATCTTCTTTTATGGATATGAAGAATCCGTCTCTTCGTTGGACAGTCAGCTCATAAAGGTCCAGTATTCATTGAAGAAAAATAAGTGCTGGGCGTTTGATTTGAAGCTTGATCCGGACGAAAAAAATCCGCTTGACTGCTCTTTATTTCCGGTTGAAGTGGAAGGGCTTCGCAAATTCATTGCGGAGCACGATTTGAATCTCCTTAAATACAATGTCAGTTTGAGCGAGAGGAAAGGGTTTCAAGCGCAGGCACCTGCCGTGAAAGAGATGAACTCTTCCAGGTGAAATGCTTGCAGACCGGCAGAAGGTTTGGCTCGTGGGCTTTTTATTTTTGGTTTTCTAAAATAAGCGTCAAGAAATCGAGGTGCTGAAAGATGTTAGAACTGAACGAGAAGATCAAAGAGCATTTTCGCAATCCTCACAACGTAGGGGAGATTGAAAACCCGGAAGGAATGGGCGCAATCAATAATCCGGTTTGTGGCGATACTACAAAACTTTATTTGAGAATTAAAAATGGAGTCGTTGAAGATGCCAAATTCCTGTCCTTTGGCTGCGCCGTAACCATCGCCTCCGCCTCTGTATTAACCGAGAAGATTAAGGGTAAAGAAATTTCTAAACTCCTTTTTGGGATAGATGAAGAGGTCATCCAACGGCTAATGAGCTTAATTGAGAGCGAACTGGGGGAGATTCCTCCGGTAAAACTCCACTGTCCGCCCGCTACGGTCGAGGTTTTTCTCGAATCGATAGCCGGATATTTGGAAAAGGAAGGAAAGAATGAATTGAGTTCGAGAACCAGACGCTTAATCCCCCAGATCTCTGAATATTACAAAAGAGGCGAAGAGAAAGAATAAGGGAGAGACGCTGCGTTAAAGGTCGAAGTTATCCCTTTTATGTGCCTCTAAACCTTCTACCAGAAATCAATAAAAAGGCCTTTCTAATTTAATCTGCAAGTTACTCTGTTTAAAATCAAAATTCCAATCTTGACATGAAGGATTCTTCCAACCGGAAATTCTTGTCGAATTGGTCACCAGTATTGTCGAAACTCATTATTGATTGAATTCTAAGAGGAAAGCCTTTACCGCTTTAAAAAGATCGACAAACCATTCCGATTTAAGACTAAACTTTAACACTCTATTCTTTATAACAATTCAATTTATCCAGAGGTCAAAGGTCTTAATAAGCCTTTAAATATTCTGAGTAAATCAGGTTGAGGATGGTGCGAAATATCTCTTAAATTCTCTTGAAAATGGACTGGCACAGGAGTTGCTTTCACATATTTTGTTAAACAAAAAAGGTCAGAGGCGGTAAGGTCGATGAAAAACGCAATGATTGCATTAGGGTTGGTAGCTGTGATGCTTTTGGGCGTTTCATGTGTCTATGCCCAAGAGCAGGATAATCCTCCGGGACATGGGTGGATGCACGGTGAGAAACACCAGGGTCGATGGAATAAGCTTAACCTCACCCCGGAGCAGAAGGAAAAGTTCAAGGAATTGCGGCGAAGGTTTAAAGGAGAAAACGCTCAACTCATAGGGGGACTTGTGGCCAAGAAATTCGAACTCCGATCACTGTGGACCGATCCAAAAGCTGGTTCCCAGGCCATTTTGGCTAAGGAAAGAGAGTTGAGGGATCTTCAAAACCGTATGAGGGACAAGATTATCCGGTATAGATTGGAAGCTCGCAGTTTCCTCACGCCCGAGCAGATTGAGAAGTTTGGAATGATGGGTGGAATAGGTTTTGGTCGTGGTTTTCACCGCCATCATCACCATCATGGCTGCGGTTGTCACCATCGCCATGGTCAAGAAATGGGTCGCCCCGAAATGAGGGAGTAGGAAAAAGACCTATCAATTTGAAACGAAAATAAATAAGGTTTGGGATGACCTTTCCAAATACCGTAAGAAGTGCTTGGCACTTGTCAAAGGAAATATCTCCGGCCCTGGCCGTTTTGTTCTTCGCTATCTTTTTCTCTCTTTTTTTGAACAATTTATCGGTACAAGGTTGGGAGACTATCTACAGGGCACTAATCCGATTTTTCCGGCTCACTTTACTCCTTTGCCTTCCACTTTATGCACTTTCACCCGTCTATAGTTTTGTCGTCGACAAAATAAGGGGGAAGCTTCTTCACACGGGAAAAATGCGGGAACTGCAGATCAAGCCCGTTAAGCACTGGATCTTTCGGCCTTTTCAAGGAATTGGCATCGAACTTCTGTTTGAAACAAAATTACTTACAGTCCTCCAGGTAATCACAGGGGTGACGACCAAGCCTTTCGTTTTATTCCCCCGAAGTCAGTTTCAGCCTGGGTGGTTGTTGGTCATCAGTGGGATAACGGTGGTTATTTCCCTTCTCCTATCTATTCTCTGGACCCTTGATGACGTAGGGATAAGATATGTCAACCGGAAGGATCAAGAGATCAGGATGATCGGGAAATATGTAGGGACACTTATGCCCATTATCTTTGGATTTTATGGAATATTCAGCCTGAGTGCGGATTTTCCAACATCACAAGTTTTCGTCTACATATTTAAAACCGTTATCATTCTTTACCCTCCGTTCACAGTCTTCACGGTCTTCCACACCCGGTTCCTCAAAAACAAAGCAGATTATTTTTTCCAGAAAGCATTACTTGGAAAAGGAGGCGTCTGGTTCGGAGCTGAAAATGACGAAGGGAATGGCGCGTGGGCGGATGATGGGTTATGGCTGGGGAGTGTGCTACCCCCTCGCCCCGGAATGTCGGAGTAGGAATACATATCTCGTATATGGAAAAAGGAAGAGGAAACTTCTCTTTTTTTCCATATTTGATTAATAAGTTTCTTTGTCAAATTATTTGCTTCTATAAAGAAGAGTGTGTATAAGTTTCGCAGAATTCTGCCCACCAATAATTTTTCATTCTGAGCAGGGGCGTACGGATCAATGAAGAAATGGATCGTTCCTTTACTATCCTTGCTCTTGATCGCTTTGTTGCTCATGATCTCTAGCCCTTTCAATATCTTCAAAGCATCGACGAACAGGCAGGAGAGCGGAGAGAGATACGGGTTTTTTTTCATTCAGGACGAGGGGAAAGAGGAACAGACAGACCCTCATCTGATTTTGATCTTAAAGAGATTGCGTGAGAAGCTCGATGAGTGGATAGAATCGATCAATGACCGGATTGAGAGAGAAGATGTAACTCGTTTAGAGGTTCGATTCTTGGAGATTTTGAGAGGTATGTTGGGATGGGTGAGAGAGAAGGTAGATGCAAAAATCGCATCTTCTGAAAAGGGAAAAAACAAGGGAGACCTATCAGACAGTGTTTCCATTCCTCAAAGTAGGATGGTATTGTGCTGTTTAAGATATAGCGGCAGATAAAAGGCTAACGCTGCGTGACATCGAAGTCGCAAGAATCATTAGCGGAGCAGGGAGATAATTATGCGACGGACAGTCGGAATCACGATCCTGGTCGTTATCGGGCTGGCTGTGATCGGTAGCGCCGGCATGTGGTGGCTGCGGTCCAAGCGGGGCAAGGACCGGACGTTCCACACGGTGCCAGTGAAACGGGGCGATCTGATGGCCACGATCAGCGCAACGGGCACGCTCGAACCGGAGGCAGCAGTGGATATAGGCGCCCAGGTTGCTGGGGTGATTATTGCCTTCGGCAAGGACAAAGGCGGGAAGGAAATTCAGTGGGGTTCGGTCGTGGAGAAGGGCATGGTGCTGGCGAAAATTGACGATTCACTTTACGCTGCTGCTGTGGAAACTGCCAAGGGCCAATTGGAGCAGGCCATAGCGAACAAGGTTAGCGCTGACGCCAATGTGCTCCAGATGAAAGCGAAGTTGGTGGATGCCCAGCAGGACTGGGGTCGAGCGCAGAAGCTCGGTCCATCCGACGCATTGGCACAGAGCGCTTACGACCAGTACCAAGCCAATTACGAGGTTGCTAAGGCCAACCTGGCGGCAGCCGAGGCTGCCGTGGAGCAAACGAAGGCTGCTGTGGCGCAAGCAAAGGCCAATCTCGACACTGCGCAGATCAATCTCGCTTACTGTACCATCAAGTCGCCCGTCAACGGTGTGGTTGTTGACCGGCAAGTTAACATTGGCCAGACTGTCGTGTCCAGCCTGAGCACGCCAAACCTGTTCATCATTGCAACCGACCTCAAGCGCATTCAGGCATGGGTATCGGTCAACGAAGCTGACATTGGCAGCATTTTTATAGGCCAGCCAGTAACGTTCACTGTAGACGCCCATCCTGGCCGGGTGTTCAAAGGGCAAGTGGGCCAGGTTCGGCTGAACGCGACGATGCTGCAGAACGTCGTCACTTACACCGTCAGGGTCGATACCAACAACGACGACGGCAAGCTATTGCCTTATCTGACAACCAACGTGCGGTTCACGCTCGGTCGTCGGCAAGACGTGTTGCTGGTTCCGAATACAGCGCTGCACTGGTCACCGAAGCCCAATCAAATCTCTCCCGAAGCTGGTCAAACGGCCCGCGCTCCCGGCGTCTCCTCGAGCCGAGACAGTGGCGGTGGGGCTGGCGCCGTTGGTGCGCCGAAAGTGCACGGAACCATCTGGGTCGAGCAAGGCGAGTTTGTCCGGCCAGTTCGCGTGAACGCGGGGTTGACGGATGGGACATCAACGGAGGTTGAAGGCAAGGATTTGACGGAAGGGATGCGCGTGGTTGTTGGCGAAGCAACGCGGGAAGTCGCAGGCGGCGCGAGCGCTGACCGAAGTCCATTTACGCCACAAATTGGGCGCGGGCTGCGGCAAGGACAAACCAGCTCAGGCACTGCCAGTGGTGGACGCTGAAATTGGCGGAGGAGTGACCTAATTTATCAGAGAATAAGGGAGAAGACTAATCCTTTCTAATTGTTCCCCAAGGCGCCGAATTCCTGGAATCAAAGGATAAGGGTGACAGAGATACGACATGAAGCTCCTTTGTTGCCACCCAAGCGGGCTTCTGTATACAGAAATTTACCTTCGCCTTGAGCCACTCGGGGTGGAATTGGTTGCTCAGGCTGCGCGCAGCGCTGGACACGAAGTACGACTTCTCGACCTGCAGGTCTTTTCTCATAAAGATTATTTTAAGGCCCTGGATCAATGGCATCCCGACGCCATCTGCTTCGGTATTAATTATCTTGCCAATATTCCTGAGGTCATTGGTCTTGCGAAAGAGACCAAGCAACGCCTTCCCCATTCCTTCCTCTTCGTGGGAGGGCACAGTGCCTCCTTCACCGCGCGGGAGATTCTGGAACATGCACAGGGGACGATTGACTGCGTCGTCAGAGGCGAGGCGGACCAGATCGGTCCACTCCTCTCCGCGGCAATGGATGATCGGGAAAAAATTGGTGAGCTTCCGGGGGTCATCACACAAGATGGGGAAGGACCGGCGCCTCAAATGGTCGACGACCTCGATCGTTTAACGCCTGCTCACGATCTGTTGCCAAAAAGAAAGAAGTATTTCATCGGCTCTCTCGATCCGTCGGCTTCCATTGAATTCACCCGTGGCTGTCCATGGAACTGCAATTTTTGCAGTGCCTGGACCTTCTACAACCGTACTTACCGAAAACGCAACGTCGACGCCATCGCTGAAGAGCTTGAGCGACTGGAGGAACCAAATGTCTTCGTCGTTGATGACGTCGCCTTTATCGATCCCCAGCATGGGTTCGCTATCGCGCAGGAGATCGAGAAGCGAAGGATAAAAAAGCAATTCTACATAGAGACGCGGGCCGACGTCCTGCTCCGAAACAAAGAGGTGTTTGAATACTGGAAAAGGTTGGGGCTGGCTTACATGTTTGTTGGGATGGAGGCAATCGACGAGGGAGAGTTGAAGTCCTTCCGCAAAGGGGTATCTCTACTGCGAAGTTTCGAGGCCCTCAAATATGCCCGTACCCTTGGGATCGTTGTCGCCACCAATATTATCGCGGATCCGAGTTGGGATGAAGAGCACTTTCGAAGGGTTCGAGACTGGGCGCTCTCAGTGCCTGAGATCGTCAACATCAGCATCAATACTCCGTACCCCGGAACGGAGAACTTTCTCTCAACGTGGAACAAATTATCCACGCGTGACTACCGCCTCTTTGACATCCAGCATGCCGTTTTACCGACGAAGATGCCCCTCAAGAAATTTTACGAAGAGTTAGTGAAAACCCAGCAGGTTCTTAATATGAAACATCTTGGAATGGGTGTCCTAAAAGAAACGGCAGGACTTGCAGCCAAGCTTCTGTTGAAAGGTCAAATCAACTTCGTCCGGATGCTCTTCAAGTTTAACGGCGTCTTTAACGCTGAAAGGCTATTTGCGGACCACCAAAAACCAGCAGACTATGAGATGTACCTCCCTGGTGCGCCGGCTGGCGCTCCCGGGCTGATGTTTTTTCCAGGTTCCGGTGTGACAAAGGCACCCATGGTGGTGGTTCAAGCCATACCTTAGAAGGCACCGCTCTGCACCCCTCGGTTCCTAACACCGCCTAATAATTACCCCCCCATCCCGCATACAATATGATATGGCCCCTCGTCTAAGAATAGATGGGTTCCCTTCCCTAAGCATACCAAATTCTCCTACACTCAGCATGCTCAGGAGGTGCTTTTTATCATTAGCAAGATTTTCGATTGTCTTGACTTTTCCTCTACATCCTCATAATAATTGGACAAACAGGGAGGAAAAACGGGGGATGATCAGAGAAGAAGTTGCCAAGGCATTTCGGGAAATCTTGAATATTGAGGAGATCCCCTTCAATGTACCCCCTCAGCGAGAGTTGGGGGATTTCTCCAGTGCTGTTTGTTTGTCCATGGCAAAGCAAAGAAGGGAATCTCCGATGAAAATAGCTCAGGAAATGGCTGAGCTATTGAAATCGAACCCCCCACCTTACATTCAAGATATAAGTGCTTCTCCCCCTGGGTACCTAAACTTCAAAGTGGATTGGCCAGCATTGGCTCAAGACCTCGTTCCCCGGATCCTTCAAGAAGGGGAGTTTTTTGGAAGACCGGTTTCGAGACCTGGGAAAAAGGTTTTTATCGAACACACGAGTGTGAATCCCAACAAGGCGATGCATATCGGTCACCTCAGGAATTCGGTTCTCGGAGACACGGTCGCCAGGGTTCTGAAATGGCTTAGTTTTTCAACAGAGGTGTGCAATTACATTGACGATACTGGTCTCCAGGTGGTGGATGTGGTGACCGCACTTCTTTATCTGGATCATCCTTCCTATACGGAGGGGTCTGATTTTAAAGTGATCTGGGCAAAGGTCCCGCAGGACCAACCTTTGGATTATTTCTGCTGGGAGCTGTACGCCCGTTTTCAAAATGAACTTGAGAAGAATTCTTTTCTGACTGAGAAAAGGGAGGAGATTCACCGCAAGATCGAAGGCGGAACCCATCCTATTGCGAGTTTTGCTAAGGAATTATCAATAAAGATTGTCGAATCTCACCTGGAGACAGTGGCTCAACTCTCTATCTTCTACGACCTTCTCAACTGGGAGTCGGATATCATCGAGCGTGGATTCTGGGAGGCTACCTTCGAGCTCCTGAGAGAAAAGGGGGCCTTTCGATTGGAAACCGAGGGACCGAATAAGGGGTGTTGGGTGGTTCCATTTGGCGGCATCGTCGAGACGGCTGAAGGGATGAAGAGCCTGGACAAGATTCTTGTCCGATCGAACGGGAGTGTGACCTACACAGGAAAAGATGTTGCTTATCAACTCTGGAAGTTTGGCCTCCTCAAGAAAGATTTTCTATACAGACGCTGGAGTCCCCAGGCCAACGGAATGATGCTCTGGACAACGGCTCGAGATGGCGAGCCCGGGGAAAGTCTTGCGAGACCATTCGGGCACGCAGAAAAAGTCATCAATGTGATTGACACCCGACAGAGTTATCCGCAGCAGGTGGTCGTGGAATGCCTTCGACAAATGGGCTTTGAGAGAGAGGCGAGCGAGTCGGTCCATCTGGCCTATGAAGTCGTCAACCTTTCTCCACAGGCTGCCCGACTTCTGGGGATGGAGGAAACAGAGGAGAAAAAGGCCTATGCCATGTCGGGCCGTTCCGGAACGGGCGTGAAGGCAAAGGATTTTATCCGGAGCGTGAAGCAAAAGGTGATCGAGAAGGCGGATCATCCTCTGGAAGAAAGGGTTGCCTCTGCTTTAGCTTCAGCGGCCATCCGATACTATTTGCTGAAATTCACGTTGGAGAGTCAAATCGTCTTCGATTTCGATGAGGCCCTGAAAACGACGGGGGATACGGGAGTCTATTTAGAATATGCCCATGCCCGGGCGTGCAGTATCCTGAGAAAGGCCGAGGGCCAGAAAATCGATTTCGGATGGAGAAGGGATTGCATTCCCAAACAATTGACCGAGACAGAAAGAGGATTGCTTGATGCTCTATCGCGGTTCTCTTCAACCGTTGGAAAAGTCGGGAAGGCGCTGAGGGTCTCTCAACTGGCAGAATATGCGTTTGATCTCGCAACCTCCTTTACTAACTTTTATGAGCATCCTGATCCAGGGGACGACGTACGGACTCCATTTATTCATCTTCAAGATCGGGGGATTCGAACCTTCCGTCTTTCTTTGGTCAAGGCATTTCAAAAAGTGATGGAGAATGTGCTCAACCTGATGGGCATGCCCACCCTTGAAAGAATATAAGGGTTCTGGGGGCCTAGGATTCAAGGGGCAAGGGTGTTTGCAGACCCTAGAACCTTGATCGCTCGAATCCTTAAACCCTTTGCTAAGTGGAGGTGAAAGCCATGAGCCGAAGAAAAAGAATTTTACCGAGGGGATGGTATCCGATTGATGGAAAGGATTGTCAAAGAGAGATCGAATCTTATCTGGAGGGATGGACACCCCCACGACTTCCTGTAAACAAGGGATTGGGTGGAATTGTGCCTCATGCAGGATGGTATTTCTCCGGAAAGCTTGCTGCAAGGGTGTTCTATACGTTGAAATTAAACAGTAAGGCGGATGTCGTTGTTCTTTATGGGGGTCATCTTTCCACTGAAGACTTCCCCCGGATTGTGACAGAAGAGGCCTGCGAGACGCCTTTTGGTGATATGGAGATTCATACACGCTTTGTAAAGAACCTCACGGAGAGCATGGATATGGGAAAAGAGGGCTCAAGCAGCGGAGACAATACGATTGAGATTCAGCTGGCCATGGTGAAGTATTTTTTCCCGGAGGCAAAGCTTATCGCCATCCGGTCTCCTCTGTCGCTTAGGGCAGAAACGTTGGGGAAAGAAGTCGCGGCCATAGCAAAGAAGGAAGGCATTTCAATCCTTGCGATTGGCTCAACCGATTTAACTCACTATGGGCCTAATTATGGGCTTTTGAGGAAAGGGGTTGGCCCTGCTTCCGTGGAGTGGGTGAAGAAGGAGAATGATAAGGGGTTTATTGACCGAGCATTGAGCATGGACGCAGAAGGCCTCCTGAGACATGCCATAGAGAATGATAGCGCCTGCAGTGCGGGGGCTGCCATGGCCGCCGTGGCTACCTGCAAAGCCCTGGGATCAGAAAAGGGAGTGCTCCTCGACTACTACACCAGTTATGACATCATGCCAGACGATAGTTTCGTAGGGTATGCAGGAATTGTTTACTAACGTGTGCCAGTGAGGATTTAAGCCCCTTCACCCTCCCCTCTCCCCGGCGGGGAGAGGGGAGGGTGAAGGGATTAAAGCGCAAGAGAAGTTGACCCCGTTAGAAATGATGCGTTACTATTCCGTAAAGGGCTGGTGTCCTGGAATAATTCCGACGGGATTTGGCGCCCCCGGTAGAATTTCTGGCGGGGTAAACGAAAATACAATTTCAGACTCCGTGACGGGAAAGAGAGGACAGGCAGGGATATGAAAAAGGTGGCTATCATCGGAATAGGTCATGGGAAGTTCGGAGTGAGAGCGGATGCCTCCCTTCGAGAATTAACCTTTGAGGCAGTAAACGCATGCCTCGATGATGCAGGTGTGGGTCTAAAAGAAGTGGGGAGCATGGTCACGGGCATTGCGGGGGATGAATTTTCCATGGCCCTACAGCCTTCTGCACAGGTTCACGACTACATCGGTTTTCACCCGAAGCCCAATTTCCGCGTGGAAGGAGCCTGTGCCACAGGGAGCATGGCCTTGAGAACGGGCTGGATGAACGTGGCCTCAGGCCTCGCCGACCTCGTTCTGGTCGTCGGCGTGGAGAAGATGACCGAAATTCCCACCAGCGTGGCGACAGAGATCATGGGCAGAGGAGGGGACGCTACCTGGGAATATCCTTTTGGCACAACCTTCCCCGGTTACTATGCGTTGATTGCCAATGCCCATATGGCTGAATTTGGCACAACGGAAGAGCAGCTCGCCATGGTCGCCGTAAAAAATCATTACTACGGAAGCCTTAACCCCTATGCCCATATGCAGAAACCGATTACCCTGGACAAGGCCTTGGGTTCGTTTATCGTGGCTCATCCATTGAAACTTTTCGATTGCAGTCTCATTACGGATGGGGCTGCTGCGGTGCTCCTCGCCTCGGAAGAAAAAGCAAAAGCCCTCTCAAAAAAACCGGTCTGGATCGCGGGACTCGGTCTTGCCACTGATACGATGAGGATCGGAGACCGAAAAACCTTAACCTCCATCGCTTCAAGCCGTGAGGCCGCCAAGACAGCATACCGGATGGCAGGGGTGGGGCCATCCAGTATCCATGTTGCAACGGTTCATGACTGTTTTACCATTGCCGAGATTGTAGCCTATGAGGACCTTGGTTTCTGTGAAAAAGGGGAAGGCGGGAAATTGATCCAGCAAAAGGAGACTTATCTGGGGGGTAAGATCCCGGTCAATGTGGACGGGGGATTGAAATCAAAAGGCCATCCCCTTGGGGCCACAGGGGTCTCGATGGCCATTGAGATTACAAAACAGCTGAGAGGGGAAGCGGGTGAGAGACAGGTGAAAAATGCAGAGACCGGCCTGACCCATAATGTCGGCGGGACCGGACAGGTAGTGGCTGTTCATATCTTCAGGAGGGATTAGAATGGATTTCAAGAATTTTTCCTTAGCCATCTCACAGACAAAAGTGGCTCGATTTGCCGAGGACCTTGCAGCAGGGAAGATCATGTCAACGGTCTGCATAAGATGCGGGAAGAAATACTACCCGCCACGGGCTGATTGTTCGGAATGCATGTCCAGCGACATGGAGTGGAAAGAGTTGAAGGGAGATGGGACGCTTATCACCTTTACGAAAATTTATGTTGCCCCCGATCATTTTGCAGTACGGCAGCCTCTGATGCCTTTTTCCAGTGTTGCTTTCGAGCCCACTCCCATTGGAATCTTGGAGGTCGAGGGAGGATTGAGAGTGATGGGCTGGATCCCAAAAGTAGATTTGAAAAAGATCCATGTGGGGATGAAGATGCGAGCTTCCCCGCAAGTGCTTCCCGATGGTAGAATCACCATCGTCCTGGTGCCGACTTAGAAAATTTAGGATTTTGGTAGGTTTAGTTTAATAACGGCCCCTGCCACCGTAATTGGATTTTCCCCCTCGACTCCCATGGCCTGCGGATCCTCCACGGTTCGGGCGAGGCCGAGCTTCATTGACATTCAGCTGGCGGCCGAGGAGCTCTTTTCCATTCAGGTTCGCAATCGCGGTACGAGCCTCATTTTGATCGGGCATTTCGACGAAGCCAAAACCTCGAGACTGGCCACTATACTTATCTCTCACGATCGTAGCCGAGTCGACCTTTCCGAAGGCTTCGAAGGCTGTTTGGAGGTTTTCTTCTTTCACGTCAAATGATAAATTCCCAACATAAATGTTCATCGTTTCTCTCCCTTTCAATATTCAACAAAGCTCTTCAATTTCTCAGCTCGGCTCGGGTGTTTTAGCTTCCTCAATGCCTTCTCCTCAATCTGCCGGATCCGCTCCCGTGTGACGTTAAAGTCCTGTCCCACCTCCTCAAGAGTATGGTCATGTTTTTCCCCGATCCCAAATCGCATCCTTAGAATCTTTTCCTCCCGCTTATCCAGGGTTGAGAGCACTGTCTGAGTCTGTTGGGCCAGGTTGGAAACGATGGCAGCCTCCTGAGGCGAAATGGATCCCTTATCCTCGATAAAATCCTCCAGGCGGCCATCCTCCTCCTCGCCGATAGGGGTCTCAAGGGAGATCGTTTTTTTGCTGACCTTCAGAATCTTCTGAACGTGATGAAGTGGGACTCCCATTCTTTCGGCGATCTCCTCCAGAGTGGGTTCCCTTCCCATCTGCTGAACAAGAGATCGAGAGGTCCGGTTCAGTTTGTTGATGATCTCGATCATATGGACCGGGATGCGTATGGTTCGGGCTTGATCCGCGATGGCGCGGGAAATGGCCTGACGAACCCACCACGTCGCATAGGTGCCAAACTTATAACCCCGCTGGTATTCGAACTTTTCAACCGCCCTCATCAACCCGATATTTCCCTCCTGGATCAAATCCAGAAACTGGAGTCCTCGATTCAAATATTTCTTGGCAATGGAGATGACTAATCTGAGATTGGCTTTGACCAGTTCAGCTTTCGCTTCCTTGATTTTGGCCTCTGCTCTCTCAATGGCTGCCAACGCCTCCTTCAGCCGGCGCGGAGCAAGGCCCCATTCCGCCTCCATCCTTGCTATTCTACGTTTGGCATTTCGGAAAGCCCTGTTCCTCTCCTCGACCTCTCTTCGCTTGAGGTTGACCTTCTTCATCTTCGGAAACTTCTTATCCCCTTGGATGGCGATCCCGGGATCTTCATTGATTTTCTTTACGTCTTGTTCGGCGTTTTCCATTTGAACGTGAATTTGCTTCAGCTTCTGAATGATCTTACTAACCTGTTCTCCCCTTAAGTTGATTCGTTTAAAAGCGTCGAGCATTTCAGTCTGCTTCTTAACGATCTCTCCCTCCACTCTTTTCTTAGAGGATTCCTTTTTCATACCCCTCAACTTCTTTTGAAGAAGTTGAATTTTATTTCCTCCATTCCGGATTTTATCGATAAGGCGGAGAACCCGTATTTCTTCAAGCCTCTTTACTTTGGCCGTCGTCTCCCCGTCGTCGATCTCATTGGTAACGTCATTGATCTTGATCTTCCCCCTTCGAAGGGCCTTTCCAAGGATGGTGATCTCCCTGATCGAAATGGGACATTTGAGAACTGCACCCAGGACCTCATGCTGTCCGCTTTCGATCCTCTTGGCTACTTCCACTTCCCCCTCTCGAGTCAAGAGTGGAAAGGATCCCATCTCCTTCAGGTAGATCCGAACAGGGTCGATGATTTTCCCAGGAATGTCCACATATCCAACCTCAACCGCTTCCTCTTCATCGGTCGTTTGGACATTTTCATACTCTGTGTCGACTCCCGGCAATTCAACGAAGAAATCCATGTCCAACTCATCGGACAGGATGCTGGGATCTTCGGCCGGCTCGAACACATAGGATTCTTCCGACCGCTGTTCTTCCAAGCCTTGCCCCTTTTTCCAATTTTCTTGCATGGGATTTGTCTCAGTAAAACACGTCGAAGGTTGTAGCGGGAGAGGACGAACATGGGCGCCCGACAAAAAGGCCACAAAGAACTATCCGGAATTCCCTGCGGCTACCCCCGCGATGGAACGATCTCGCTTCCACAATGAACGCTTGACTACTATACACTATCGTCCTCCGAATAGCAAGGCGATTCGTCCTTTCAATTTTTGTTGACACCTTGTTCCTGATTTAATACACTTTTATTGGAACGTAGACCACCTGCATTAATTTCAATCCTATAAGGTAAAGGTGGCATTGTTTCTGCGCGGTGACCTGTCGTTCATGAACCACAGGCCTTGCCCGTAGGGTTCTACAATGAAGGAGGGGAAAATGCCAGAAATCAAAATTACGTTTAGAAAAGCGCCGGACTATAGAATCATTCCTATAACGGGTGCTTGGGGTGGTGTGAACCCTCAGGGAGAAATAATTTTCGATCTATTTGTTGAGAAATTAGAAATTCCTAAATCAGTCCAGCTGAAGGTCGAACCTGGTCGGCCTCCTGTGGAGATAGCAAGGGAGGGTCAAGTTCATGTTCGTGAGTCCCAGATCGGTGTGGTTGTTCGTCCCGATATCGCCCGTTCCCTGGGAGAATGGTTGATTCAGAAAGCCAATGAAGCCGCTTCCGGCATTATAGGAGGAGGTGAGGGCCATGCCTAACGAGAATCCAAATGGAAGAGGGCACCCTCTAACCGGTAGGGTGAGTATACGGTCCGCAGACGAATTGATGCGGGCTCTTGCAGGCCAAGGAGATTAAATTAGAAAGTTCGTTAAAAGGTATGAAATGCCTGAAAAAGACGAAAAAATTAAATGGTATTTGAGACCGTTCAGTGTGATTCTGCTCCTATTTTTTGTACTGGGACCTCTTGGGCTCCCTCTGCTTTATAAAAGCCCTAAATTCAGCAAGACATTAAAAGCCATACTAACCATTATCGTGGTTCTTTACACATGCTACCTGATCTTTGCTACCTTAGAGATTGGAAAACTACTTTACCTAAGGATGGAAGAATTGCAGGACGTATTAAAGTAAACACGACACACTTTTGAGAATTCTTAAATTTCTGTATTCATTCAAGGGGTTATATCTGCCTACTTTTTGAGCAGAATGCTGGAGATAGCCTCTTTCAAGAGGAAGACAATCTAATTCCACAACGATTCAACAGTTCTTTGTGGATTGCGCGGGAAAAGCCTTTCAAAACCAATTTTTGTGAAGAAAAATTGAATGAAAAACAGAGAAAAACAAATTAAACGCCTCGACGGGACCGTGAGCTTTGAAAAGAGAAGGCATCCCAGGTTTACTGTTGATTTGCCAATAGAATATAGACGACGGGACTTGGTCGACAAATATGTTCGTGTGATCAATGCCAGTGAAAGTGGATTATCGATCTATTTATCCGAGCAGATGGAGGTGGGTCAGTATCTGAGGACAAAACTCTTCTTCCCTTTCGGTTCCGGACTTAAGATCATAGAACTGGTGACGCAGGTTGTTTGGATGGACGTTCACCTGGGGAAAGATCGAGGGGATTACAGGGCTGGGGTCAGGTTTATTGATATCTCTCCGGCTGACCTCATTAATCTAAAGAATTATTTGGGGGGCCTTTCAGGATAAATGAATGGGAAAATGGCCGTGGGATGTGGTGCACTGGTTAGAGAATCTCAGTAAAATCGAGGATTGAAACCTGCTTTTGCTCCTTGGCAATTGAGTATTGATTTTCTTTTTTGAGGAGTACACCTGATAATCATCTAAAGGGCACCTCGCCATAGTAAACGGTTCGGTGTACTATGGTGAAAAGACGTCCAAATCTTCTCGAGGAGGTGCCCTGATGAAAGTGTATGCCGGATTGGATCTTCATGCAACAAACACG
>DATHCH010000097.1:0-12476 GCA_035319625.1 Thermodesulfobacteriota bacterium
TATTCCCCAGATTATCATGAACGGAGCCTCTTGGTTCAGCGCGATAGGGACAGAGAAGAGTAAAGGGACCAAGGTCTTTTCGGTAAGCGGTGACGTGAAGAAGCCTGGGATTTATGAACTGGTCATGGGAAGTAACTTAAAAGAATTGGTATTTGAATGGGCTCGTGCAAAGCACGTCAAGGCCGTGCAGGTAGGAGGAGCAGCAGGAAGGATTATCCCTGGAAGCAAGATAGATACGCCTCTTTCGTTTGAAACCGTTTTGGGCTCTGGGGCAGTGACCGTTTTCGACGAAAACAGAGACATCATCGACATGATCTACCGGACGGCGGAATTTTTCGCGGAGGAATCGTGTGGGAAGTGTGCCCCTTGCCGAGAGGGGACTCAGGTGTTGCTTGAGATCCTGGGAAGACTGACAAGAGGTGAAGGATCGCACGGAGATATAGAGATGCTGGAGGACCTCTCGCAGGCCATGATGGATTCCTCGTTGTGTGGGCTGGGCCAAAGCGCCTGCGTTCCCGTGGCGGACAGTCTGAGGCATTTCAGGAGCGATTACGAAAACAGAATTAACCAATCGATGTATCTGAAGAAGCTCAGCGTTTCTTAAGGGTTGGGTAAAGGAGGAATGAAAAAGTGAAAGAGACGAGATATATCTGTCCGTATTGCCCGATGGCCTTCAAATCGATTGGAGAGCTAAAGGGGCATGTAACCCAAGCACATGGAATGGAGCCTTTGCCGGTTCCTGAAGGATTCATCAAGCTTATGATTAACGGGAAAACATACGATGTCAGGGCCGAGCCGGAGTGGACGCTATATTATGTTCTCCATGATAAGTTAGGCTTCATGGGTGCGAAGATGTTTTGCGATCGAGGTGCCTGCGGATCCTGCACGGTCATTATGGAGGGGAGGCCGATCCTCTCGTGCATGACACTCGCGATAGAGTGTGAGGGCAAGAAGATAGAAACGATTGAAGGCATTGCGGCGAAAGGGCACCCGCTCATTGAAGAATATGTCAAACATCACTGTATGCAATGCGGTTATTGCACTCCCGGATTTGTTGTCACAGCAAAAGCGCTGCTTGACAGGAATCCCGATCCGTCAGAGGAAGAAGTGAAGGAAGCCCTCGCCGGGAACCTTTGCCGGTGTGGGACTTATCCCCAGCACGTGAAGGCCGTGAGGGAAGCAGCAAAGAGATTGTAGCGGGGAAGAGGAGGACAGAAATGGTTCAAGACACAAAAGACATGCCCAGCAATCCCATGGAGCATGACCGGTATGCTCCCGAGACGTTTCACGTTCTTGGTAAGCGTGGAATACGCCGGATCGATGGGTACAGGAAGGCAAGTGGAAAGGCAATCTATACCAGGGACATTCTGTTGCCGAGGATGTTGTATGCGAAGTTTCTTACGTCCCCTTATCCCAACGCAAGGATCAAGAGAATGGATACAAGCAAGGCAGAGGCTTTGCCAGGGGTGGCAACCGTTCTCCGGTATGATGATCCGGAGGTGTTTGGGAAAAAGGTCGTAACGACTTACGGGGGTAGTGACGATTTTCTGCCAGGGTACGCTTACTTTGAAGGGCAGCACATGGGAGCTGCCGTCGCTGCGGAGACAGAGGAAATTGCCCTTGAGGCATTAAAGTTGATCGATGTGGAGTGGGAGACCCGTCCGTTTGTGCTTGATCAGGAGGAGGCGCTGAATCCGGGCGCTCCTGCGGCGAGGCCGGAATGGTCAGCAAATAATCTCAATGAAACACCGCCTTCTCCCAGTTCAGGGATCATGGAATTTGGTGACGTCGAGAAGGGTTTCAAGGAAGCCGACAAGATCATTGAGTTCAAGGCAACCAGGCGGTACCACGGCGGGGCAGACGCAGAATTGCTGGGCGGCATTTCTCGGTGGGAAGGAGACTGCTTGGAACTCTGGCTGCATCATCAGCACCCGTACGAGCATAAGTGGACCATGCACCAGTACTTGGGCGTGCCAATGAACAAGATCAAGACAAATGTTCCTTACAGTGGAGGTATGTATGGGGGGTGGAACTGGATCTCTTTCAGCCAAATCGATCAAGGGCTCAGTGCGATACTGGCCAGAAGAACTGGAAGACCGGTGAAGTGGGTTTTCAATAGGAGGGAGGACTTTGTTTTTGGATCGGCCGATGCCATGGTGGGATATTTTAAGATAGGGGTCAAGAAAGATGGAACCATAACGGCCGTCGACCTGAAAGCGGTGTATGCCAATGCAGGGTATTGGGCTGAGACCCACCTGCTTGAGAACACGAGAATTCCGAATATCAGGGCACAAAACTTAACAGCGAGTGTAAACAAAGGACCGGTGATTGCCCTTCGGTGTGAGCAAACGCCAGCTGCCTTCGCGATGGCGCACGTATTTAACCATGCAGCGGGCGAATTGGGGATGGATCCGACCGAAGTGGCGCTGAAGAATGATGGCGCAGAGGGGAAAGATATGGCCCATCTTGACCAGTTTAAGGCGGACCACGGATTTCCTGTGAGGGATAGTCTGAAGGAATGCATCGAGGCAGGGAAGAAGGCGATGGGGTGGGATCAGAAGTGGCATGCGCCGGGAGCCAAACGACTTCCTAACGGGAGAATGCATGGCATGGGATTTATCTGGAGCCATGAATGGGATGACAATCGGGGCGCTGGGGTAGGGGGAGTGCTGATTCAACAAGACGGGTCCGTCAATATCATCGGGTTCCGTTGTGACCAAGGGGTCAATGCTGAAACGACGTACTGCGAAGTCGTGGCGGAAGAATTGGGAATGCGAATGGAGGATGTCTTTTTTAGACAGCAGGACGACGTCTATCTACCACTGATGACACCGGATGGTTCCTGTAATCTGACCACAAATGCTTATGTCATGAGGAAAGCGGCAAGAAAGGCAAAACAGAGACTTCTCGAACTGGCCACAACAGAGGTTGACGTCATCGAGAGGGTGGACCCTCCCGCTTTTCCAGGCCGAAAGCCGGAGGATTTGGATGTCAAGGAGAGTGTAATTTTCGTCAAATCAGACCCGTCCGTTAGGAAGACCGTTGCGGAAGTGGTTAAGGATATGGCAGGGAGCATGAACTGGGGCTTGGAGTATGCTGCCATACAAGGCACGACTCATGCCCCGATATTTGCATGGGAATATCACCGGCAGGGCAGGTATGGCACGGAGCCTGGTCGCCACCGTCTGTGCAGGCAAGCCCATTTTTGCGAGATCGAAGTGGATACCGATACAGGGGAGATTGAGGTTAAAAAAGTGGCTAACGTGAACGATGTCGGAAAGGCCTTGTCTCCGGAAGCCGTGGAAGGACAGATGTATGGCGGCACCTACATGGGAATAGGAAGAAACATGATGGAGCAGTATGTTTGGGATCCTGTGACCGGTGTGCTGCTCAATGGAAGCCTCCTTGATTACAAATGGGCTACCATGCTCGACATCGGAAATATTGAGACGGTTATTGTGGAAACCGGGATGGGTTTAGGTCCTTACGGCACGGTTGGAATCGGAGAAGATGTCGCAACGATGACGACTTATCTCCTCGAGAGCGCCGTCTATAATGCCATCGGGAAATGGGTGGACGACGGACCTATTACTCCAGGGAAAGTGCTTCAGGCTTTGGGTAAAGTTTAGCCTCGTGCCGACTTTTGATAGGCAACGGAGGATGGAATAGTGGAGGAATGGGATGAGGAAGTTCGTACATCTGAATGCGCGGACCATAGACGAAGCAGTCTCTGCTTTACAGAGGTATGGGGCCAAGGCGAGCGTCATTGCCGGTGGGACCGACTTGCTCGGGAAAATGAAGGACGAGATATTGCCGACATACCCAGAGGCGATCATTAACCTGAAAAGCATTCCAGGACTCGATTTCATCAAAGAAGAGGAAGGAATGCTGCGAATCGGGGCACTCACGCGGCTTGAAGAGATCGCCACCAATTCCCTCATGCATTCTAAATACAGAGCGCTCGCAGAGGCCGCACACAGGACGGCGTCTCCCCATATTCGGGAGATGGGCACGATTGGCGGAAATATCTGTCAAGACATCCGATGCTGGTACTATCGAAACCCTTACAACAGATTTCCATGTCTCCGGAAAGGCGGCGGGCGATGTTATGCAATCGAAGGGGATAACCGGTACCACTCCATATTTGATTCGAGCGTCAAAGGGGGATGCCTGGCCGTCCATCCGAGCGATACAGCTCCTGCCTTGATCGCCCTGAACGCCGTGGTTAAAACATCCAAGAGACTAATCCACGCCGATGATTTTTTTGAGGTCGATGTCGCAAAGACGACCATCTTGGAGCGTGATGAAATAGTGATAGAGATTCAAGTTCAAGCTCCGTCCGCTGATACAAAGAGTTCTTTCGTTAAGTTTGCGGCCAGGAAAACGATAGATTTTCCTGTTGTAAATTGCGCCGCGATGATGACAACATCCAACGGCAAAGTCAGCGGAGCGCGCATTTGTCTCAATGCAGTTTATGTCAAGCCATACCGGGCCCTCAAGGCTGAAGAAATGATCAGGGGCAAGGTGATTGACGAAGTGGCTGCAAAGGCCGTGGGGGAGGCAGCGGTACTCGATGCAAAACCTTTGCGCCATAACGGATATATGGTTAAGGTTGCCAGGGCCATGGTGGAGCGAGCCATTCTTGCATGCAAGTAATCTCGTCTTACCTCCCGTGGCATTGCACTTTTTTCGTTAGTCCAGTTCGAATTTAAACGTTCATCCCACCGTCTGCCATGAAGACGCTACCCGTCGAAAAGCTGCCTTGGTCGGAAGCAAGAAAAAGGACCAATCTCGCGATTTCCTCAGCGCGGCCATGACGGCCCAGTGGAATAACACGGTTGAGAAATTCGGTACCATCCTCCCCGACGATCTCGGTAAGGCGCTCTTCGATCGTTGACTGAAAAGAGTTGTCGATCGGACCTGGTGCGACCACATTGACGCGGATCTTGCGGGGCGCCGCCTCTTTTGCAACCGTGCGCATGAGCCCGATGAGTGCGTGTTTGGATGTTACATAGGCACAGACGCCCGGGTCGGCTGTCACGCCCATGATACTGGATGTGATGATGATGCTGCCACCGTCATTCATTTGAGGCAAACCGTATTTGCAGGCGAGGAAGGACCCCCGAATGTTGATCGCCATGACGGCGTCGAAGACCTCCTCGGGATATTCAGTAATCGGCTTGATCGCACCGCTTATGCCCGCATGGCTGAAAAGCACATCGATCTTGCCCCATCTCGCCACCGTCTGATTAATATATTTTTGTGTCTCCTGTGTGTCGGCTACGTTCGCTTTTATGGTTCCCAGAAAATCGGGCCTTGCGTTTAGGGTTTTGGCCGCACGGAACAGATTCTCTGCATTGCGACCGACGAGCATGACCTTCGCGCCTTCTTCCAAAAGCAAGGAGGCGCTCGCAAGACCAATACTGCCTGCCCCGCCGGTGACGACACATACTTTTCCATCTACTATCCCCATTGATTTTCTCCTTCCCTGATCCAGCCTTTCATCCTCCTGGAAGCAAGAGTGAAATTGTAATTTCATCCCCATCCTTCACCGGTTTGGCTAAGTCAGTGGGACGCGTGCCTTTTCCGTTGATAAAAAAGTAAACATAATTCAGCAGATGACCGTGTCTATCAAATAACCCTTTCTCGATTTCAGGGAACTGCTTCACGAGGTGGTCGAGGCATTCACCGATCGTACTTCCGTTGACCTGGACCACGTTTTGGTTATCTGTAAATTGGTGCAATGGAGGAGACAGAATATTTACCTTTATACTCATCCCTCATCTCTTCTTGTCATGAGACAACGTACCCATGTTTTCATGCTGTTTCCAAGAGTTCATGATTTGAATGAATACTTTGCTCGAAGTCCATAGCTATTGTATGTTGAGTTCCAACGTTTGTCAACATATCTGGCTTAGATTATTTTAATTGTAATCATTGAACAATTGTAACCTATTAGGCGTTAGAGAAGATCTTTGCCCCGTGATGACATAATCCAGGAAACTTGACCTTGACAAATCTGTCAAACTGGGGCACAGTACTTCACAGAATGCGAAGGCTTGTAATCAAGAGTACCAAATCGATACGCCAGAGGATTTATGATCACCTTCGAGGGCAACTTTTGGACGGGGAAATCCCTCCCCGTCATCACCTTGTAGAAACAAAAATTGCAAAAGAGATCGGGACTTCAAGAACACCCATCAGGGAGGCACTTCACAGTCTTGAGTTAGAAGGCCTGGTTGAATCCATACCGAGAGTAGGGTATGTGGTTAAGCCCATCAGCGAGGAAGAGGTCGAAGAGATATGTGAGATCAGGGCAGCCATCGAAGCGGTCGGAGCTCGCTGGGCCATGAAAAAGGCCCTTCAAAAACTGATTGTGGATTTAAAAAAGAACATTCTGATCTCAGAAGAAAAGGTTGCCCAGGAAGAACCGAGGGCTTTTGTAGGACTGGACGCTCAATTTCACGAGATCATCGCAAGGCTGAGCGGAAGCAAGCGTTTGCAGGAACTGGGACAGACATTAAGGCGACATATGTTAAGATCCAGAATTCAAAGCATTTACTTAACAGAGAACGTCATGAGGGCGATTCAGGGCCACAAAGGTATACTTGACGCGATTGAAAAAGGTGATTTGGAAGATGTGAATAAGGCGATAAAGTACCATCTTGAGCAATCAAAGAAAGATATATTGAGATATGCCTTGAAAGGGACAACAAAAACATAGGAGTCATCTGAGGGTTCTTAATCTTCCTTTAATACGTCTAAAATTAGGGAAAGCGAATGATCGAAATCAAATTTAAGGGGCGTGGCGGACAAGGAGCGGTGGTTGCTTCAGAAATTTTGGGGAGGGCCCTTTTCTTAGAAGGAAAATATCCTCAATGCTTCTCGCTCTTTGGCGGGGAACGCCGTGGCGCCCCAGTTGTCGGATTTTTGCGGGTCGATGAAGAACCCATTCTTTTGAAATGTCAGATCAAGCACCCCGATCAGATGATTATTTTCGACCTCTCTTTGGCAGATGAGAAAGAGGTGTTTCGAGAGCTCAAGCCAAAAGGGTTCATTCTGATCAACTCAAATAGAGAAATCGGTTTTTTTAAGAATTTTAGGGGATACAGAATTGGTCTGATCGATGCTAGCCTGATTGCAAGAAAAGCCGGTTTGGGGGGGACCTTTAATACGGCCATGCTGGGGGCTTATATTCGGTTGACCCAACTGGTGAAGATGCAGACACTCATCGAAGCAGTGAGGGGAATGGTGCCTACAAAGATAGAGCTAAATATTGAGGCTGTCAAAGAGGCTTACGAACAAGCAAAGGGGTTTGAGATTGAGGAATGACAAAGATGACTGCTGAATCTGATTCGTCCTCTGAGTTTGTCATTCCTATCTCTTATGGCAGCTCAGAAATCACTCAGACTGGAAAATGGGGGTTTCAAAAACCTGATACAGTCTTCAAGACAGCTCCCTGTCAAGAGGCCTGTCCCACAGGGATTAATATTGCTCAATTCCTCTACCTCGCCAATGAGGGGATGTACGGCGAAGCCCTTCTGGCGATCCTTAAAGAAAGTCCTTTTCCGGGAGTATGTGGAAGGGTATGTTTTCATCCATGCGAGCTGAACTGTAACAGGACTCAGTATGATGAATCCGTATCCATCCATGCAATGGAAAGGTATGTTTCCGATGCCACATCGAATCAAACGATCAAGTTTGTGCCTCTACCTAGTGGGGAATCCCGTAGGGTGGCTATCATCGGTGCTGGTCCAGCAGGGCTCTCCTGCGCCTACTTTCTTTCTCTTCTGGGACATCGAGTATCTGTTTTTGAAGCGAGAAAAGAGCCCGGTGGCGTGATGCGCTGGGGAATCCCCGGATATCGCCTCCCCAAATCGATATTGAAAAGAGAAATTCGTAGGATATTAAGTCTTCCCATCGAATTGAGGACAGGAATTGAGGTAGGGAAAGCTGTCTCTTTCTATGAACTTGGCGCTTTCGATGCGGTTTTTGTGTCTCCGGGGGCTCAGATCGGTGTCCCCATTTCCATTCCGGGAGAAAAATTGGATCAAGTCTGGAAAGGCAGAGAGTTTCTGGATCGAATCAATTCAAAGGTTAAAGTCAAATTGGGAAAGGAAACGATCGTGATCGGCGGCGGCAACACTGCCATGGATGTTGCCCGGTCAGCTCTACGTCTTGGTTCAAGAGTGACGGTCGCCTATCGAAGGACCAGAAATGAAATGCCGGCGATTCAGGATGAAATCGAAGAGGCCGAGGTGGAAGGAATCCAATTGAAATATTTGATTCAACCCGTGAAGGTAAACTTTCTCAAGACTAAAAGACTGGCTGTGAAATTTCAGTGCATGAAACTTAGCTCTCTGGATCAGGGCGGCAGGCCAAAGGCCATTCCTATCAAGGGGAAGTTTATCACCCTAGAAACGGATCATCTCATCGCAGCTGTTGGTGAACAGGTTGATCTTTCATGGCTCCCGTTGGAACTTACTAAGAACGGCCTGATAGAGAAGAATCCTTCCCCCAAAATATTTGCTGGGGGAGATGCCGTAGACCAGGCTAGGACCATTGTGACGGCCATCGGCGGTGGGAAGAGGGCTGCCATTTCTATCGATTCCTTTTTCCGAGGACACGATGATCATGCAGTTCTTTCGAAGATAAGAACAGGGGATAAAGGCTCGCTATCAATGGAGACATATCTTCGGGGCAGGGAGAAGGAGGATTGGCCAGAAGCAAGAGAAGTCGTTCCTTATGAAGAGATCAATACTCTCTTTTTCGAGCCAAGCAGAAGAATCAGGATGCGGAAACGCAATCGGGATAAAGTTCTGAAGGGTTTTTCGGAGGTTAATTTGGGCTACAATGCCAAAGAAGCCAAATTCTCAGCCTCAAGATGCTTTTCCTGTGGCACATGCAACTACTGTTACAACTGCTATTATTTCTGCCCTGAAGGGGTCATTTCCCTTGATCCTGCTCAGTGGAGAAAAGAAGTCGATTTTGATCATTGCAAAGGGTGCGGAACCTGCGCAAAAGCCTGTCCGAGAAGTGTTGTGGAGATGAGGGAATACCCATGAAAGACTTTATGACAGGAAATCATGCAGTCGCCCATGCTGTCAAGCTCTGCCGCACTCCCTTAATCGCAGCCTATCCAATTACACCTCAAACAGCCATTTATGAAAAACTTTCTGAATGGGAGGCTTCAGGCAAACTGAAAGGGATCATGATGCGCACGGAGTCGGAGCATTCGGCCATGGCTTCCTGCATCGCTGCTTCCTTGACCGGGGTGAGGACCTTTACAGCGACTTCCTCCCAGGGCCTCGCTCTCATGCATGAAATGCTCCATTTTGCAGCCGGTTGCCGTGCTCCAGTGGTCATGGCAAATGTCAATCGATTATTGGCAGCTCCGTGGGGCTTCTGGGCTGACCAGTTGGATAGCCTCTCCCAGAGAGATACTGGATGGATTCAGTTTTATTGCGAGAATGGCCAGGAGTCTCTTGATACCGTAATCCAGGCTTACAAAATAGCGGAACAAGTTTACCTTCCGGTCATGCTTTCTCTGGAAGCCTTTTTTGTCTCTCACTTTATGGAGGTGGTTGACCTCCCAGAGCAGGAGCAGGTCGATCAATTTCTTCCCCCGATGGATCTTCCACACAAGTTCAACATTGACAAACCCGGATTTCTCGTTCCTGTGGTTCCGTCGGAATTATACCAAAAATATAAATATATGGCCCAAGGTTCCATGGACTCCGCCAAAGAAATTGCAGTGCGGGTGGATCATGAGTTTAAGGAAGGATTTGGACGGGGCTACGGAATCATTGAGCCGATCATGCTCGAAGATGCAAAGGTTGCTCTTGTAACGGCGGGGTCAATTACAAGCACCGCAAGGGTAGCTATCAAGGAACTTCGCGCGCAGGGGAAGAAGTTGGGTTTACTTAAGTTACGTCTCTTCAGGCCTTTCCCTGTGGAAGCCGTCCAGGTTGCGCTCAGGGGAAAGAAGAAGATTGCCGTGATTGACCGAAACATCTCTCTGGGGGGTGGAGGTATATTCTGTCAGGAGCTGAGGGCAGCCCTGATTCATTCTTCTGAGCATCCTCTTATCTATAGCTTTATTGCAGGGATCGGGGGTACAGATGTCACTTCTGAAGTGATCAAAAAAATTGCTTTGGACGTCTTGAAACGAGACGACCCTGTTGATAAGCCAGTTTGGATAATGGGGGAGTAAGCAGATAGAGAGCCAAATTCTGAACACCAAATGAATATCAAATATCGAAGTTACTACATGATGGGGTCACTAAATCACATGACCAAAAAAATTTGGGATTTTGGAGTCAATTGGGCTAAGGGCGGAAAGAACTGATATGAGTTCGTCGGTACAAGAACCCAATTTTCTGCGGCCCGGTCATGCGGCCTGTGCTGGCTGCGGACTCGCTATCGGCATGAAACTGGTCCTTCAGGCCATGGGGTCTCGAACCATCGCCGTGATTGTTCCGTCCTGTGAAGGAGCCATAGGTGGTGTCTATCCTAACACTTCGTATGGCGTCCCAACGATTCATTCTGCTTTCGAGATTGCCGCACCGACTGCGGCTGGGATCGCTAACGCTCTTAAAATCAAGGGGAACGATGATATTCAGGTACTGGCCTTTGCAGGTGATGGAGGAACCTTTGACATTGGTTTGCAGTCTCTTTCCGGGGTGGCACAAAACAATGATGATATTATCTACGTCTGCCTTGATAATGAAGCCTACATGAACACCGGGATTCAGGTGAGTTCCGCAACCCCTCCCTATGCCTGGACGGGAACGACCCCTGAGGGCAATCCCCATCGAAAGAAGAATATCATGGAAATCATGGCTGCCCATTATAATCCGTATTCAGCAACAGCCAGTATTGGGTTCCGCTCCGATCTTCAGCGAAAAATTAAGAAAGCAAAAAGCATCCGAGGCACAAAATTCATTCATATGCTCGTTCCTTGTCCAACGGGCTGGAAAACACCGTCAGACATTTCCCCGGAATTGTCGATCCTCTCAGTTGAAACGAATGTTTTCCCACTTTACGAGGTGGAAGACGGGAAGAAATACACGATCAATCATAACCCGCGCTGCCTTCCTGTCCGGGAGTACCTCTTGAAGCAAGGAAGGTACAGGCACCTAACGGAAGAGCAAATTAGACAGATTCAGATGGATGTCGACGAGGAGTGGGAAAGAATTAGACACCGAGCAAATTTTTCCGGTGTGAAATAGTATGCCATTCTCTCCGCAAGCCATGGCATCTCCGGTGCCTCATTTAACGTAAGCAGGAGGATCACTTGGATATACCTCAGCGGTTCGTCCGAATAAAACAGCAGGTTGATGCACCGCAAATAGATAATGTGCGGAAAGCGGTTATCGGTAGTCTGAGAGAAATTGGTGTGGACAAAAGGAACTTCAGGGGGCAGACCGTAGGTATCACTGCCGGAAGTCGAGGGATAGATAGAATTCCTGAAATCCTGTCTGTGGTTGCAGGAATGATCCGGGACTGCAGTGGGAGGCCTGTGATCATTCCTTCCATGGACATCCCACTGCGAGTCAATAGTTGAGCTAACTACCAGATTGTAAAATAGAAACCAGAAGTCTTCTCTTTCGATCCTATCCTTCTCCCTACCGCTACAAGACGACCTCGAAATTCCATCCCTTTTCTCCCTATTACCATCCCTCCCTCCAAGTTCTATGCACAATAAGCAGTACCCATGTTTTTCGTCTATCTAAAATAATCCACTTAGGGAATCGCTGGAAACGAGTACAAACCGTTGACAGAAGAAAGCACTTGTGGTTAAATAAACTCGCACTCTTATTTCCAAGTCCGAAATGGGGAAACGTACTCCGCTTTGATTCTTATACCGAAATTATTCAGAGGGGCTAAGGATGTATTTGGGCAGCCTGAAGGGTGCAATTCCTTAAATGGAAGCGTTAAGATCTCAGGACTTTAAAGATATTATAAATGTGATCACGATGATGGGCACTTGTCTGGATAAGGATATTTTCAGGCAAAGGGTGCTCGATATGCTCTCGAAGATTTTCCATATGGAAAATTCTATTTTCTTCCTTGCGGACGAAAATTCAAAACTCATCAATTTTATGGGGGAAAACGTAGAGGAAAAATATTTTAGAGAGTTTAGAAATTATTATTATCAGTTTGATCCTTTCAAGTTGGTTCAAGGGTCTTTCTATGGGAATAGGATTGTTAGTCTGGAAGACCTTGTCGATTCCACGTCATTTCTTGATTCGGAATATTATAATGATTTTCTACGCCCTCAAAGAATTCACTATAAAACATGTGTTTACCTAAAATCCGGCAAAGAGCTTTTAGGGGTCGTTGGACTCTTCAGACCTAAAGAGTTCGGAAATTTTTCCGAGAAAGAAATTAGAATTATAAAATTACTAATCCCCTATCTGTGTCAGACCCTGAAAAACATAGAGATCTTCAGGAAGATCCAGCTTGAGAACTCC
>DATHCH010000098.1:0-4651 GCA_035319625.1 Thermodesulfobacteriota bacterium
GCGCGTCTTGATGACCCCCGGCGCAATCGCATTGACTCTGATCTTGTACTGTCCCCATTCCTTGGCCATGACCTGGGTGAGCATGATGACAGCGGCCTTCGTTACACAGTACACGCCCAGATCGCCCGCCCTCAGGCCGCCGATGGATGCGGTGTTGATGATGCATCCCCCGCCCTGACCCTTCATGACTCTCGCCCCTAACTGGCTCAGAAAGAAGAGGCCCTTGAGATTAACATTCATGGTGATATCATAGGTCTTCTCATCCTGGTCCATGAGCGGGCCGTAATAGGGATTGGTCCCCGCGTTGTTCATAAGGATATCGATTCTTCCGAATGCTTTCATGACCTGCTCAATCAACGCCTTGGAGTCTTCCATCTTGGCGACGTGAGACGCGATTGCCATTGACTTGACGCCTTTGGCCTTTATTTCCCCGGCCACGGATTCGAGATCGGCGATTTTTCGACTGGCGACCACCACATTGGCGCCGGCATCCGCAAGGGCAAGCGCGCTGGCACGTCCGATGCCGCGGCTCCCGCCGGTGATCAGGGCCACCTTTCCTTCAAGAGAAAACAGAGAGAGATTCATGGTTTTTTCCTTTCTTAAGCGTATTGTTATTTGATAACATAGTGCAGTGACATGGCACCAAGACGGTCATTCCTTCTGCGAAGGCAGGAATCCAGAGGGGTAAAAAAGACTGGATTCCGGGTCAAGCCCTGAATGACAAGTATTCATGGCGTATATAAAGAAGTGTTGGACGCGCTACAACACCACCCACGCTTATTTTTTCTTCGCTGTCTTCGGAATGCTTTGATACGATTCATCCACCGCGGGCATTTTCACCTGATCTTTCTGCTGTAAGAGCTTTCCGTAAGTGGGATCGTCCTGCCAGCCATCCACGTGAGCGGCCCGCATTGCCGCCGATTTGAGTTTTTTCCAGTCAGCGCTGCCGTATAAGAACATCTCCTGAGCAGCCATGGACCCCTCTCCATGAATCGTATCGATCTGGTAAAAATTGCAGGTCACGTCTTTGGCAAGTCGCATCACCCGAAGCCGATCCTCCGTCGGAACCCCATCCTTTGCGCTCAGGTATTTTTCAATGTAGGGCCGGATCTCAGCATTGTTCCAATCACGGAATGTCGGGACTGTTGCTGACAGCCCTCCGGCAATATCCTGCAGATTCTGGCACATCTGGTGAAAGTTACTGGCAAAGGTGTACTTTGAGGCATTAATGGCCATCCGATTAGGCATCACCACGTCGCTCCCGAATTCCTTTGTGGGATCGAGGCAGGCCGCCTTTCCCAACTGGGCCACCGTTTCAGTGATCATGGCCATCCACGCCAGCTTCTTCCGGACATGACTGACATTCTCAACCCCGTTATACTCGGCGATCAAGGCTGCCGCCCCGGTGATGATTTCGAGCTTTCCGATCATTTTGCAGGTGCCGAAAAGACGGTGATAACTGGCAAAAGCATAAGCCAGATTGCGGCTGAACTGCCACTCCCCACACATGAACACACGCTCCCACGGTACAAACACATCGTCAAAAACAATCAGGCACTCCGTAGGCTGGAGCTTACTCGTGCTGGGATAATCGAACTCACCTTCTTCCCCGTAAGTGCGTGACACCGGCTCCACAGAAATCAGTTTGATCCCGCGTGCATTGAGGGCGGTCGCAAAGGCCAGGGCATAATCCTTATCTTCTTCACCATGGGTCCGGCAGGGCAGGCAGAGCGCCTCATTCGCGCAGGGCGTAGCGCTGATATGCACCTTTGCCCCTCTCACCACGATCCCATCTTTCCGTTTATCCACGATTCTCAGATAGTAGTCCTTGTGCTGTTTCTGTTTCGAAGGATGTAAGCTCCTATCTCCTTTTACATCCGTAATGGCACCGGTAATGGCCAGGTCCTGTTTTTGAAGCAGCTTCCGATAATTTTCCACCCTCTCTGTATAATGGGTTCCAATTTCCTTATCCATGACTTTGGCCGCAACCGTGAAGGCGGCCAGCGCATCAGCACCCATGCAATGAACAATGACACCTCCGCCGGATCTGATGCCGACAATGTAGCATTCTCTTCTCCTTAAAAGATCTTCCGGCGTTTTCGGAGAAGTGAGCAGGAAATTAATGTCCTCTCCGTCTTCGTTCTTTGCCACGAACAAGTCCCGGAAATCGGGATGGTTGGGCAGGACATAGTCCATGCAGGCGGTTTTGATGATGCTGCTGAGGGTAGGGTGGGTCCGAACATCGGATACCTTTTCGCCCAGAGACCAGATTTGCCTGCCGTCATTCATACTTTCAAGATATTGTTCCACTGTTTTGATCATGGCTCGCTCTCCTTTCGTTTGAAAAAAGAATAGTTGATGGGCTGGCTCTTGTCAATCTAATCTTGATGCGTTGTTAAGACGAATGAAGATTGAGTTTATGTTGAGCTAATAGGGAATGAAATAAAGTGAGGATTCATTGATTTAGCCCAAGCAGGAAAAGGGCAGGGGAATTGAAGGCGGATTATTTGTATTTGTCTTGAACGGTACTTAATCTGACAGACACTGTCAAATTACCTCTTGACTAACGAGTACAAAGGTGCAGTTCCATTAAGACTAAGCCATCAGGGATTACTGGTCGAAAACCCTATCTCAAAGTTGCCAACATTACATGTCTGAAAGGGTACAATTAGGAAGGATTCTCACCCGGCAATTTTGATTCGCATCAAGCGACTTGAAGACCTCATAAGTTAGATTCATAGAGCAATATTCTGTCTTGCAGATCATGTCTCTATAAATAGTGAGCGTATCTTCTGGTTTTATCGTAAGGAGGCGACCACGGGCCCATAGGGTGCAGGGCCCGCCATTCTGTGTACACCATACATCAAGCATGGTCTGATTCCCAATATAAATACCCATTTCACGGCAGGGATCTTCATCTGCTGAGGCCAATAGCGGAAATAAAATAAGAGCGATAACCATAAAAGCGGAAATCATTCCCTGAAATTGAATTCTTTTGACGATGAACCGAGTTGATGGAAACACCGTGTTCTCCTTCATTATCTTGTGGGCTGTTAAGAATGCTCTTAATTGCGCCAAATAAATCCTTAAAATACGAATGTTAGAAGGTAAAATCCTAGCTTGCCGACGAGACTCTTAGAATTGGGAACCCAAGCCTATCAGTTAAAATACCATCTCTCCGGAGAATTTGCAAGCAGAATGCCTGATCGCTGTCGTTACAGTGAATAGATTCAAAAAAACCCTTTACCACCCTTTTGCAAATAGCGAAAAGAAATAAGTATTCAGACACCCCAATCCCCTTCTATCCAAGTAACAACAATAACCACATCCGCTCTCGGCGGTTTTGTCGGTTCAATTTTCTCAAAATACGTTGGATTCGTCAAACATATGTTTACCACAAGGAACAACTCAACACTCAACCAGAATGAAACACCCCTGCATCGCCCGTTCTCAACCTTACCAAACCAACATTGAATATAAAATAGCCTCCATCCATGAGTCTTTTAATAGCATCCTCCAAACATTCCAGACCTCCATGTTCACCCTTTCCTCTAAGGGGGGTCGGAGGCTCTAAAGCATTTTAAGATATTTATTCTATTCCCTTTCTCCTCCGACTAACTCCATTTCCCCTCATTGTCAAGTTGTGTTAGAACCTACGCCCCTGAATTTCACAACATAGTTTTGACGCAGGATTCAGGATAAAAGCTTAAATTTCTTTAGGAAACATATTGGTGTGCTTCCCCCGAAATCTAACTCAAAAAAAGAGGTGTTCACCCTTTATTTCCGTTTTGCCATATTCCTACCTTAAGCTTAATTCTTAGATAGACCTTTAATAGACTATCGCCCATATTATAAAGACAATGGTAAGTAATCCTAAAATAATGGAACCTATTCCTATAACACCGGAGAAAAGGTTACCAAGTACGTTAGGGAAGGAGACTTTCAACTTCTCCAATTCTTTCGTTTCAGACAATCGATCGTATTCTAACGATCTTTCCTCGATAAACTCCCATCGATAAATTCTGCCCGTAAACATAGAATAGTTCATGGGCCATTTGGTCGGGACAAAGTGCGTATTAAAGAAGTGAATCGTGAAAATAAAGCCGATCGCAAGAAGGGCCTCTTCAGAATGGATAATACGAGACACGTCTATTACCCATCCCGGAAAAAATGTAGCAGTTGCACTGGGCGACCATAGCAAAGCGCCTGAAACACCAATAGCAACCATCCCCCAAAAAACAGCAAGAACATCAAATTTCTCGTAATACGTCCAGTGGTCAAATTTGGGTAGCGGGCCTTGATCCACAAACCATCTGCCCATGGTTATGAAATCCTCCCAATCCTTTTTTCTCGGCAAAAAGGAATTAGGCCCCCAAATTCTCTCTTTTATGGTCTTCCCTCTTTTTTTATTAAAAAGGGTAAAATGGGTACAATAAGCAAGAAAGATCAAGAATTCCAAAAAGATAATGAACGCACATATCTGATGAAGGAATATTGCCCCTTCCGCTCCACCAATAAAATGCACCATGAACTTTGACCAACCGGCATCGGGGAATTTGATAGGGAGGCCTGTGGAAGCGAGTCCGAAGAAGGCAAAGATACAAATCAGGTGGAAAAGCCTGTCCCTAAGTTTAAAGCGGATATAGGTCTC
>DATHCH010000099.1:0-6767 GCA_035319625.1 Thermodesulfobacteriota bacterium
GAAGAAGGCTCCTGTCGCACCATTTTCCTGTAAGCGCTGATCCCTTTGTCAAACCAGTCTTCGATCCATTCATTGGAGCGTTTATAAAGTTCGTCTTGCCACCGCCTGTGATCCCACGCGTGAAACTCCACTTCATGCCCCGCTGAAATGATTTGCTGAACGAGGTCCGGGAAAGAAAGTCCAATCATGGGTGAGGGAAGCAGCGTGCCGTACAAAGCCGTTTTCATTCCGTAGAGACGGCCCGCGTTCGTCTTGAGCATTTTTTTGAGAAAGCGCGGGTTTTTTAGCAGCTGAAAGATGGCTCTTCCTGAGGCATCCGGTCCCATACTGAGATAAAATGTAGCTTGAATTCCAAAACGACTTAAGATGGAAAGGAGACGCGGCACACCTTGCTTCATGCCGATATACGTGTCGACATCAATTTTAAGGCCCAGAACGTTGTTTCTATTCCTTGCCTCCGACCGCGTCTTCATTTTCTTCTAAGAAAGCATCGAGCGTGTTTTTCAGCGACTCCTCAAGCCCGATCTTGGGTGTCCATCCAAGGAGCTTTTTGGCCTTTTCAATGTTGGGTTTTCGGGTGTAAATGTCCTGGTAGCCTTTCCCATAATACGAGTCTGAAGACGCTTCAACGATTTCGGAAAAAACCTTGTCGTCTTTGTGTTTGGGATGGGCCATAAAGATTCCTTTCAAAAGGGAGGCGAGTTCTTTTATGGAACATTCGTTGTCGGGGTTGCCGATATTGATGATCTGGTTCTGACAGCAACCGTTCTGGTTTTCCAGGATCTTCATGAGCGCGTCGATCCCGTCGTCCACATGCGTAAAACATCGCTTTTGATGGCCGCCGTCCACCAGAGAGAGGGGCCTCTTCATCAGCAGCTCCGCGATGAACTGTGTGACTACCCTGGAGCTCCCCTCCTTCGCGGCATCCAAAGAGTCCAATCTCGGACCGATCCAGTTGAAGGGTCTGAACAACGTAAACTCCAGGCACCCCCGGGTCCCGTAGGCATAAATCACTCGATCGAGAAGTTGCTTGCAGCATGCATAGATCCACCGTTCCTTATGAATAGGTCCGAGGACGAGAAAGGTTTCATCTTCTTTGAATTCAGGATCCGAGGAGGCGCCATAGACTTCTGATGTGGAAGGAAAGACGATCCTCTTACCATACCTCACACATTTTTTTACAATGTTAAGATTCATTTCGAAATCCAACTCAAAGACGCCCAGCGGATTGGTCAGATAGAGCTTCGGCGTGGCGATCGCCACTAAGGGGATGATGACATCACATTTTTTGACATGATACTCAATCCATTCCCGGTTGATTGAGATATCTCCCTCGATAAAGTGGAATCGGGGGTTGTTGAGAACTCTGCCCAGCCTGTCGGAGCCGAGGTCCATACCGTAGACACTCCAATGCGTTCTATCGAGTATACGCTGGGTTAAATGATGCCCGATGAAACCATTGACGCCCAATATCAGGATCTTCATTTTAAGATAACTCCCTCTCGCTTCTTAAAAAATTCAAGAATCTCGTGACCCCTCATTCTCTCCTTCGTTATTTCAATATCCACTAGTTTCAGTCTCCCGTCGGAGGACCTTACATAGACATCGTCCTTTTCAAACTCCAAGGTCCCTGCAGGGCCATTCGCAATGCTGCCCTTTTCGGGAAGACCCCACCAGACGAACAACTTCTGACCTTCGGGAAGATGGGTGAAGGCTCCGGGATAAGGCTCGGTGACAGCTCTCACCAAATTATAAATTCGCATGACCGGCCAATTCCAATCTATCCTTCCGTCCTCGGGCTTCCGTCCTCCATAATAGCTCCCCTGCTTCAAGTCCTGCCTCACCCGTGGAGCTGTTCCCTTTTTGATGAGGGGAAGAATCTCCTCAAGAAGTTCCTTTGCCTTGACACAAATTTTTTGATAAAGCGTATAGGCCGTATCTTCAAATGCGATGGGTACTTCTTTCTGTCCCACGATATCTCCCGCATCGGGAGCTTCAACGATGTGATGCAGGGTGACGCCCGTTCGCTGTTCCCCGTTCACAAGAACCCAATTGACCGGAGACCGGCCCCGATAGGCTGGAAGCAGGGATCCGTGGAGATTAAAAGAACCTACGGAGGGAATCATCAGGATAGCTTTGCTCAAAAGATTTCGATAATAGAACGAAAAAATAACATCGGGCGAGAGCTTACGGACCCTTTCGATCGACTCAGGCGTATTGACATTCTCAGGGCAAAACACGGGAGTCCCTTTTTTCTTCCCCCATTCGGCTACCGAGCCAAACCAAATATTCTCGTTAGGATCATTGCGATGGGAAAAAATCGCCCGAATGTCGAGTTTTCCCCGCAATAAGGCCTCTAGGCCAACGATTCCTATGTTATGATACGCAAAGACGACGGCCTTCATCCGTGGGATAAATCCTCTCAATCGTGTACTCCGGCCTTTTCCTGACCTCCCTGTATATTCGGCCGATATATTCGCCCATCACCCCCAGGGCGAAAAACTGAAAGCCCACGAAAGCAAACAGGATCGAAAAAAGTGTGAAAACACCTTCGGCAGCCCATTCTGCGCCATAGACAATCCGAGCAATTCCCAAGACGACACCCAAGGAGATTCCCAAGAACGCCATAGCGATACCCGCATACATGATAAACTTCAACGGAAAATCGGAGAACGACGAGACCAGGTCAAACTGGAGATTGATGAGCTTCCGCAGAGAGTAATGAGATTCTCCGCCATGCCTCGCTTCGTGAACCACCTCGATCTCTGTCACCTTTTTTGCGAAATAGGTCGCCAGTGCCGGAATGAAGGTGGAGTGTTCATGACAATTCACCATCCGCTCCACAATGCTTCTCCGGTAGGCCCGCAGCATGCACCCCCAGTCTGACATATTCACCTTGGTGATCTTCCGTGTGATCACGTTGATCATCCGGGAGGGGATCGTCCTGAGGAAGGAATCCTTTCGCTCCCTTCGGATCGTACCCACCACATCATAGTCCCCCTCTTCCATCACCCTTATAAGGTTTGGAATTTCCTCTGGAGGATTTTGAAGGTCGGCGTCCAAAGTGATGACGATGTCGCCGCGAACCACAGAAAACCCCGAAAAAATGGCTGCATGCTGTCCATAGTTCCTCGTCAGTTCTACAACCTTGACTCCGGGGTTGGTCAAGAAACTTTTCAAGATCGAAAGCGTGTTATCCCTGCTCCCGTCATCCACGAAAATAATTTCATAACGCTTTCCCGTCTTTTCCATAGCAGACCTCAGTCGTTCAAACAGGTGGGGCAGGTTTGCCTCCTCGTTATAGACTGGAATGACCACGGAAACCATCGTCTCGCTATCCATTCTTTAAGATCTCCCGAACGGCCTCGCACACATAAGAGACATCTTCTTCCTTCATATCAGGAAACAAAGGCAGGGATACCAATTTGTCGTTAGCCCGCTCCGTTTCCTTCAATTCTCTCTTTTTGATCTTATACCGTTTCTGGATGTAACTTAAGCGATGCCCGGCAGGGAAATGAATTCCGTATCCAATATTGTACTTGGACAATTCCTGCATGAAGCGTTCACGTCCCATGGAGGTAACTTTGATGACAAAGAGATGCCAGGCATGGGTGTGCGGATAGTGAGGGACCCCTGGTAAATCCAAACCGCTCACCCCTTCCAAATACTTCCTGTATAGATCAGCCAGATACCTTCTACGGCCATTCAGTTCTTCCAGCCTTGAAAGCTGAGCAAGACCCAGCGCGGCCTGGATATCGGTTAGATTATACTTAAATCCCGGTGTCTTAATATCGTATTCCGGGTTTCCTCCCTTGCCGTATCGTTTCCATGCGTCCCATTCTATACCATGGAATCTGAGAAGTTTCAATCGACTCTCAAGGCGATCATCACTATGGGTGATCATGCCTCCTTCGCCCGTCGTAATGTTTTTAATCGGATGGAAGGAAAAGATGGCCATCTGACCCCATCCTCCTACGTGGACGCCTTTATAATAAGTACCGATGCCGTGCGCTGCATCTTCGATGACGAGGAGACCGTTCTTTTTCGCAATACCCAGAATCCTGTCCATATCCACCGGAGCCCCTGCAAAATGGACAGGGACAATCGCCTTGGTTCTCTTTGTAATCTTCCCCTCGATAAGATTGGCATTGATATTTAATGTGTCGTAATGGACATCGACAAAAACCGGCTTCGCCCCTAAGAACGTTATCATATTTAATGTGGAAGCAAACGTTATGGATGGAGTGATAATTTCGTCCCCTCGCTTTATGTCCAGGCTCAGCAACATCAGGTGCATACCGGCTGTGCCGGAGGAAAGAGAAAGCGTATGCGACGCGCCTGTGAGTTTACGGAATTTGTCCTCAAATGCCTTGCAGAGGGGCCCCGTGGTGATCCAGCCGGACTTCAAACAAGAAACAACTCCCTCGATTTCCCCTGCACCGATCGATGGTCGGCTCAGAGGCAAAAAATCTTTTCTGATATCCATGCGACAGAACCCACCGTTTTGCTAATGTTTACAGTTTTATAGCCCATTACAAAGCAAATGTCACCATTTTGTTTAGAACGTTCCACGACCGGTTCGTACGATGAACGATGGACAAGAAGGAGTACACTGCTTACTGATTACTGTTCATTGTTTAACGTTCATCGTCGTGAATGATGCGTCTTGACGATTCGATGGGACGTGGGTTAATAATCAGGTCGTAGGCTCGACGCTACGAATCGTCGCAAGTCATCCCAAAAATAAGGAGAAACAAATGAAGCCAGTATGGTTACTCTTGATCTCGGTATGTTCCGCCACCATGGGGCAAATATGCTTCAAAAAGGGCGTTTTTGTGACAGGAGAAATAACCCTGAAGCAATCGGTGATAGGTGACCTATTTAAACTCGCATTGAATCCCTTCGTTTTTCTCGGATTGGTCTTCTATGTCATCAGCACGATCCTCTGGCTTGTTGCCCTCTCCAAGACGAGTTTAAGTTTTGTTTACCCCTTCACCTCTCTCGTATTTGTTTTGGTCATGCTCTCGGCCCGTTTTGTCTTCCTTGAACCCGTTCCACTCTTACGCTACGTTGGGATCGCCGTGATCTGCCTCGGATTCCTATTATCGTCCCTGGCGTAAGGAGAAAACTCTTCCAAGGATCCGAATGAACGCAGCGACAACTCCCAAAACAAGCCACCCGGATTTTGATATCTTGGAGCGTCCCCAAAAAAAGAAGAAGAACAGGTGGCCTGCGTGGCTGTTTCTTCTGCTTTTCACGATGTCCACCGGAATCGTCTCCATTTTTGGACATGAGCTTTCGATTCATGACTCAGCAAGAGTGGCTGGCATCGCCCGGGAAATGGCCTTCACCGGCAACTACTTCATCCCAAAGCTCAACGGCCAGAATTTTCTCGAATACCCTTCACTCGGATATCTGCCGATTGCTCTCTTCCTGTCGACGAGCAATAATCCACCTGACTTCCTTGCCATCCTTCCTGTAGTACTCTTCGGAACGGCAACAGTTCTTCTCACTTTTTTGATCGGAAAGGTATTGGCGAATGAGCGCGTGGGTCTTATCGCTGGATTTATTCTCGCGACAATGTTCGGTTTTTTCATACTCCATCGGCGCTGCCTGGTCGATCCAACGCTTCTTTTCTTCACGGTGCTCAGCCTGTACGGCTTCGCTGTCGGTTACCAAGCCCCCTCAAAGCGTTTCCGTTTCTTAGCGATCTTCTACCTGGCCATGGCCGGAGGCTTCCTCTCCAAGGGATTGATCGGCGTAGCCATTCCCGCGGGCACGGCACTTATCTTTTTGGTCGTGAGAAGGGATTTCGCCGGCATCCGAAGACTCTATCTTGGCCGGGGGGTGTTTCTTTTTCTTCTTCCGATCGGTCTGTGGATGGCCGGAGTATGGTGGCTAGAAGGACCTGATTTGATCAAGGAAGTGGTCCGACAAAGCTTGTGGCGGTTTCTCTCCTCTTCGGCTGACCATCCAGAGCCGTTCTATTTCTATTTTATTCCTTTTCTCCTCAACACGCTTCCCTGGACGCCCTTGCCCCTGGTTTGGCTCTGGTATCGACGAACGAACCCACGCCCCGAGAAATCTTCGTCGCCCGATCTTCTCGCTCTTTTTGCACTGGTCTGGTTCTTGACTGTTTTCGTCGGACTTTCGATAGCCTCAGCCAAACGGACCCTCTACATTGCACCCCTTTATCCTCCCTCTGCTTTGCTGGCGGCCTTTGCCTGGACGCGCCTTTGCGAGAAATTCCAGAAGGTAAAGCGCTTTGAGACCTATGGAATAATCACCCTTTTCTCCGTTTACGTCGCCGTCAATTTTACTATCCTTCTTCCGTCCGAAAAGAAGGACAGCTTCCGCCCGGTCTTTGAGGTCGTCAGGAATCAGCAGGTTCATGGGCCTGTCTATCTCTGCGGCGGTTCAGAGTCTCTTGAGGGCGCAGCGGTCTTCTACTTGGGAAAGATCGTACCTGTGCGTAGCAGAAATGACCTGATGCAGGAGAAATTCGAGGCACCCTCAGGGACGATTCTTATCATCCCTTTCTTTCCAGGTGATGAACAGCTCCTCGCCAATCTTCCGACAAAGGGATTTCGTCTTCTTGCTGAGAAGACCGTTAGAAAGATATCGCTACGAATTTATTCGAACAGCCCCTGAAGATTCCTGGAGGGTACAAGTTGGTTCACTTTATTTCATAATAGATTGAATCTCTAAACAGACGGGATTGGATCTTTCCCTCTTCCATCAAAGGTTTGATGTATCCGTCCAATTCA
>DATHCH010000100.1:0-6655 GCA_035319625.1 Thermodesulfobacteriota bacterium
GCAACGCAAACCGAAAATATGAAATCGCCGATCTGCCTACGGGCGTAGTCAACGAGAAAGAGAAGATTTTCCGGGCTGGGGGTAATTCCTCCCAGGACTCCCATGACGAACTGGAGGTAAACAGGTTTTTTGATGTAGCCGGCCTGAATCATGAAAGCAACGTTGTTCACCATTCCGGAATCGTAAATCTCAAGCTCCGGCTTTGTCCCGGTCTCGTCGAATACTGCACAGTACTCCCTCATCGATTTAAACGTATTGGGAAAAATCCAATCTTCCGTCCTGGTGAGGTACTGTTTTTCCCACTCAAACTTCCATTCCTTATACCGGGGAAGGAGCGGGGATAAATTAAAATTCGTGGAACCGGCATTAAAGGAAGCGAGTTCTGGTTTAAAGAGTTTTACTGGCGCTGCACGCTGCTCTACGGTCATGTCCACTCCGCCACCAGTAGTAATACAAATTATGATATTGCAGCGGCTTTTGATGCTTGTGATGATCTCTTTGAAAAGGTTAAGGTCAGAAGAGGGCATTCCATTTTTGGGATCGCGGGCATGGACGTGGCAGACGGCTGCGCCGGCTTCATAAGCCCGAACCGCTTCATCGGCAATTTCTTTAGGTGTTATGGGAAGATAGGATGACATAGTTGGCGTGTGAATGCTTCCTGTAATGGCTGCAGTAATGATGACCTTATCCTTCATGCGGTTCAGCTCCTTTCATTCTTTTCATTGATTCTCAATCTTCCAGCCCTTTGGCACTGGAAGCCTGCTGGGAACAGATAAAGCTCTTATTTTTTGGGGCTCAAAAAATCAGGCTTGAGAAACTCGGGATTTGGATAAGTATAAAATCCCTTCCCGCTCTTTACGCCTAATTCACCTTTCTTTATCTTCTCCATCAATGCCTCAGGAGGTTTATCCTTGGGATCCTTTGAATCGTTGTAGTAGACCATTTCGATGTTATAGACGGTATCGAGGCCCACTTCATCCATGAGGCCAAAAGGTCCTCTCTTCATTTTTGTAAAGATACACCAACCGCGATCAATATCCCGGAAATCAACGAAATCATTTCCCCACATGTAGAGACACTGTTTTTTTACTGCCCGCCAGACGCTGTTGTAGCAGAAGCCCAATATTTCCTTCTTTACTCTGAGTGGAACACAACCCACCGAACGAATCCATTCTTCACCTTTTTTTATCACATCGGGAAGAGTCTTTGTTCCGGGCATGAGATCCGCCATGTTCATTCCTACCAATGGTTGGTAAAAATGTGTGTTGATACAACGCTCCGGCCTGCCACTGCTTTCTTCGATTCGTGATATTGGAATGGATGAGCTATTTGAGGCAAAGATTGCCATGGCCGGGGCATTTTCCCCCAGTTGCTTGAAGGCTTTGCGTTTCATTTCCAAATCTTCCGTGATCGCTTCGACCACTAAATCGGCATCCTTAAGCGCATCGCCAAGATCAGTTGTAAAGTTTATAACAGCCTTACATTTTCCCCAACGTTCCCAAGGGATAAGGGGATTGATTCCTTTCGCCTTGAAATCTGCATAGAGTTTCTTATACGTGTTATCAAAGGTGCCGGTAACGGTGTCATAAACGCTGACTTTATAACCCGCGTAGGCACACAACATGGAAATCTGCGTACCCAAAAGGCCGGTGCCAATCACTGCCACTTTCTTAATCTTCTGCGCCATCGATATCTCCTTTCTAACCTGTCTGAGAGGAAGGGATGGAAGGCTGTAACCCCCCATCCCTTTCGGATGTGTCTCCATTCACTCCTGATCACTTACCGCCGGTGCATCGCGGATTCCCCGTCTCCTTGAGGGGCACGGCCACTTTGTCCAATGGAATCATGATTGGATTATCTGCGAAGGGAAAGGGAAAGATTTTCGACTTGGCCTGTATTTCGCCGACGGGCCCGGGCATCATGATTTGATGGTCGCAGGCTCGCATGATCTGCTTCCCAACCACGCTATTATACTCCATTCCCTCCCACGCCTTGATGACTGCTTCCGCATCAAAGGATTTGGCTTTCTTGATGGCCTCGAAGAGAAACATCGCGCCATTGTAAGAATACCCAAGATTCATAGCTGGCCAAGGGTGAGCTGTGTCCTTAAACTTCTTATGCCATCGTTCCAGAAAAGCTTTGTTCTGCGGAGTGTCGATCGTCGGCAGGTAGGTGCTGTTCACAAAACTTCCCACCGCCGCCTGGCCAGTATGGGGCAGCTGCACGTCGTCATCCAGGAAGTAAGTAGCGTAGCGAACCGGAAGCTTGATCCCCATTTCGGCCCCCTGTTTTATCAGGTTTTCTAGGTCTATCCCATAGTTCCCTGTGAAAATGATCTCTGCTCCGCTGGCCAGGATCTTGGAAATGTAAGGGCCAAAATCCTTTTGGCCGAATGGAGCATAATCTTCTCCCACAATTTTCACGCCCGGGATCTCTTTGGTGATCACCTTTTTGAAATCATCCGCCACGGCATGGCCAAAGGCATAATCCTGGTTCATGAGGTAAAATTTTCGCCAGGGCTTGGTCTTGAAGAATTCCGTGTAAGCGCGAGCGCGGTTGCCGGTAGTGAAGCAGGTGCGGAAGGAATATTTATTGAAATTCTTGCCGGTGAGGAAATCCGACTCTACTCCAAGCATTGTATAGATCACCTTGTTCTTCTCCGCCACATCCATCAACGCCTGGGCCACAGCCGTGGAGACAAGGTGAATCATAAATTGGGCCTTATCTTCCATAATCGCCCTGATCGCCTTTCGCGCGGCCACGTCCGCTTTCATCTGGGTATCTTCGGGTATGAGCTTAATCTGCTTCCCGAGAAGACCCCCCGCCGCATTGGTCTCGTCAACCGCAAATTGTACTCCCCAGACCGTACGGTCCCCAAGGTCTTTCATTGTGCCGGAGAGTGGGTCCAGGACGACGATGTTCACCGTGTCGGCAGCCACAGCCTGCCCAGAGACAAAAATCGTAACTAAAAACATAAGGACCATCAGGCCTTTCCATTTTAGAAACATCATTTTCTCCTCTCCTTTCGTTTTTATCCTGGAGGAAAAGGTTGTTTGCAGCCTTCCCTAAAAACTGAATAATAAAAATCGCGCCTTCTGCCCGTTCATTCCGCTTCACTCAACGAAACGGCCATTATGATGAAAACGCTTCATTCCACCTCCTTTCTTTGGTTCAGCCACTAAGGTCCATGTCTTACGGTCAGACTTCCAAATACTTCTCACGTATTTCGCGTGCCTCTTTTAGCTCCTCGCATGTCCCCTGAAAAACAATCTTTCCCTTGGAAATGACATAGATCCTTCCCGCGAGACGCAACGCCACTCGCATGTTTTGCTCCACCAAAAGGATAGGTATGCCGTGCTGGTGAATATCCCTGATGACCTGCTCCACAGCCTGCACGATCAGGGGAGCAAGGCCCTCGGTGGGCTCATCGATCAAGAGAACCTCAGGGTTTCCCATGAGGGTCCTGGCAATGGTCAGCATCTGCTGCTCCCCGCCCGATAAGTGACCGCCTTTCTGCTTGTCCCTGGCCTGCAAGGCCGGAAAGTATTTATAAACCCTTTCTACTGTCCACCCGTCCCCGCTGCCTTTTTGCCCCGGTTTAATGCCCATGAGCAAATTCTCTCGCACCGTCAAGGTTGGAAATATCCTTCGCTCCTCTGGAACGTATCCTACTCCGAGTTTGGCGACGGTATAGGGAGGCATCCCTGCAATTTTTCGCCCTTTGAAGATCACTTCTCCGGACCGAGGTTCCACCAGCCCGATGACTGATTTCAGAGTCGTACTTTTTCCGACTCCGTTGCGGCCCAGGAGACACACAATTTCCCCGTGATCGACATTCAGTGAGATACCTTGTAGAATGTGACTCTCTTCATAATACGTATGGAGGTCCTTGAGCTCCAGTAGCATATCCTACTCCCTCTCCTCGCCCAGATATGCGTCTTTCACCCTCTGGTCGTTTCGAATTTCCCAAGGAAGCCCACAGGCTAAAACTTTTCCGTAATAGAGAACCGAAATGCGGTCGGCGATATTGAAGACCACTTCCATGTCGTGTTCAACGATGATTAAAGTCTTTCCTTCCGTGACCCGCTGGATTAGCTTCACCGCTTCCCGAGTCTCCTCCGAGGACATACCGGCCGTGGGCTCATCAAGAAGGATAATTTCTGGATTGGTGGCGATCGCCAGACCAATCTCCAGGGCCCTCTGCTGGCCGTAGGAGAGCTCACCGGCGATATTATCTTTTCGTTCCAGAAGGCCGATCTCATGCAACACCTTCTCCGTTTGTCTGTTGATCTCATCCATCTTGGAAAGGGTGGAAAATATGTTATAGCGGATCCTGTTCTTGGAGAGAATGGCATTACGCACATTCTCGAAGACAGTCATCGTCCGGAAAATATTCGTAATCTGGAAAGACCGAGCCATCCCCATACGGTTAAGTTTGAAAGGATTTGCTCCGGTAATGGCCTCGCCTTTCAAAAATATTCTTCCTCTACTTGGATGATATTTTCCGGTGATCAGGTTAAAAAGCGTGCTCTTGCCGGCCCCGTTGGGACCGATGATAGCATGACGCTCTCGCTCTTGGACCCCCAGATTAACGTCAAACAGAACTTGCAGTCCCTCAAAATCCTTATAGATTCCTTTTAGCTCCAAAATGTCCCTTAGTTTTTCGGTCAATTCGGCCATCTCCGATTTACCTACTTTCTTTTCTTGGTGATTCCCAAGATGCCCTGGGGCGCAAGGAGAACGAGAATGACGACAACGATACCGAAGATCAGTTCCCACCGATCCGTGTAGTGGCTCAGATATTCGGAGAGATAAACATAAATTCCCGATCCAAGTAATGGACCCCAGAAATGTCCCACTCCTCCGATGAAGGCCATGAAGATGACGTGGGTGGACATCACCAAATCAATGCTGCTAGGGCCAATGAACTCCTCAAACTGAGCATATAGGGCTCCCGAGATCCCTGCAAAAAATGCCAACATTGTTAAGAAGATGATCTTGGAGACTCCTACATTGAAACCGATAAATCTCGTCCGCTCTTCATTGGATTTGATACTCTTCATCACGCTTCCCAAAGGAGTCTTGGTAAAATACCAGCAGAGGAACAGGCAGAGCGCAACGATCGCCAGTGAAAGGTAATAGTAGTCTGCCGGGTCTCTCATGGGAATTCCTAACAGGTCTGGCTTTGGGAACTTGCCAAGTCCGTCATCTCCGCCTGTGACGTCACGCCATTTCCACACAATCGCCCAGATGAGCTGGTTGAAGGCCAGGGTAAGCAGGGCGTAATAAGTTCCGCTCATCCTTACCAAAAATGCACTTAGGATAAACCCAATGAACCCGGCCACGAGTCCCCCAAGAAAAATTCCACCCATCAAGGAAAGACCTTTAATATGCAACCAGCCTAAAACCGAGGCGTAGGCTCCCAGCCCGAAGTAAACGGCGTGGCCAAAAGAGAACAAACCTGCCTCATTGAGCATCATCTTCCAGGTCATGGCAAGGAGGGCCACGATGACTATTTCCGTCACCATGCGCAACTGAAATCTGGGTGAGATGTGAGGAAAAAGAATGGCCAGGACCCCAACGGCAATCCCAGCCCAAAGGTAAAGGTTTCTATTCCTCATAAAAATCTCTCTATGCCTTCTCCCCAAAAAGTCCCGACGGTTTGATCACCAACACGACTGCCATGAGGAGAAAGCCAAAGACAATCGCGAAACGGGGCATGAAGAGGATCCCAAAAGACGAGAGTTGTCCGATAAGGAATGAGGCCACTACGGCCCCCCAAAGGCTCCCCAATCCACCCGTAACGGTCACAATAAAACAGTCGGTCAGGAAGTCTAAACCCATGCCGGAGCTTATACCGAGAAAAGGGGCGGCAATGACGCCGGCTAAGCCAGCCAGCCAGGACCCGATGCCCATGACCAGCATGAAAACGAAAGGCGCGTTCGTGCCCAATGCACTGGCCATATCCCGGTCGGAAACCATTGCCCGAACGGTAATACCCAGACGCGTTTTCATCAGAATGAAAGCCAGGAAAGCAAGAATGAAAAGCGAGAAGAAGAGAATGAACAGACGATAAGCAGGGTAGATGTTCCCCATTACCAGTAAAGAGCCCGAAAAGGCCGACGGAACGGGGACGGATAAATTCTCTGAGCCCCAGATCCATTTAATCACTTCATTGAGTGCGAAAAGGATGCCGAAAGTGATAACGAACTCCTGTACGTGCCCGGCCGCATGAACCCGGCGCAGAATAAAACGTTCCATCAGAATGCCCAAGAAGGCAACAAGAATCGGACAAATCATTAGGGCTAACCAGAAGTTGCCCAGTACCTTGAACATCGTGTAGGACAAATAAGCTCCGAGCATGTAAAAAGAAACGTGGGCAATGTTAAGGACACTCATCATCCCGAACACCAAGGTCAGACCGGATGCGACCAGAAAAAGGAGCAGACCATAGACCAAACCGTGAATAAACTGGATGACAAAGGTTTCCATTCAGTTTTTCCTTTCAAGCAAAAATCACGAAATGGTTGATGTTATTTTTTTCTGTAATCCAACACTAATTCCCCGAGGGGGGACCTGCTATTATCTCCTGAACAAATGACCATGAAGGCCTTTACAGGTTTATTTCCGATGGGCTTTCCTGAGTGAGGGATAC
>DATHCH010000101.1:0-8017 GCA_035319625.1 Thermodesulfobacteriota bacterium
GTTGAATGGCCACCGTAATGAAGAAAAAAGTAGTAAGAAATTAGTAAGAAATGAAGAAATAGTCAAAAACGAACATGAGGCGTCAACTAATGCAACTTCTTAAAATCCATTTGAAAAATATGGTCGGGGCGAGCCGATTTGGCGGGCAAGTGCCCCTGGAAGGGGCACAATCAAAAAGACACTTCATCTCCCGAAGCCATCCGCGTTATTCGGATGGCTTCACGGCCGGTCCGGCCCGGTCACCTTCTCGCGGGCGTGCCAAGAGTCGCTCCTTATTCGTCGCGACGGCCCTCGTCCCGCCTGCCCGCTAAATCAAATAATTGAAGGTTATGATGGTGGTGGAAATGTATTGGTCGGGGCGAGCCGATTTGAACGGCCGACCTCCTGCTCCCAAGGCAGGCGCGCTAACCAGGCTGCGCTACGCCCCGGTATTTAAAATTCCAATAACCAAATTTCAAGATCCAAATAAATTCTAATCAATAAATTACCAAATGACCGAAATATCTTTGTAAATACCTTTAGGTTTTTTTGGAAATTGGGATTTCGGTTATTATTTGGCACGTTGCGTTTGGTATTTAATTATTGCCTTCCTATTTAACACATCCCTATTGCTGAAACAACCGCCCAAAATCACGTAAAAAACTGGATTACCCTTCTGATCTTTCTTAGGGCCTTTCCTCGATGGCTGATCGCATTTTTTTCTTCGAGGGAAAGCTCTGCCATCGTTTTCCCATACTTTGGAAGAATGAAGAGGGGATCGTATCCAAACCCCTTCCTTCCTTTTTCCTTAAATCCGATATTACCCCTGCACGATCCCTCGGCAACGGCTTCCTTTCCGTCTTGAGAGACCACTGCAATGACGCATTTAAATCGCGCCCCTCTCTTCGAAACGGGGAGACCTTGCATCTCTCGGAGGAGCTTTTGATTGTTTTCTTGGCCCGATGCACTTTCTCCGGCGTACCTTGCCGAATAAATTCCGGGCAACCCTTTCAAGCCGGCCACTTCCAGCCCCGAATCATCTGCGAGGGTTAATTTCCCAAAGTATTTCGAGTAGAAACGAGCCTTTTTCAGAGCATTCTCAGTGAAACTCTTACCATCCTCCTCGATCTCAGGGACATCTGGAAAATCGCCTAACGAATGAACCCGAAGGTCCAACCCTTTCAAAACCTCTCGAATCTCGCGAATCTTCCCCTTGTTCCGAGTCGCGACGATTAGTTCCAACCGTTTCCCTCCCTCATCCCGCCCTCTCTCCTGAGGGGAGAGGGAAAGGGTGAAGAGACTTTTTTTGAATTCTCGTGAGGGTCCTAATTCCAGTTTGTGCGATCTTCATCAGCCTGTCCATCTCTTTCTTCGTAAAAACGCCTCCCTCGGCGGTCCCCTGAATCTCCACAAACTTTCCACCGCCGGTCATCACCACATTCATATCCACTTCGGCTTTGGAGTCTTCCTCATAATCTAAATCCAACAGAACTTCCCCATCCACTTTTCCCACGCTGATGGCAGCGATCGAATCCTTGACAGGAACTTCTTCGATCATCCCATTTTTAACCATCTTTCGAAAAGCGTCGACCAAAGCGACGTAGGCCCCTGTGATGGAGGCCGTCCTTGTCCCTCCATCCGCCTGAATCACATCGCAGTCGATCCAGATGGTCCTCTCACCAAAGGCATTGAGATCCGTCACAGATCTCAAAGAGCGTCCGATCAACCTTTGAATCTCGAAGGCGCGGCCGCTTCCTCGACCCGTTAAGGAATCTCTGGAAGTTCGTGTATGCGTGGAACGGGGGAGCATGGAATATTCTGCCGTGACCCAACCTTTTCCGGTATTTCTTAAAAACGGTGGCACCCTCTCCTCCACACTGGCTGAGCAGATTACCTTGGTATCTCCTATTTGGATGAGGACAGATCCCTCCGCATGTTTTAAATAATTTCTCGTGATATTTACAGGCCTTAAAGCATTAATCCCTCTTCCATCTGAACGTTTCACCAAAAGCCTCCCCACAAATTTATTTTTTCAACAAATCCCCGAAAAGTCAACCCCTCGGCCGATCATAAGTGCTCGGAATCGACCCCGAGCAACCCTCCACATTTTCTTTAAAGACCGATTTTGTCTTGCCGAAGGGCCAATCCTTCGACTTTTGCTCAGTGCTGGCCCTTCGGTGATTTCGGGTCGGGAACATTCGATTTGTTCTCCCTTGTCCAAGAGACGAGGATCGCTATTACCCCGATGATAAGAACAAGTTTCCAAACATCCTGAATCCCCTCCAGCGAAGGGCCTGCCTTCGCTTTTTCAAGTGGCACAACAGGCAGCCTGAAGGCAACAACCATCTCCGCAAAGGCGACTCCCATTACCATCCCCAAATTTCTCGATAGGGCTAAGAAACTTGAGGCCAGACCCACTTTCTCTCGGGGTAAAGAACCGATGATGGCGCTGTTATTGGCTGGATTGAAAAAACTGATTCCAATCCCAAGAATGATTTGTCTCCATAGAATGTCAAGATAATTTACCCCTGGCTTTAAAAGAGTAAAGGAAAAGACGGTCAGGGAAGTAAGGGCCAAGCCTATGGTGGCCGGGATTCTGACCCCGACACGATCAGAAAACCTTCCCCCAAAAGGAGCCGTTACCATTACGGTGAGGGCAACCGGGAAGATGAGCATCCCTACCTTGGATGGTGAAAATTCCAAGATATTCTGGAGAAAAAAGGGGATAATGAAGTTATGGGCAGCACTCATCCAGAAAGATAGGAAGCTTGCTCCAAGAGACGAGATGAAGAGCCCTCTTCTAAACAGTTTAAGATCCACCAATGGGAAGGGGGATAGGATCTCCACAATGATAAATAGGCTGAAACAGAGCAGGCTAAGAAAGAGCCATACCCATAGGAGGGGAGCTGATTCCTGAGCCATTTGATTAAGGAAAAGGAGAAGAAAGCTCACGAAGGAAAAGAGTAGGAGGGCCCCGGGGAGATCCACTCGCGCCTTACCCGCTGGCTCGTTCCTTTCGAGGACTTTCGAAGTGAGATAGATTCCCATGGCGCCAATCGGGAGATTGATAAAGAAGATCGATCTCCACCCGACATGCTCAACCAAAAATCCGCCAAGAATAGGCCCTGTTAAAAAACCTGCAGAGACGATAGAACCCAAAATCCCCAGTGCCTTTCCTCTCTCATGTTCTGGATAGGCAGTCGTCAGTATCGCAGGTCCATTCGCCATCAGGGCAGAAGCACCTAATCCTTGAAGCATCCTAGAACCGATCAGAAAGTAGATTGTGGGTGAAAAACTGCAAAGAGCCGAACCAATGGTGAAGGTTAAATATCCCAAGAGGTAGATTCTTCTCAGCCCGAAAAGATCCGAGAGCCTTCCCGTGATAAGCAGGCAACCGGTGATCATGATCAAATAAGCCATCACCACCCAGGCCACGGCTGTCAAGTGTGTATTCAAAGACTGGACGATCGTCGGAAGCGAAATATTCACGATGCTGGCATCCAAAGTAGACATGTAGACGCCAATAGAAACATTAAGTGTCACCCAAGCTTGGCCGTTCTTCATTATCAGTGCCTCAAAACTGCGTTTTTCACATCGTTCTCAAGAATTTTTTCAGCCTAAATTTAAACAGATTTTCCGTATGAATACAAGAAGCTCCCTATCCCACTCGTCTCATCAAAGAGACCGTATCACCATTGATAAAAAACCGCCTTCATCACTGTCTCCCTCCATCCCGATGTCGACCTAGTCTCGGGACGGAGAGTGAGGCTCGGTTGAAACAGGATCAAAAACTGGTTATTATTCCAAATTATAGATTCTTATAAATTGATGAGGGAGTAGAGAGATGCACAAAGAGTCCCAAAAAAAAGAATTCACAGGAGCTTCCAAATACGTACTGGATGATGAACTGGCAAGAATTGTCAACATTTCGATGGCCCTCGAAATGCCTCTTCTGCTCAAAGGAGAGCCGGGAACGGGAAAAACCATGTTGGCCCACGCCATTGCAGAAGCTTTTGGCATGAAATTGATCGTCCTCAACGTCAAATCGAGCATGAAACTGATTGACGCCCTCTACCAGTATGATACCCTGACGCGCTTGAACGATAGCCGTTTCGGTGATTCGAAAAGGGATGTCAGCAATATTGAAGAGTATATCCGGATGGGAAAGATCGGACAGTCTTTTGTATCCGATCAGAGAGTGGTTCTCCTGATCGACGAGATTGATAAGGCAGATACGGATTTTCAGGACGATATGCTGGATGTCCTGGACCAGATGGAATTCGATATTATCGAGATCGATAAAACCATCAAAGCAACACATCGGCCCGTGATCATCATCACGTCGAATGCCAAGAAGGATCTCTCCGACCCATTCTTAGGCCGCTGTAATTTCCACCACATTGCCTTTCCAGACCCTGACATGATGAGAAAGATTGTTCAGGTCCATTTTTCTGATATTGACAAGGAATTACTCGATAGCGTCGTCAGAACATTCTACCGTCTGAGGGAAATCAGGGGCATTGAGAAAAAACCTGCTACGCGCGAGCTGATCAACTGGATTAGAGCCTTAAAGGCAGATCCTGACTTTCGCGTGAAGGATTTGATCAAAGGAGAGGTTCCTTTCCTGGGCGTCCTCTTCAAAAAGAGCCCTGACTACGTGGTTGCCCAGAATGCGGTGGCACGCTTCAGGGTATAAGATTACTAATCCCTCCAACCCCCCTTTACTAAAGGGGGACGAGGGGGATTTTATGGAATGTGACAGAGTTCGTTTATGTTCGTAGATTTTTTCTATCTTTTGAAAAAAGCAGGTATTCCAGTTTCTCCTACCTCCTTCCTGAGGCTTCAGAAAGCCTTAAGTATGGGGATGATTAATTCTCTGGACGATTTTTACACAGGGGCCCGGACGATCCTCGTGAAAAGTGAGAAGTATTTCGACCTTTACGATCAGGTGTTTGCTCATCGTTTTGAGGGCGCCGAGTTCAAGGGACCGGAAGAAATGGAATTGTCCGAGGTCGCCCGCGGCCTGCTTGACGAGTGGCTGAAAGATCCTAAAGAGTTAGCAGAGGCCCTTGGGGTAAAGGAAGAAGATTTGTTAAAGCTGGCTCCGGAGGAATTGCTCAAATACTTTCTTGACCGATTAAAAGAACAAACCGAGGCGCACCACGGAGGAAACAAGTGGATTGGAACGGGTGGAACTTCTCCTGTGGGACACTCTGGTTATCATCCAGGTGGGATGAGAGTCGGCGGTGTCTCCAGAAATAAGTCAGCCGTCAAAGTCGCTATGGATCGGAGATATCGTGACTACTCCCAAGAGGGACCGATGACGGCATCCCAAATCGGGGAGGCCCTCAAGCGTTTGAGAAATATGGTTCCATTCGGCCCTAAGGATAGGGTGAACATTGATAAGACGATTTACGAGACCATGAGGAATGCGGGAGAGATAGAGATTGTATTTGATCGGAGTCTAAAGGACCGCCTGAAGGTCATCCTTGCGATTGATAACGGCGGATGGTCTATGGATCCTTATATCGAGTTGGTCCAAACCCTTTTTAACTACGCACGGGCCCAATTCAAAGACCTCAAGACATTCTTTTTTCATAATACCATCTATGATTATCTCTGGGAGGACCCTCCCAGGCACTCCAAACCATTTCCAGTGGATGAACTGGTTCGCCTGGACCCGGAAACAAGATTCATCGTCGTTGGAGATGCAAGCATGGCTCCCTATGAATTGATGGCGACGGATGGCTCCATTCATATTGAGGAGAGATCCGGGAGGCCGAGTTATGAGAGGCTAAAGTTCATTGGAAAAACCTTTGCCCATGCTGTTTGGATCAATCCAAAACTTGCCGAAGAATGGCCCTACACCCGCTCCATTCATCAAATCCGGGAGATTTTCCCCATGTTTGAGCTGACCCTTGACGGACTGGAGAAAGCGGTCGGTCACATGATGCGCAAGAATTAATTATCCGCCCCTTCCGTCGCTAAGAACCCATATCCTAAATTGAACGATTCCATTGACGAGAGCTTCTGAGGGCGCACCGGAGTTTCTCCTACTGACGATGAAAGACGGAACTTCGAATTGACAGGGGATTGATTTTCAAATAACATAAGCCCCATCGGCAACGGATCATGAGATTTCGAAGCTTCCCTTGGTATTTTATCCTAATTTTCTTTCTACTTTTCTTAATCATTGGGGACGAACGAAGCCCTGTCAAGAAGATGATGATTTCAGCAGAAAATCTAAAAGGGCACGTGAGAAATATCCACTTCGATCGGGGTCCGCATCACAGCTATCACAAGCTGGAGCAGGCGGCACAATATATTGAGAAGGAATTTCTTAAGGCCGGACTGGATGTGAGGGAGGATCGTTTTGAATGGGAGGGAAAATGCTATAAGAATATTGTGGCAGAAAAGAGAGGAATAATCTCCCCCCATCGGGTTCTTATCCTGGGGGCCCATTACGACACCGTTCCGGGTTCTCCGGGGGCAGACGACAATGCCAGTGCGGTGGCTCTGCTTCTCGAGGTGGCAAGAAATATTCAAGCGGTGCCTTTGGAAAACACTGTAAGACTGGTCGCTTTCTCCCTCGAGGAATATGATTTTGCCGGCAGTGCTCATTATGTGAATTGTCTGAGTAAGGGAGGGGACGAGATCCTCGGTATGATTTCAGTGGAGATGGTAGGGTTCACCGGGGCGAGGCAGGATTATCCTCCTTATCTGAACCCCAAGCATTATCCGAATGTGGGAGATTTTATCGCCATCATTGCAAACGAAAGGTCGAAGGCGTTGTTGGAAAGAGTTTGTCGATCTTTCAAAACGAATATCCCTGAACTTCCACTAGAATTCCTCATTGTGCCCGGGACCGGAGAGGGAATGGACGAGGTGAGGCTAAGCGACCACAGTGTTTTCTGGGATCAAGGGGTACCAGCGCTAATGATCACAGATACTGGTTTTTTGAGAAACCCGAATTACCACCGCTCTTCAGATACCATAGCAACCCTGGACTTCGAATTTATGCAGAAGGTTGCCATCGGAGTCTATCATTCGGTCATGGAGTTAGCAAAATAATCCCCCTCTTTCCCCTTTTAGCAAAGGGGGGAGGAAGGGGGATTTGGTGGAATATGAGACGATGAAGATCGGTGTCGTTTCAGATACGCACTTGAGGGAGCCTCACCCTGAATTCAAGAGGATCATTGAATTCCACTTCAGAGACGTGGAAAAGATATTTCATGCGGGAGATTTTGTGGACCGGAGCATCGCAGAATATCTTTCAAACCTAAAAGAGCTGATTGCTGTCTGCGGAAACATGGATTCTCAGGATATTCGAAAAGCATTCCCCCAGAAGAGGATCGTTGAAATAGAAAAATTTAGGATCGGCCTGATCCATGGGGGAGGCCCTCCGTTCGGAATCGAGTCGCGCGTCCGAGGACAATTTGACGAGGTGGATATCATCGTCTACGGCCACACCCATACCCCGGCGAATCATCAGATCAAGAATATCTACCTTTTCAACCCTGGCTCTGCCACCCGCTCTTTTATCAACCAAGCCACTCTCGGGATCTTACACGTAGGAGAGAAGATAGAAGGAGAGATCATCAAAATCTAAAATCCGAAATCCGAATATCGGGCGGAGCGTCCGTCTCGGACCAATCCGAAATAGTGACCAAAATTCGAATCTCAAATAACCCGAACCTGTTGTTCCTGGTGGGATGTCTCAAGCCCAGGACATTTTGAAATTTGAATCCCTTTCGAAATTCGTGCTTCGAATTTCGATTTTCCGGTTTTTTATCGGGGTGAAGTATCTGTTCCTCCGCCGGTCAGGCTGCATTTTGTAAAGTCAATTTCCTGACGGCAACCTCTGCAGGTGTGTTTCCTATCAAATTCATCAGAGAAGATCTCAACTTCCTTTCCGCAGTTCGGACATTTGCACACGAAGGATTTTAGATCCTTGAACTGCTCAAAACCTGGACAGTGTCGCGGTATACTCATCTTAACCTCCTTCCTTTAAACAATGAACTATGAACAAGAGACGCGG
>DATHCH010000102.1:0-3421 GCA_035319625.1 Thermodesulfobacteriota bacterium
CCATGACCTGCTATTGGCTCATTCAGAAGAGGAACCTGACACCGAGATAAAAGAAGAAGACCCATTCCTCATCTTCTATACGAGTGGTACAACAGGCACCCCCCGGGGTGCCCTTTATACCGAAGGCCGTAATATCGAAAATACCCGGACAAAAACCATCGAGTTAGGTCTGGAAGCAGGTGATAAGCATATTATGATTTTACCTCTTTTCCATATCGGTGGATATAGCCACTTCTGGGCGTTCTTCTATGCAGGAGGGTGCAATGTCATTATGCAACAGAGATCCTTCGATCCCGCAGCTACCCTCCAGTCCATCGAGGAGGAGAAGGCAACAGATATTCATATTGTCCCTACGCATTTGGTGGCTATGCTGGCCCTGCCCAATGTTGAGCAATACGATCTCAGCAGTCTCAAACGGATCTGGTATGCTGCCTCTCCCATGCCCGCAGAATTGTTGAGGAGAGGGATGGAGAAATTTGGGGCGATTTTTATGCAGGGTTATGGTCAGTCGGAATCAGGGCCGGAAATAACGTTTATGTCAAGAAAATCTCATCAGGTCCTGGAAAAGCCTCTTGAGGAGCAGAAGGTGCTGGCTTCATGCGGCCAACCCTCCTTAGGGGTGCATGTCAGAATCGTTGATGAGAATAATAATGATGTGAAACCTCATACGGTGGGAGAGATCGTCCTGCAGAGTAAAACAGTGATGGTGGAATACTGGCATAAGCCCGATGAAACTCAAAACGGTATCGTGCAAGGTTGGCTTCACACTGGAGATATGGGTTTCTATGATGAAAGGGGTTTTATCTATATTGTTGACAGGAAGAAGGATATGATTATCTCCGGAGGAGAGAACATCTATCCCAGAGAGATCGAGGAGGTTCTCTACGGACATCCTGCGGTCGCTGAGGCTGCTGTGATTGGTATTCCTGATAAAGTATGGATGGAACGAGTTCACGCTCTGATTGTTTTAAGGGAAGGGCGATGCGCGACGGTGGATGAGATGATCGAATTTTGCAAGCAACACTTAGCCCGGTACAAAGCTCCCAAATCGGTTGAATTTGTTGAGTCCTTGCCCAAGAATCCACAAGGAAAGATTCTGAAGAGAGAGCTTAGAAAAAAGTACTGGGAGGGGTTGGAAAGAGAAATTTGAGAAATACTGAAACTTTGTAGCAATCGCTGAATGTTTCATATAAGTCAAGGTATCAAAAAGTCGCAGGTACTCAGGACAAATCAGATTCGGAATAACGGTTTTTAGATGCTTGACAATTTTTGTCTAATAAATTATAAGACCAAAAAGTGGAAAAATGAAATTAGGTGCCAAAAGAATGTTTGATTATTACTATTACCTTCAAGCCATTCACCTATGCGCTTAGACGATAGTTTATTACCAATACCGAAAGGGCCATGGGTGATCAAAATCCATGGCCCTTTCGTTTTAGGGTCGTAGAGGCCGTCTTTATATTTTTTCCTGCTTATGGAGAATATGTAATGGGTCCTCTGGTCATTGTGTCTAAAGGGAAAGACCCCTATCGCACGACCAAACGGATACTCCAAAGGTTTCCCTTAGCCGATTTGGAGGGGAAGAGTGTCCTGATCAAACCGAATGCCGCGCGATTGGCGTCCCCAGGAGACGGCGTGACGACCCATCCCCGGGTGGTGACTGCTGCCATCGATCACCTGAAAGAGAAAGGGGCCCGCCGCATCGTGATCGGTGAGAGTTGTATCTTCGGCGTGAATCCTGCGGAAGCATTCCGAGTCACCGGCATGAAGGAGGTCTCTGAAGAAAAAAAGGTTGAGCTTCTCGATTTAGATCAGGGGGATCCGATGGAGATGGCGATCCCTAAAGGAAAGGTCATCCGAAAAATTAAAGTTCCTGCCGTGCTAAAGCAGATCCATTTCATTATTTCCGTCCCGGTCATGAAGAGCCACATGCACACCCAGGTCACGCTGAGCATCAAAAATATGAAGGGCTTATTGTGGCGTAGGGAAAAGGCGAGGTTTCATCAACTCCGTTACGATAAGAAGATCACGAAGGGTGATAAAGAGCTGGACATTGCCATTTCAGAGATGGCTTCGGTCCTCTTCCCTCATTTAGCCGTCATCGATGGCACCGTGGGGATGGAGGGAATGGGGCCCGCTTACGGACGGGGGAAGAAGATGGGTATGATTCTCGTCGGGGACAATGCCCTTTCGACCGATGCGGTGGCTGCACGGCTCATGGGCTTAAGCCCGGAGGCCATCGCTCATCTCAGACTGACAGCGGAAAAGGGGTTGGGAGAAATCGACCCGCAAAGGATTTCAGTCGTTCCAAGAGATTACTCGAAATGGGTGGTCCCTTTTGAGCCACCTCCCTCCAGATTGTCTATTCCTTTCCCGAGCGTCATGGTTCATGACGAGGGATCGTGCAGTGCCTGCCTTTCAACACTGTTGGTCTTTCTTCAAGACTACCATTCAAAACTCACGGACTATCGGTTGGAGGATCAAAACGTTCATATTGGCATTGGAAAACATCTGGAGGCTTGTCCGAGGGGGACGATTCTGATAGGAAACTGCGCATCGAAGATGAAAAGTCGAGGTATCTTTATTCAGGGATGCCCGCCCGTATCCTCGCAAATAGCGGATTGTTTGAAGATATGAACCCTCTTCAAAAGGTTGATGGAATCATGAGGATTCGAGGGGCCAAGGATTCGAGTGATTAAGCACACTTCACTTGAACCCTTGAATCCATCAATCCTTGCCCCCTTTTGTTGGAAGGAAAGCAGAGAAGGCCCAAAAAAGATTTACACGAGTTGAAAAGGAGAGAAGTAAGATAGAACAGGAGTCAGAAGGGAGGGGAGGTCGTGTTTAAGAAGATACTCATTGCCAACCGGGGAGAAATCGCAGTTCGCATCCTTCGTGCCTGTCATGAATTGGGAACTTTGGTCGTGGCGGTTTATTCCGAATCCGACCGGGGGGCATTGCACGTCCGTTATGCGGATGAGGCTTACTCCCTGGGCTCCGGACCTTCCGATGAAACCTATCTCGCAGGACATAAGGAAGAGTACTTTCAAAGGAAAAGAGATCCCAGCGATTCCCTCCAGGAGTTGGCGTGCATTGCCACTGCCATTCGGGCTTTCCAAAAGGATCGGAAGGAGAGCGATCATGGAGTATAAAATCAAGATAGAAAATGAAATTTATTCGGTTCAAGTGGAACCCCTGGACGATCACCTCTATCGAGTTTCCTTTGCGGATCGAACCCGTTTGATCGATGTCATGGAGGTCTCGGACAATCTTTATTCCATGATCTGCGATGGGAGGTCGTACGAAGTGGATCTCATAGAGGAAGGTGATATCTACGAGGCCTCCATAAAGGGGAGGAGTTACTGGGCGGAGATCCTTCGGCCAGACAGGATGGCGCTTCTTCCCGAAGAAGAAAAAGAAG
>DATHCH010000103.1:0-10545 GCA_035319625.1 Thermodesulfobacteriota bacterium
GCGATTGCCAACCGCTCCCTGGTGGTATTAAGAACAAAGGCATTCTCACCACGGATCGATAGAGAACTGAATGGAACAGCAATCAAACTGGTCTCTCTTCCAGGAACATCGTAAAGGACCAAGAAGGCAATACGGCCATCCGAAGAGTCGATCACAAAATCATTGATCCGTCCTGCTTCTTCTCCATTTGGCAGACGAACTTCAGCACCCATTAATCCGTTGCTCTCGTAAAACTCCAATGCCTTGGGCATTTGCTCTCCTTCCTCAGTCCAATAAGGGACTTGGTCATAGTGCCTGTAAATGTCCGTAAGCCAAGCAGCGTCTATGATCGATGGAAGGCCGTAGAACTCAGAGTCGCTCGGATACTGTGTCACTGTTTCAATATACGGATCCGAAAGCCCAGAGCCCACCCCTATCTCCATATCGCCTGGGTTGAATTCAAAAGTTTCCTGACCAATTCTTATGAGCGAACCATAAGGAATGGCCATGGGCTCCGCCCCAAGATTCGGGACATCGGAGAGGACCACCAGGACAATACGATCGTTTGTCTTGTCGATCACAAGACTGCTGATCTGCCCTAAATCTCCATTTTCCATGGTCACCACACGGTGACCGATCAACCAACTGGCCTTAAAGGTATTCCATCCCATCGGCTGATAAATAGCTCCCACCGTTGCCTTTCGGAACTCATTACACCCTTGGGCAAAAGCGGTGCTGCCAAGAAGCACGAGGCAGAAAACGGAACTCAATGCAATAAGAACCCTTACCAATTTGTGCATTTCTCATTCCTCCTTTCCTTTTAAATCCCCCGTTGCTAAAACCGCTACGGGGAGATACAACAATTTATATTTAATCATCCCTTCTCCCTATTTCAAGGAGACAGGATTTCCTATCTTTTCTTACAAGGGAATTTGGCGTGCTTTATGGAGCCTTTAGCTCCTTGGGACGGAGATTCCAGGCAGGAAAAGGTGTTCTCCCCATCTGTCGTATTTCTTCCTTGTGATTGAAAAGAAGACCAGTCTGTAATCTCTAAGCTTCAATGGAATCTTGAAGTGAAAGAACTCGGAGTGAAAGCATCACGGGCGGTTGGCAGTTTTATACTTGAAATATTTCCTGTGAAACCGGGGTAAGGATTTCGTAACCCTTCTCAGTAATGGCCGCGGTGTTCTCAAGTCCCACAGAACCCTCTCCAGGAAAGACGATTTTAGGTTCCACAGCAAAAGTCATCCCTTCCTCCAGAGGATGAGGCTGCCCTTGGGCAATGAAAGGCAATTCATTCAGTTCGAGGCCGATGCCGTGTCCGACAAAACGGGTCTGGAGTCCTGGCGTCCCCAGGTAATTGTCCTTGTAACCCAGCTTCCCTGCCAGTTTAAGGGTCTTCATAAAGATGGCCTCACAATCGGCCCCTGGCCGGGCCTCTCCCATAACAGTGTCATGGATTTCTTTGCAGGCTTTATAAGCGTCAATGAACTTCTGCTTCATTCTTCCGATGGAAAACATACGGGTCTCATCCGCTTGATAACCGTGATAGCACGTTCCAAAGTCCACCAGAATTGGCTCATGGGCTTTCATTTTTTTTAGGCTAGCCCCAACCGGAAAGGCTGGCGAAAGTCCCAGTCCGCCCATGGGAGAATCCGACTGGCTTACGATCCCTCCAGTGAGACCGCTCAGTATATGCCAGGTGTAAGCCTCGTAGTTAAGGGACCTCACCCTGAGAAGCCCTTCATGGCCATACCTCTTAGCTGCGGCTTCCAGGAGACCACCAAACTCAATCTCGGTCATTCCCTCTTTAAGAATCTTTTTAGCCTCATGATAAGCTTTCTTTCCTATATCTCCTGCCCTTCTCATCAGATCGATCTCAAAAAAAGATTTTATCTTCCGCGTTTCTCGCAAGATTGAAGACGCGTCCATTAATTTGACGCTCGGAAAAAATTCCTGGAACTTGAAGTAATCTCTTACGGGAAGGACGTCTAACTCCAAGCCCACGCTATGGGGGACCTTGCCACAATGGGATTGAATCAGCGAGGGTATCTCGCGAATCAATCTTAATGCGACAATTTCTTTAATAGGGGATTCCACTTTGGCCCGCTCTAATTCCCTCTTGATCATAAGTAACGGTTGCCCTTCCAAGGGTATAAAGACGAAGCCATCCTGGGTGGTCCCGGAAAGATAATAAAAATTCATCTTCTGAACTACAAGCAATGCTTCTATCTCCTGCTTCTTCATCCTTGTCCTGATCCTGGTGAGGCGGTTCTTTATCTCCTCATTCGGCGTGTACTGGAAACCTAAAAATTTGCTCAATTCCCGTAATTCCTGTCGAACCCAATCTTCGTATTTCATCCTCTCTCCTTTCCTATCAATCCAAACCGAGAAGTATTATAACCAATTCCTCAAAAGAGAAAAGTCTTTTGATTCCGGATTGCTGATTTCGGATCGAGGAATTTAAGGCTGAAACTCTTTTACAAAGGCAAAGGGAAGTTGTAAAATGAGATCACAAAAACCGAAACTGGTTCTTGTTGCGGAGAACTGGTTTCACTATCTTGCTATTCTCGAAAGAGGGATCGAATATGCCGAATTTGGAAGAGCGGATTAAGAAATTAGCGCAGTGGATGTTCGAGGCCAAATATCTTGTCGTTTTCACCGGCGCGGGCATCAGTACCGAATCAGGGCTACCTGATTTTCGGGGGCCGGATGGCGTCTGGACAAGACAAGAAAAAGGCCTACCGCCCATAAGCAGACCTTTCACTTCGGTTGAACCCAACGCGAGTCATCGAGCGATCGTAGAGCTTCAGAATTTGGGAAAGTTGAAGTTCCTCATCTCCCAGAATGTGGATAACCTGCATCTGCGATCCGGGATTCGGCCTGAATTGTTGGCTGAATTGCATGGAAACGTCGCAAAGCTCAGATGTCAACGCTGCCAGACTCAGGTTGAGAAACCTTTAGGGATAGATACCTGCAAGTGCGGAGGCAGGCTGGTCTCGAGTGTGGTGAACTTTGGCGATCCGCTTCCTCAAAAAGACCTGGAGGATTCTTTCCAGCACTCAAGCCGTTGTGATCTTTTTGTTGTGGTGGGATCAAGCCTTGTGGTGAGCCCTGCCAATGATATGCCGAGAGTAGCGCTGCGATCAGGGGCCCGCCTGGCCATCATTAACCAGGGAGAGACTCCGATGGATCGAAGTTGCCACCTACGCTTTGATGAAAAGATCGGAGAAATCCTTCCCCCAACCGTCGACAAATTGAAAGAACTGATGAAGAATTAAGGCTCGCACTTTACTGGCCAGCACTCAATATTTCAGTGAATGATAGAAGAATGGGTTAAAGAAAAAATGGGTGACTGCTGAGAAGCAGATACTTATAAAATTATGGACGTCCCTCGCCTTTCCCCCCGTTAGAAATGATGCCCTGCTCGGTTTCGAGTCCCGCTATAGCGGGACTGCAATTTCTAACGGGTCTCATGCAAAAAGCAAGCTGTAGATGACCAAGAAAAGAGTTTGGCAGGCAGCGACGACCCAGCCGTTTTTCAACATGGATTTGATATCTTTCGTCTCGGCAAATCCCAGGGAACTAAACATGTTGGCGCCCGGATAAATGAAATTGCTCACTCTTGTCGCGACGATCAGTGCCACGGACCAGGCCAGCATAGACACATTGAGCTTGCTCAGCAAGGGATTAAACATGGAGTGGAGCATGTTGAGCGTTGCCACCGTGGCTCCTGAAATACCAAAAGCCCCGATGAGGCCCCCCAGGATAACGATGACTCTCTTCCCGCCGAGATCGACCAAAGGTTTGAGAATGATCGCTAAGGCTTTAAAACCTCCGGCAAGCTTTATAAAATTGATGAAGGGATCGAGGATCAAGAAGAGAAAGAAAAGCCCCACATTTCCAGCCATTCCCTTAATAATTAGTTTAAGAATATGATCAAACTTCAATCCACCCACCAAACCAGTCATCACGGCGAGTCCCAGCATGACAATAATCACATAAGAGGTTGTCGCTTTGGCAATGATCCCGTAAATGACTGCCGCAAGGAAGAGAGCGACAAAGGTGCTCGTCGTTCGTCTGCTCCGAGGGGTTGGGACAAACTGTTCTACGCCTTCTAAACGTTCATACGGGTTGATCTCTTTTGTTCCGCGTTGGATCCTCTGGAGCATGAACCAGGTTGCAGTGAATGTGATCAGAGCAATAGGTCCGGCAGCAAATAATATCATTTCGCCATAGCCAATATTGGTTAAACCGAGGAGGGTGACGACCGGGGGCGTAAAAGGCCCGAGGATCAAAGCCTCCTCTCCCACAGCTTGAAAGATAACTGCGACCGCGCTCCGCGAGAGCCCCACGGAAGCGGCAATGGGCAAGATGATTGGAGCAAGAATCGCATTGCCTCCTGCCATGGTCCCGAGGAGACCGATAACCACCATACAGGCGAGCATGATTCCAAGCATGGCCTTCTTTTCCGTATCGATCCCAATTCCAAAAATAATCTTATGGACAAGGGTGTGACTGACCTTGGTTTCGGTCAATACCTCTCCCAACCCACGGCCAAGCATGATAATCAAACCGACCAAAGCCAGAAAAGAACCCATTGCCTTGGCCAAGACCTCACCAAAAGAGATGAGGCTCTGGTGCGTCAGGATCGCTCCGATCAAGACGCAAATCGCTGTGGCCGGAAGCGGATCGACATCCCGGAAGACGAGAACGATATAAACCACGAGGGGTAAAAGGCCCAATAAGCCCCACCATACGTTGAATCCGCCTGCTGTTCCCATCGGGTCATCCTCCTTTTATCGCGAAAAGTTTTATGAATAGGATGAAACCGCTTTTTTTCGCAAAACCCTTCCCGGGGTATTTCCTCTTATTCTTCCCTCATGAACAACAGGACAACCGTTCACCCATGTGTAGACCACACCCGTAGCATATCGATGGGGATGATCAAAGGTCGATTGGTCTTGAATCGTGAGGGGATCGAATAAGACCAAGTCAGCCGTAAACCCTGGTTTAATCAAGCCGCGGTTTCTTAAACCCACTCGGCCAGCAGCCAGTCCTGTCATTTTATGAATAGCTTTTGCCATGGAAAGAGTCCCCTTTTCCCGTGCATAGAAGCCCAATATTCTGGGAAATGTCCCGTAGGAGCGAGGATGGGTTAATTTCCCAGAATCTTCCTCCGCATTCATCCCCATCCCATCCGATCCCACCGACACCCGATCATTGGAGAGGATGGTTGTGACATCTTCATCCGATAATGAGAAATAGATCGCTCCTACGGCTGCCTTCTCCTCCAAGAGAAGTCTCATCACCGCAATTTCTGGTGTGCAATGCCAAAGCTCAGCGATCTGGCTCACATTTTTTCCGGAGAGCCCAATATTCTTTTCAGAACATATTTCTGCAATGACAATCCGGCTCGGGCCGCCTCGTTTGTCCATTTCACGAAGAACCTCCTCCCGTAGTCGCTCTTTCATCTCCGAAGAAGTGAGCCTCTTCAAAAGTTGATTCACACCGCCCGCAAGGGCCCATGGAGGGACCAAAGCGGTCAGTGAAGTGCTTGTTGCCTCATAGGGATATTGATCGGCGGCGATATCGACCCCACCCTGACGCGCTTTTTCTAATTTTAAAAGAGCTTCTTTGCCCCGGCCCCAATTGTCTTGCCCCATTGCTTTTAAATGAGAGACTTCCACTCTGACACCGCTCTTTTTTCCGATGAGAACGGCCTCGTCCAGAGCCTCCATGAGTGTGGTCCCTTCCCCCCGGATATGGCTGGCGTAGAGGGCTCCATGCTCGCAGACGATTTTAGCGAGGGCCACCAGTTCTTCTGTCTTCGCAAAACTTCCAGGTGGGTAGATTAAGCCTGAGGAGAGTCCCCAGGCCCCCTGTTCGAGGGAATCTGTCAAGAGGCTCTTCATACTTTCAAGCTCTTTGTGACTGGGGCTGCTATCCTCCGTCCCTAAAATGGCAATGCGGAGTGCTCCATGGGCCACTAACGGAGCTAAATTGAGCCCGAGACCGATGCGATCCAATTGATCTGCATATTGATTGAAATTATTCCAACTTAACCCATGGGAAGGGAGATGCAAGTCATGCATTCTCAGGTAGTCAATCAGAACAGCCTTTCGCTCATCGTTCACGGGAAAGGCGCCGATGCCACAATTACCGATCACTTCGGTCGTCACTCCCTGCAACGCCTTGCTTTCAGCAAGGGGATGTTTAAAGATGCTGAGATCGGTATGGGAGTGGATATCAATAAAACCTGGGGCAGCGACGAGTCCATCCGCTTCAACGACCGCTTTTCCTCCACCTTTTATAGACGGCGCGACGTCTGTGATCGTTCCATTCTGAACAGCAATATCTCCCCTAAAGGGCTCCTGATTCGAGCCATCGATGACCTGCGCACCCCGGATGAGGAAGGAGGACATACAAACACCTTCGCTATTTCATCCAAAGATGTCAAGCAAAAGTTTCACAGAGGTTTCCGCATTAATGGAAAGTAGATAATACAGTTATCTTGAGATATTCAAGAGAGATGAAAAACTAAAGCGTGCTGGACGAAACTTATTCTGGCAAATCCCATCGAATTAACGCTCGATTGACAAGTACACCTACTTATCTGTAATGTGAGCTAACCTTCAGCCTTGATGATTACGGAGAGAAAGGTGGTATAACATCAAGTTCACCGGGAGGCGAGTGTCTTCCCTCGCCGATCCGGTGGAAGGACTCGTTTGGCCTGTAGGTTTTGTCAAGTCTAACGACGTAGATCCTGGCAACTGCCGCAAATTTCATGACATACGCTAACATCCTTCGCGCCTTTCATTAATTCCGACTTTAACGTATAACCCGAACCCAAAGTGGACTGAGTATAGTCAATGTATATTGGTTTTGCCCTTTCAAAAAGCGTTTTTTCGACGAGGAACGTTACACCTTTCAATGTGAAAACCTCGTCGTTTTCTTTTTGCTCATCCATAGCCATAATGAGATGTGGACCTTTCCACCCGCCTTCAGTCATCAAGATTCTGATGGACTGAAGCCCTTCGCGTCCTTCCAAGAACTGTCTGATCTTTTCCGATGCTTCCTCGCTTACCTCGAACATACTCAACTCCTTCCAGTGAATTTACCAGGTTCTTTGGTTCGACATAGCATGGCATGGTTTACTCATCGTCCGCCGATTGCCAGAGGCCAGTTGCACAGAATCGGTTTCTTTCATATTCTTTTCTCCAGCAAACACGTGCGTCAAGATAAATGATTCTTGCCCTTTACTTTTCTTGTGTATGGCCGAACAATTATTGAACTGCAACGTGTAATTTGTAAGAATCCTATCCATTCAAATACTTTTTGTCAATGGAAATTCGAGGTTGAGGATTTCCACCTGAAACATTGCATGGATAAGATCTATACGCTTTTGAGGACTTTAGGAAGAAACATTGCATCTTTGCCCCTTGGTTGCCTAATAAATAGGCAGGCACACCGGCCACGAATCAATATGGCACACCCCAAAGACTGAAGATTTCTTTTCAAAAGGCATAGGGTTATTACCTCTTCCTTCCGTGTAGACGCCTCTTCCGAGAAGATCCCCCCTGAAGACTTCACCCAATAATCACCAGATGCTCCTCGAAAAATGAGAGGATTCCAATTTTGAGAGACAAGTCTATTGGTCTAATAAAAGGTGAAAGGCAGGATCGGAAAATTTAATCGTAAGCACCTGCCTCAAAAGAGGAATTAGAGGGAGGGCCATTAGGGATTATCGAATAGGTGAGGACAAAAACCTTCCCTACATATTCAACGTTCCACCTACGAATCTTCAATGTGAGCTAATCTCCAGCCTCGATGATTACGGGAAGAAAGGAGCTATAACATTTAATCAACGACGCGGTTTTTGCGTGGACTGGATCTACTGGTTAGCTTCCTCTGTCACAATTGTTTCATAAATACCGCAAGCCCTTTCTCAGCGAACCGGCTGTCATCGCAAGTGAAGCCCAAACTGTGTGCCACTGCAATTGCCGGGAAATTATCTTCTGGGGTTCTAATATACAGAACGGTGATTCCCTTCGACCGAGCATCTTTGATGGCCTCGCCTGAAAGTGCGGTCGCTATCCCTTGTCTGCGCATCAATGGGTGCACATGAAATCCTAAATTCGCATTCCCGTTGAGGGCTTTATGAAAAAATATATTTGCCTGACCAACCAAACTCTCACCCCTATAAGCGACCTTCGTGGTAACATGACTGGGCATGGTCGGGTCGTAACACATTCGATCAACGATCTCCGGCTGATCTGGATAGATATCTGCGAAGAGGCGACGGATTTCATCCCTCATCACAATATCATAGTCTGCTATTCTTGTATCGTTCATCTGGCTTGGGTCGTCTCGTTTCCTTTCCTCAACAGGTTATTCCAGTTCACATAGTGTTTCCGATTTAGATACAACAGCCGGATAATCTCTCCTTTACCTTTCGTCTCTACCAGAGTTCTAATCTCTTTGTAAGCCTGCAGATAGGCAATGCTCGCATCGTCACAAGAGGAAAGATCATTCCACAACTCTTCCCGATCGTACCACTTCGTTATCTCGGTAATTCTTTCGGCTCGGCTCTCTTGAAGGGAAAGGCAAAGCTCACTTTCTATGAATTGACACAGTCCTTCTTCCACCCACATCGGTACATCCCTTACTTCCTTGCGTTTCATGGAATAGAGGGTAGCCCGTGATATGTCTTGGACAACATGATGGGTGATTTCATGTGCTAAGTTACCCGTGAGACGGTCTTTGTCGGCATTCATCTCACAGGATAGCGGTGAGACAAAGAAGATGACGTTCATTCCGTCCCGGTTTCCGGGTGCACAAAAGAAGCCGTCGTCACATGGCTGGCACATCACATAGCTTAAGTCAGCTAAAGTGGGTGCCACCCACAAGTCTACTGCAATGTCACCTCGGTAGCCAAACCAGCCTTTCACGTAATCATATGCGCGAAGAAACGACTCCCGGATCAATGGAAGAGCAGACGTGTCCTGAGCGGCGTAACTGATGCGAAGATGACTTGCCACCCAATACTCCTCGGTGATATTCGGAGATTTCTCGAATCGTTCGCAGAGATATTGGGTTTCCCGAAGCCTGAATCTACTCTGTAATAAAGACGAATCAATGCTGTTCAAATGTCTGCTCCTCGGTATGCTAACAACAATTCTACCGCAGTCTGTCATCTGCAAAAATCCCACCCATTCAATTACTTTTTGTCAATAAATATTCAGGAATCTGATGCCCTTCCGAGATCGGGACTGGGCATTGTGATTGAGGATTTCTGTTTGAAACATTGCATCGATAAAGTCTGTACGATTTTGAGAACTTCAGGAAGTACTATTCGACCGCACGCCCCTTCAAGTTTCAAAAAGGTTACCAGGGAGGATGGGATGGTCAGGGAAAGAAAATCGGACTCTTACATAAATAAAAAACCCCTTCGTAACGCATATAGAAAATACCTTCTCCCTCCCTGCCTCGGCTGGATTAAAATGGGTCTGGACTCAGGGTAACTTGAGACCCAATAGAGAGCGGCTCAGAATAAAAGAAGGGTTAACTTAAATTCAGCTAACCCCCCCGATGAATAGTTTTATGTTCTGACTGAGTTATTTCGGTGGATGAAGTTTGTCTTGTCTCGCTCTGTACTTCAGTGCCAATTTTAACTGTCTTACGGCTCTTTCGCTGTCTTCAATGGCCTTTGCCTTATGCCCACCAAAATCGTGTGGGGCCTCTTTCATATAAATTATCGCATCTTCAAGCGCGGCAATTGCCTTAGCAATTCTAGGATGTTCCGAAGCTTCCTGTCCTATAGGGGATTCTGAATTTACCGTTCTGGCAGTCATTGTGATAATCCCTACAAAAAACAATCCCAACATTAGCATCCCGACAATTTTTTTCATCACAGCCTCCTTTTGTAAATTTAAGATATGCTTATAAGCTATTATCATAAGAAGTCTGTGTTGTCAATATTGACCAAGGATAAAGGTTATTGATTTGCGTTTGAAATCTCGTACTATGGAACAAAAATGAATAATCAATGTTTCAGGGAGCAATGTTGCGTTGTTATCCCTTGGTTGCCTAAGAAATAGGCAGACAGAACCACAAGGGATTAACACGGGAACCCCCAAAAAGTGAAGATTTCTTTTGAAAAGAGTCAGGGACTGTTCTTCTTCCTTTCTATATAGACACCTCTCCAAAAGATGCTGCCCGAAGACTTCACTTCGTAATCAGCAGAAGATTCTCTAAAAAGCAGGGATCTCGATTTGGGGAATATGCCCACTGGGTTATTTAAAAAAGAGAGATAATGGTTTGGGAAGCTTATCCGTAACCCCTTACTCCAAAAACGGAAACGGAGGGAGGGTTATTCAGGGTCATCGGGGATGTAAAAATAGAGAACCTTCGGATCTGCTGAAAATGTCACCTGATAATCATCTAAAGGGCACCTCGCCATAGTAAACGGTTCGGTGTACTATGGTGAAAAGACGTCCAAATCTTCTCGAGGAGGTGCCCTGATGAAAGTGTATGCCGGATTGGATCTTCATGCAACAAACACGT
>DATHCH010000104.1:0-5434 GCA_035319625.1 Thermodesulfobacteriota bacterium
GAAGGATTGACAGGACCCGCTCCTTTGCCGAGGTTGAGGCCGGATTGGATCGCCATGGTGATAAAAGTCTTCGCCTTTCTCACCGCTTCATCGATCCTCTCCCCTTTCGCCAAAAGCGTTGCAATCGCTGAGGCGAAGGTGCAACCTGTACCGTGGGTATTCTTCGACTCAATCCTTGGTCCTTTCACCTCGGCAAATTTTTTCCCGTCATAAAGCAGGTCAATTGGTATCCCCTTCAGGTGACCTCCCTTCACGACCACATTTTTTGCCCCCAATTTGTGAATGAGACGGGCAGCGCCCTTCATTCCTTCCAGAGAGTTCACCTTTAAACCGGTGAGGGTCGATGCCTCCATAAGATTCGGCGTAATCACCCATGCGAGAGGAATCAATTTTTGGATGAGAGCATCTTGAGCATCCTTTCGAAGAAGAAGGGTCCCGCCCTTTGACACCATCACCGGATCCACCACTACCTTCTTCATCTTATACTGCTTAATTTTCTTCGACACGACATCAATGATTTCTTGATTGACCAGCATCCCCGTCTTGATCGCATCCGCGCCGATGTCCGAGAGAACGGAATCGATTTGGGCTCCAACAAATCGGGCAGGAATCTCATGGATGCCTTGAACTCCCAATGTGTTTTGTGCTGTAATGGCCGTGACCACACTCATTCCGTAACCGCCGAGCAGGCTGATGGTTTTCAAATCTGCCTGAATTCCTGCTCCGCCTCCAGAATCCGATCCGGCAATCGTCAGTATTCGTTTCATCTCCGTTTCATTTCAAATGGAAAGACAAAAAACAAAAGCCGTAATCCCAATGGAGGTATTACGGCTCGCTTCTCTTTATCCGCTTCCCTTCGCTGGAATTACCCAAACAGGTTCGGAGGGTCTCCCTATCCCGCTGCAGCGGGACAAGAACTCTCAGCCCAATGAGCTCCCCTAGCTATATTATTAATTAATTTTACTTAACGACAGAGAATATGTCAAACAGAAAGGGTCGATTAATCCATAATCGATTCAGGTCTGAAAGTTGCGGCCCGCTTGATCGTCGTTTCCGGTCACCTGTCCGCGGCATCCACAGGAGATTGCGAACACGCTAAGCTTAGTCCCCGAAGACGCCAGATGATCTTACTCCACGGTATATCCTGATCTTATAACTATTTCAATTATTCTCGTTACTTATCGAGCCTACTCTCGGTCATAACCCGATTTGTGAAAAAATTCTTGACTTCTTAGGGCCTTTACCTTATATGTTTTAGGATAATTTTCTCGGTTCGCGCAGAAGTGGGGACTTTGCTACAGAAAGCTTGATTGCAGGAACGGGTTAACCCGGTACAAACTTCTTTGGAGAGGGCATTATGAGAATAAAAAATGTATGGTCAAAGTTGATGTGGTTGATGGCAGGTGCATACCTGTTCTTCCCCCTCGTGGCTTTTGCCAGCGAGGCAGATCTCGCGATACCCGACTTGCATAAAGGTGCTCCCTATACCCACCTGGGTGGGATAAGGCCGTGGTATCTTCTCTTTTATGGTGCATGTATCATTGCTGGCACGCTGGGGATCAGCTTATTTCTGCGCCACCAAGTCAAGAAGTTGCGAGCCCATGAATCGATGCTCAAAGTGTCCGAGACCATCTTTCAGACCTGCCGCACCTATCTGATTCAGCAGGGCAAATTCCTAATCATGCTGTTCCTGTTCATTGCCGCCGCCATGACCTTCTATTTTCTGGCCCTGAAGGGCGAGGGGATCCCCACTCTGCTGCTGGTCTTGTTCTTCTCGGTGGTGGGTATGGGCGGTTCCTATACCGTGGCCTGGTACGGCATCCGAATCAACACCTATGCGAACTCTCGTACCGCTTTTGCTTCGCTCGCAGGGAGGCCTTGGGATGTGGTCAATATTCCCCTCCGCTCCGGGATGAGCGTTGGGCTTTTCCTCATTTCCCTCGAACTTGTCATGATGGTGATCATTCTTCTCTTCGTACCCCGTAACATCGTCGGCTACTGCTTCCTTGGATTTGCCATTGGTGAATCTTTGGGCGCCTCCGCGCTACGGATCGCCGGAGGTATCTTCACGAAGATCGCTGACATCGGCTCCGACCTGATGAAAATTGTTTTCAAGGTGAAAGAGGATGACCCGCGTAACCCCGGGGTGATTGCTGACTGCACGGGTGACAATGCGGGCGATAGCGTGGGCCCCACGGCAGACGGTTTCGAGACGTATGGCGTTACTGGCGTGGCGCTGATCGTTTTTATCACCCTTGCCGTTATCAGTTCCGACAGCGCGACCAAGGAGGCCATCCAGGGGAAACTCATCGTGTGGATTTTTGCAATGCGTTTCCTCATGGACTTCTGCTCCGGGCTTTCCTATTTTGTCAATCAGGCTATCTCTTCCGTAAAATATAGGGGAAAGAAAGAGATCGATTTCGAAGAGCCTCTCATGAGACTGATCTGGATCGCCGCCACGCTGTGCATCAGCACGTCGTTCGGTATGAGCTACCTCCTGATCAGCGATCTCCAAGTTCTGAAAGGGGGCGTGCTTACCCCTATGCCAAATGTCTGGTGGCAGCTGGCGATGATCATCAGCTGCGGTACGCTGGCAGCGGTTCTCATCCCCGAATTCACCAAGATCTTTACCAGCTCCAAGTCGAAGCACGTCCAGGAGATTGTGACCGCTTCGCGCGAAGGAGGCGCATCCCTCACCGTACTGTCGGGTATTGTCTCCGGCAACTTCAGCGCCTTTTACAAGGGAGTGCTGATCGCTTTCCTGCTGGGCATCGCCTACTTCGTCAGCCTTGCCATACCGGCCGAAGTCATCAACTATCCGTCGATCTTCGCCTTTGGTCTGGTCGCTTACGGGTTCCTCTGTATGGGCCCCGTCAACATCGCGGTGGACTCTTACGGTCCGGTCACGGACAATGCCCAGTCTATCTTCGAGCTGGCCCAGACCGAAACGATTCCCGGTATCAAGGAAGATATTAAAAAGAACTTCGGGTTTGATCCTAACTTCGAAGAGGGCAAGCACTACCTTGAGGCCAACGACTCCGCGGGCAACACTTTCAAGGCAACGGCGAAACCGGTGCTCATCGGCACCGCTGTGTGTGGTGCAACGACGATGATCTTCTCGATCATCCTGCTGCTCCATAGCAAGAACATGCTCCATGTGCAACTGACCGATGCGCCGATTATCATCGGCCTGATCTGCGGCGGCGCAGTGGTCTACTGGTTCAGCGGCGCCTCCATGCAGGCGGTGACCACCGGGGCTTACCGGGCGGTCGAGTTCATTAAAAAGAACATGAACCTGGAAAAGAAGACAGCCGACATAGAGGATTCCAAGACGGTTGTCAAAATTTGTACCCAGTACGCACAGAAGGGGATGTGGAACATCTTCATCGCGCTAATGGCCATTACGCTCGCTTTCGCGCTGCTGAACCCCAACTTCTTCGTTGCGTATCTGATCTCCATTGCCTGTTTTGGCCTCTTCCAGGCCATCTATATGGCGAACACTGGCGCCGCATGGGACAATGCCAAGAAGATCGTTGAAGTCGACCTCGACCAGAAAGGCACGCCGCTTCACGCGGCGACGGTTATCGGCGACACGGTGGGCGATCCCTTCAAGGATACCTCGTCCGTATCCCTGAACCCTATCATCAAGTTCTCGACTCTGTTTGGCCTGCTTGCAACCGAAATTGCGATCGCGATGGCGGTAAACGCGAAGGAAGCCAGTTCCACAAACTACGCTCCCTACATCGCTATTCCATTGTTTATTGTCGGGCTCATCTTCGTGTGGCGTTCATTCTACAAGATGAGGATACCAATAGAGCCAGCCGCTGAAAAACTGCCAACGGCGGAGGTAAAAATCGCTCACGTCCACGATTAAACATAGACCTGCTTGGCATAGAGATGTCAAAAGCCCTCACCCTTTGCGGGGGTGAGGGCTTTTTTTATCGGCGGAGGCAACAGGTGGGTTTGAAAAATTAGTTCTGGGAGGTCGAATTTTCTTCCGATTCGCCGATTTCGTGCAGGATTGACTTTTTCTCCAGCTTCAATGGCGAGGACGAAGCCTTTGGCTTTCCATGCCTCGCCTCCACCCTCTTGTTCTGGCCCTCTCTTTTCTTACGATCCCCACAAGCTCTTCTGTGGAGACCGCAGCTTTGATCGAGGGGACATCCAGAGGGGAGTTGCGTGTCTTCTCAGGAATCAAAGCAAAGGTCCTTCCATCCTTTCGGCGAATGATCACTTTCCCCATCGATTCCGCCTTGTCCAAGATACTCGAAAGTTTTTGTCTCGCTTCAGAATAGGTGTAGACTCGCATTTCAAACCTCCATCAATTTAACACCAAGTTTCATCGCCGCACGCTTTAGGGCGCGATCCAGAGTGATTAAAGGTGCTGCGTACCGAACGGCACAATCAAGAAAGTACGCATCATAAGCATATGTTTTGGTTTCATAGGCGATCGAAATGGCATTATTTAAATCCACTCTAACAAAGCGCAGAGGGATAGCGTTAAAGATCTTCAACCCCTGCTGAGCCTCAGCCAACCCAACACGTTGCTGCTTTAGCATGGCTGAGAAGGCATTCCCGATTTCCCAGGTGATTGACCCAGGGCCAATAAGCGTATGACCCGCCGTCAGTTTCACGATCCTGTCTCGCTCTGGCTCCGCTACGATAACGGCAAGCAAAGCAGAAGTGTCAATGACAATATCCATGAACAGCTCCCTTTTTTATCTTAGACAATTGTACAATTAAACTGGAGGATGTCAATAGGGAAAATGTAGAGGTCACCGCGTGCCAGATTTATCTGCGATCCGGCACAGGCACTGGTTATACGTCTGTTTCCAGCGTATGGCGGGACAACCGGGAACCCACTAACGCCATCAAAAAATAAGCAGTGATGATCGACAGATACTCACCGACCCGAATAACATCCATAAACCAGCTCCGAATAGTGCCTGCCGGAAATACAAATAGAAGAGCCACCAGCGTTATCGCCACTAAAACTGCAGAAGCAGGAGCCCACCTTTTTGGGAACGTATAACCAACCGGCAATAGTGTAATGAACGCGACTACGAGTGAACCTACAAATTCACTGCCTATGATTGTGACCGCCAATCGTCCTTTGACTGATACAAAAGAGAGGTTTCGGGATGTAATCAGGAAAGTTGGAAGGTATCTTGCGACGTATCCTTGGACCAAAACATAGAGTGGAACAATAGTAAGAATGATCACAAGAAGCAAAAGTATTTTGACGTAATGCCGTTTCATTCTATTCCTTTTGCTCGTATAACGTGCAACGGAAATCACCGGTGGCTGTAAACCGCCCAATGGCAGTGAATTGTTACACAACTTTTTGAATCTTGGTCGCTCTGCGTATTCTATCCTTCAACCAAGTATTAATTAGGGACTCCGATGAAACTTTCTTTGATTTGGCTATCTTAGT
>DATHCH010000105.1:0-2674 GCA_035319625.1 Thermodesulfobacteriota bacterium
AACCCTGCTCCTACGGGGACCTTGAAAGCAACAGGGGTTCTCTTTCCCCCTCTGGGCCTTCTCTACGTTGCGGCGTATGCGGAGAAAGAGGGCTATCCGGTCGTGGTCAGGGACCTGGCTGTTCGAAGGAAGAAGGAAGAGATCGATTTTAAGAAGTATGACCTGGTCGGCATCACCACGGACACGACCCGTCACCGTCAGGCCCTCCGATTAGCCAAGAAAGCGAAGGCGAATGGCTGCACGGTAGTGATGGGGGGGCCTCATCCCGGTTATGTGGATGAAGAGATCCTCTCAACGAGAAGAGTTGATTTCATCATCCGCGGAGAAGGCGAGGTAACCTTCTCAGAATTGGTTGCGGCTTTAGAGAAGAAAAATGGTCCATTCGATTCGATCAAGGGAATTAGTTTCTTTGCAAACGGAAAGCTGGTACGAACCTCTCCCAGGCCTTTCATCGAGGATCTCGACAACCTTCCCCTTCCAGCCAGGCATCTGATCCATATCGAAGATTATCAAAGAACAAAAATCGGAGACCGCCCCATCACCCCTTTGATCACGAGCCGTGGGTGTCCCTATCAATGCGTTTTTTGTGCATCCTCCCATTTTTGGGGAACGAAAATCAGGGCCAGGAGCGTGGCCTCTGTTTTAAAAGAGATCGAAGAGGTTTATCATCGATATCATTTTCATGCCGTCGCCTTTGTGGATGACACCTTCAACCTCATTCCAAAAAGGGTGATTGAAATTTGCCGTGGGATCGTTGAAAAGAAGCTCGACCTCTGGTGGTGGTGCCTCTCCAGGATCGACCTCCTGCTTCGAAATGAAGAGATGGTGAGAGAGATGGTGAGGGCAGGAGCAAAGTCGGTTTTTATCGGAGTGGAATCCTCCAGCCCGAAAACCCTCGAAGAGCTGAGGAAAGGGATTCATGTGGACGAAACCGTTCAGACGGTGGAAATGCTGAAACGGAATGGCCTTGAGATTCATGCCTCCTACATCCTGGCGGGGCTCCACGATACCGTCAAGACGATTCATGGCACCATCCGTTTTGCGAAAGGGCTGGACACGAGTGTGGCCCAGTTCGCCATCCTCACCCCTTATCCGGGGACAGCCATCTATCAGCAGGTGAAGGACCGGATCTTCAAATGGAGATCGCCCTGGTCCTTCTTTGATATGCAGCACCTAGTCTTTAAGCACGACCATCTCTCATTCATCCGAATGGAGTGGCTTCTACTCAAGGCACATCTTCTCTACTATACCCGCTCGAAGAAAGCGATCCAGGACATCTGGCATCACGTCAAGAAGCATCGTCTGGGTATCCGGACGCTTCTCAGCTTCTTAAGAGACTACTTCGGGAGTTAATATGGAAGAACGTCACCCCCGATCACTGAATCGGTTTATCTACCTCTTCTTCTTCCAGTTTTGCTCCACCCTCATCCCCCGGCCAGTCCAGAAATTCTTCAGTGTACTCGTTGGAGATCTCTTTTACCTTCTGATGAGGAAAACGAGAGCCCATGTCCGAAAAAATATGGAAGGGGTGAGCAGAGGAAGGTGGTCACAAGAAAGATTGGATGTCCTAACGCGCAAAACGTTCCAGAACTATGGCCAATATCTATTGGATTACATGGTGATGCACCGCCTCCGTCCCTCCAATAAAGAACGATGGGTTGAAGAAGAGGTGGGAGCGGATCATATGATGGAAGCCCTCCGCGCCGGAAAAGGAGCGATTTGCATCACACCCCATCTTGGGAATTGGGAGATTGGAGGAATACTCTTCTCCTTCAGAGGAGGAAGTCTCAATGTCCTCACCCTCGACGAGAGAGATGCGGATACTCGGTCCTTTCGAGAGGAGATGAGAAGAAGGAGGGGAATAAAGATTCTCTATATCAATCCGAAAGACGACTCTCCGATGGCGGTTTTGGATGCCGTCAAAGCCCTTCGGCGGAACGAAATTCTGGCGATGTTGGGGGATCGGATAGAGTCTCAAAAGACTATGGTCTTCGATTTTTTTGGGAAGAAGACGGCCTTTCCCATCGGCGTGGCCATTCTCGCAATGGCCACGGATGCTCCGGTCTTACCCGTCTTCGTCGTGATGGAGAAGAATCGAAAGTACAGAGGAATCATTGAGCCCCCTATCTATTTTAATCCCTCTTCGAGAAAGGATCGGGAGGCCGTTATTCAAGAGGGGATGGAGAGATTAATCAAAAAATTTGAAGGGTATATCGAAAAATATCCAGATCAATGGTATAATTTTTATTCTTATTGGAATGTTTAGAAAAGGGGTCAGGGGGCCGAGGGTTCGAGCGGTCAAGTGAAAGGCTAAGGGTCTGGGATCGCGCAGTCCTTTGGGAATTTAGGGGTTATGACGTTAAGAGACTCAGACACTATGGTGCTTTGGCTTCGAAAACTCTTGAATCCTTGAACCCTCGAACCCTTGACCCCTTTAATTACGCAGAAGAGGAGAAGAATGGTTGAACTGAATGATCACCTGATCGAAACCCTTAAACAGCTCATCATCCAGAGACTAAAACTTGAGGACATGACCCCGGAGATGATCGAGACCGATGCCCCTCTCTTCGGCGAAGGCCTCGGGCTGGACTCCATCGACGCCCTTGAGCTCGTCCTAGGCCTGGAAAAGGAGTTTGGGGTCGTCATTCCCGATGCAGAGGTGGGGAAAAAAGTC
>DATHCH010000106.1:0-6704 GCA_035319625.1 Thermodesulfobacteriota bacterium
CCGAGAACTCCCAGATAGATGATCGTCACCAGCATGGCAATATTGGCTATAACCCCCAGAATCGGCACCACGATATGCGTAAACGCATTTCGTTGCGGATGGCGGAGAAAGGCCACGAGTGCCACGGCGTTGGTCATCCCATAGAGAATAAAGGTACCGATGTTCGATAAGAAGGTAATCGCCGTCAGATTCGTGACGGATAAGACTCCAAAGCCTCCGATCGCCGCCGAGACAATGGTAATGGCCAATACGGCAGTATGGGGTGTCGCATAAGTAGAATGCAAAAAGCCTAAGAAGCTCGGAACTTCGCGATCCTTTGACATGGCGTAGGTTACACGCACGCCAGCATTCATACATGCCAGAGTGGTACCGAGTATCGCAATCGCGACTGTGACCGCCACGATAATCATCAAGAAGAAGCCGGCATTACCCAGCAGGGCATCACCAAGGATTTTGCACATGTCGCCTATCGGAGCGCCGGAAGCGGCGGCGGCCTGAATACCGCTGACCACGGCATCCTTGGCATCTTTTGCAGTATAGGCTGTATTCAGCCACGCATTGGCGCCGAAGTATTCAAAGACGTAGAAGATTAATCCCTGAATGACTAAAGAAATGATAACCCCACGGGAGACATGTTTGGGAGTTTTGGATTCAGCCGTTAAAGCCGTGGCTGATTCAAAACCTACGAGCAATAATATGGCAATGGTTGCTTGAAACATCACATTCGCGAGACTATGCGGCAGCGCAATCGAGGATAAGTTAGGATGAATAAATGTGACATTCTGCGGATTTTTAAACCGGTAGACCAATGCCAGGATCGTTATGAATACGAGACAAATGATCTGGATCACGTTGATCACTATAGAAGATATGGTCGAGCCCGTTATGCCGCGGTAGGCTATATATCCTGTCAGGAATGCAAATATGACGGCTATCATTACCTGCCAGAAAGGTGAGAGGTTTACCCCGAATTGGTTGAAGATATAATTGATCAGAATAGCCATGACCGCCACCATGACCCCAGGATACACCCAATAATAAAGATGGGAGAACCAGCCCACGGTATACTTGGACAATCTTGAAAAGGGGGACAACCGTTTCTCGTTCAATACCGCCTGTTCCGTGAAATAATAAGAACTGCCCGTGCCAGCCTCAGGATATAACTCTGCAAGCTTGGAATACGAAATGGCTGTTAGGAACGCCAAAATGAGCGCGAGAATCAGACCGGTAAACATGTCCATCGCGGTCGTCTGGCTGGCAAGATCCACTTGTGCCGCCTGCATCTGGAAGGTCAGCCATAAAAACGCACCCGGTGCGATCAATGCCATTGCATTGACTGTAACCCCGGTTAACCCCAAACTCTTTTTCATTTCACCTTGTTGTGCCATGATAACTATCCTCCTTTGTATCTATTTTCCTCAAATCACCATGCCTGCCTCTCGCCAATTGCCCATTGATCGTTTTCTCACTAGACTATGCGCAGTCAGAAGGATATCGGAACCGGCTCCCCTCTTCCACCGGAGATACGAAAACTTCTTCGCCGCCAATGTTTTCTGTTTTGGTAGCTTTACGGATGGTCCCAATGACCTGGCTGAGCATCTCATCTGTGACCATGAGTTCGATTTTGAATTCTTTGACAACGTCCACTATGTATTCCTTCCCTCGATAAAACTCTTTGTGAGCATCTTGGATCCCAAACTCATCGACCTTGCTTATTGTCATCCGCCTGATCCCGATCTTAGTCAAAGCATTCTTTACTTCTTGTATCTTAGAAGGGTCAATGATGGCTTCAACCTTTTTCATCTTTTCTACCTCCCCGAAAACAGTTTTTTGATACCCTGGTCTCCACACGCCCAGGCGGGTGCGGAACCGCCATGGCGATCCTAAAAAGTGAAGAGGGTGTCCGCGCTGAATGTCAACTGATTTCTGTCGCCCCTGTTGAAGACCGAGTGGTCAGCGTAGTCGTAGCGAACTTCCGGTCTGATCAGCCACTTGGAGAGAAACTTGTCTTTTGGGAAAGGCTTGATGGCCACGCCCACTGTGACCTCGTAATAGTCGTAATAGCTGGCGCTGACGGGTGCACCAGTGGAAAAGCCATTGGCGGCGTCTCTATACCACTCCAGTCGGGTGTTGAGCGTGAGGTGCGGATCGATCGCGTAGCTGACGTAGCCTGCCACGCCTCCCCACTGCTTGGCACCGTCTGGTAACGCGGGGATGTGTGGAGCATCGACGTAGTCAATGCCCAAGCCCACGCTCAACTTTTCAGTGATCTTCTGGGTTGCAACCAGGTCCAACGCGGTCCACGAGTCGTGGTCGTCGCCTCGAGGCAGATTGTGCCCGAAGCCCGTCGGGAACTCCGGGCCTTCCGTCATCACGAAAGTGACGGAGATCTTGTCGCTGGGGGTAAAGGTGATGCGGCCTAAGAAGTCCAGGGCGCCGTTGGCGTCTTTAACGGACTGGTTCCAGCCGCGCGTGAAGCCAGCGTCAAACGACCACTTGGGGTTCGCCACGTAGGTAGCCAGAACGCCCGTCTGCGTGCTCGGCTCGGCGTAGAGAAACTGGTAGCTGTAAGAATAGAGGGCCTTGGACGGATCGCCGAAGGCCCCGTAGATGTTGGCGCTGAAGTGCTCGAAGCCGGCCAGTTCGATCCATTTGCCCGCGCGGATTCGCACCGGCAGGTCGGGGAGAGTCACGTCCACATAGGCCTGGAGAAGGTCCCCTTGATAGCGGCCCGTCTGCGAATCCAGGAGCCCATTCGAGTGGACGAATGCGGCATCCGTACCCCAGATACCCTCCACGTGGAACCCCAAGTCAAACTGCTTCTTGGTCGCATCGACCGTGCGCTCGACGTTTAGACTAATCTTGTCAAGGGTGGCCGCGTCCTTGTAGCTGTTAAACCCGATGAAGGTTGGACCATGGCCAGTACCCGGCACACTGAAGTCATGCATGTAACCGCCTTCGATGTAGCCGTAGATGTTGATCCCAGCCTTGTCCAAAGGTTGGGCCAGCCCCGCCTTGCCTAAAGCGAACATCAGCAGCCCGGGTTCCGGTGCCGGGGCCTCCGGCGGCTTTGCCTCTTCGGCCGGCTTTACCTCTTCGATTTTTTTGTCTGAAGTCGATGCTGATCCCTCTTCGCCGCTTGCGTTCATCACAAATGGAAACATCATCAAAACCGCCAGAATCAAGCCTAATAATCTCTTTTTCATTCCCCCTCCTCCATCATCCTTTTATTTGAAGTTGCGCTCTAACTTGATTCAACATTCACTCCATTCAATATCCTCCATTCTCACAACCACACCGTAGGCCCCATCCTTATGAATGAGGAAGATTAAATCGCTTTCCGTTCTGTTAAATATCCACTCACGTTCCTTTAGCTGTCTATACAAACCGTCTTTCAGCTTTAGAAGCTTACCCGAAGAAACAGAACCTAATCTTGACCTTGCGACGGTATCGATGTTTCGCATCTTCTTCCTTTCTCTTTGGATTTCCTTTAAAGCTCCGTTTTCAATCTTTGATTCTTATCTTTATCAAGAACGATGCCAAAGAAATCTTATCGTCAACGAATGCAATCTAAGGTTTTAAATTCAAAGTGTTTTTCGATTCGAGTGGAAAGTTGAAATGATTACGAATATATAATTAAGACGAAGTGAAAAACAACAATTTTGTTGGAAAAAAATTTAAATTCCGCAAACTTGTTGGATAAGGTATGGCGTGAAATGATATTCGGGGGGGAAAATATTCCCTATGAAGCCTCTTAAAAAGAGTCCAACACAGGCCAGTGACCTTCCATGCTAAAAAGGGACTACCCTCCTCAGTTGTGGGAACGATTTTCTTCCAAGAATGTGCTCTCTGGCAACAGACCACATTTTAAGAATGGCCCTTTCAATGGACCGGGTCCCATTTCCGAGAAGTCTTACGATTGCACCTTTTGACGGCAACGTGGATACTCCTCCCAGCACGCCGCTTAGACGACCAACTTCTGCCCGCAGGATGTCGAGGAGGTCTTTTTCTATTCTGGGATTATCGAAGATAAGGTATAGGGACGCTGCCGCAACGAAGGATTCCAGAAAGCCAAAACTGCCATAATCCGTATCAAGGGGTTTTAAAATTGCCTTCTCAAACAGAATCGATTCCTCAAAATAATTGATCTCCATGATACTGCTGTATTGGTCGAACTGAAGGTGTTCTCCTCTCGCAAGCCTCCCTGTTGTAAAATAATCGAGGAGAATTGCTGCCGTGTCTTCTTCCATTGTTAGTTTTATTTTCTGATGATAGGAAGCATTTGCAAAGGGAATGACGTAGCAAGGGAGATACTCAAGAACTCCTCCCTTCCTGATCGTGATTTCCGTCTCCTGACACACAAAGCCCCCCGAGCTTCTGTAGATCTTCGTTGCCGAGGGGGTGGTAGCAAGAACGTGGGAGTTCTCCTTAAGGCGAATATGGATTTCGATTCTGTCTCCACAGACAAGACCTCCTGCGGCATTAAAGAGATGGGTGAAAGCACAACCGGTGTCATCAGGATAAAAAGGTTGGAAGACATGCATGGGAGATTTTGAGTAGGATTCAGAAAGGATCGTCCGATCCTTTCTCTTCTCAAACTCCAAGAACAGTATCCCATGCCGTCCAACCTCTGACAAATCATCTCTCGTCGATAAAGAGCACATCTCTCTTCATCCACTCAATCACGGCGTCGAGGCCTTCGCAAAGCTTCAGGTTGGTAAACAGAAAGGGTCTTTTACCCCTCATCCTTTTTGCGTCCCTCTCCATCACCCCAAGATCTGCTCCGACATAGGGAGCCAGGTCTATTTTGTTGATGAGGAGAAGATCTGACTTCGTGATGCCAGGGCCTCCTTTTCTGGGGATCTTGTCACCTCCGGAGACGTCGATCACATAAATGGAACTATCGACCAGCTCGGGGCTGAAACTGGCAGCGAGATTATCCCCACCGCTTTCGACAAAGATGATGTCGAGATCAGCAAATTTTTGGATCAGCTTCTGAACGGCCTCTTGATTGACCGAGGCGTCCTCGCGGATAGCGGTGTGAGGGCACCCTCCTGTTTCAACACCGACGATCCTCTCTTCGGGCAATGCTCCCGCCCTGATGAGGAATTCGGCATCTTCTTTCGTGTAGATGTCATTGGTCACCGCTGCGATAGAGAAGGCCTTTGACATTTTCTGGCAGAGTTTTTCGATCAGCGCTGTTTTTCCGGAGCCGACAGGTCCTCCGATTCCGATCTTCACAGGTCTTGGCATGGCGTCGTCTCCTAAGATCTGAACAATCTTGTGTACAGGCATTCGTGCATCATGGCTCTTATTTCGATCGCAGGAGCAAAGGAAGAAAGATCGTCCTCGGTTAGAGGACCCATATCCTCCGCGATTTTCAGTGCGATCTCCCTTATCTCCTCGATCACCTTTTGGCCATCCAGGTGGCCGAGAGGAATTAAGCGGACGCCAGCACTGACGATGCCCGACACAGTCTGGTAGAGATACGCCATCGCGGAATCTTCCCTGCTGATTTCCAGTGCCCCACAGACGAGGGCAAAAACCACGGGATGGTGTCCCCACGCCTTTCCCGTCTCAACTTCCCCAGCAAAGCGCTCAAGCAAGTTGGAAGAATGCAATGCTCTCATCACTTTCAAGAGTTGCCTTCCTGCCTGCAGGCTCCCCTCTCTCAGCTCCTTTGCCAATCTCATGGAATGAGCCAGCCTGTCGAGTCTGAGGATCGTGTTCAACTCTTCTCGCTCTGCCGCTTCCCAGGAGAGCTTCAGGAAGAGGGCGTCATTTTTTGCGATGAGCCCTGTCAAATAGGCCTTCAGAAATTTCTCAAGTCCCTTTCTATCTCGGATGATTTCTTCACTCACGTAGGTTTCGAGTCCGCGAGAATAGGCGAAGCCGCCGGACGGAAAAAAGGAATCCGTGATCTGAAAAAGTCTAAAGAGATTGCTTCGGCTATGCATGAGAATGACCCTTTCGAGTTGGCTCAAAGCTCTCTTTTTGGAGTTGATGCCGGATGGCTGTCTTTCTTAAAAATTCCTCCATCTGTGGGTTTTGCAGTGTGACAATATTCTCCTTTCCGATGGAGACGGGGAGGTGTCTGTTTCCGAGCTCATAAGCGATGACGGCACCCTCCTCCACATCCTCGGGGTAGATCACGATCACGTCCTCTTTTGCAGCTTCTACCGCTATGTAGCAACGATCATCCATGTAAAGGATATCCCCATCCGTCAGGATTGTGCCTGTGGAAAGGGCGAGGGCAATCTCGGTTCCCTTTTTGGTCGTGAGTCTCTGTCTGGTCCTTCTCCTCTCTTCCCAGCCCAGGACAATGGCGTCCCGTTCGAGGCCGTCGAGATGGACACCGTTTGTGACGTTTATCTTTCGTTCAATCAACTTCATCGCTAAAATAGGAAATAACGCTGCGCCATGGAAAGCACATGGGCAGGGTCACATTTGAGAATTTCACCATCTGCCTTGACAATGTAGGTTTCAGGATCAACTTCGATCCGCGGAAGATAATCGTTATAGATCATGTCTTTCTTACTGAGGCTGCGGCAGTTTTTCACAACGGCCATTCTCTTCTGGAGTCTCAGCTTTCTAGGAATGTCTTTTTGATAAGCAGCCTTTGAGAGGAAGGTTAGAGAAGTACCCAAAGGAGCGCGGCCAAAGGCTCCAAACATGGGCCTCATATAACGGGGTTGAGGCGTTGG
>DATHCH010000107.1:0-16541 GCA_035319625.1 Thermodesulfobacteriota bacterium
GAAAATGATTTCATATTTCCTCATAATTTACCTCCTTGTGGATTATAGCCCTAAAGCAAAGTTTAGAGCAAGGGGGTTGCCTGGAAAGGCAATCACAAATCTCAAATTTCAAAAGTCAAATTCCAAATAAATTCCAAGCTCCAAATTCCAATGACAAAAACGATTCTGTTTGGGATTTCAAATTTTCTATCATTGGAGTTTGTTTGACATTTGGTGCTTGGGATTTGGTGCTTTTTCCTTAGTCTCCTTTCAATACGTCCTGCTTGATGACTCCGGCAATGTGGCTTCGATTGATCTTCACTCGCACCTTGTCCGAGATCTCCACAGTCAGCTTGTCATCTTTGATGCCTGTAATTCGACCGTAGATTCCTCCCGATGTTAATACATTATCCCCCACCTTCAGGTTTGCCAGAAGGTTTTGATGCTCCTTCTTCTGCTTCTGCTGAGGTCGAATGAGCAGAAAGTAAAAGATGACGAAGATCAAAATAATGGGCAGGAAAGTCATGAGCGAAGACCCTTGACCTCCACCCCCTCCTGGCTGGGTTCCCATTGCATAAGCCAGATCTATTCCCATAAAATCCTCCTTCCACATCATTTTCAGCGTTTTGAAATCAGCAAGCTGCTCAATCCCGCCCCGTATCAGGTAGGAGAATCATCTGACAGGGAGATGGGGAAACACAGCAACACGGAGAAAAAATCCTTTTCGCCGCATCTCCGCGTCCTTGGTTTCTGGCTTTCAATCCCTAGGACGAGGCGTGAGATTGCCAGAAATCGAGGGGGCGGCCCTCTCGGATTGCCTCCTTCACGTTTGCCAAAAGAGTAACATAATAATACAAATTATGAACAGTATTCAACCTCGATGACAAAATTTCTTTGGCTAAGTAAAGGTGACGGAGATAGGCCCTGGAATAGTGGCGGCAGGTATAGCAGGCACACGTTTCGTCTACAGGCCTTGCGTCCTCGGCGTATTGGGCCTGTTTGATCGATATTTTTCCTGAAGAAGTGAAAAGTGTTCCGTTTCGTGCGTTCCTTGTCGGGAGGACACAGTCAAAGAGGTCTACTCCAAGGGACACGGTATTGATCATATCCTCGGGTGTTCCGACGCCCATTAAATATCGGGGCGCATCCTGGGGCAAAAGAGAAGTTGTCCATTTCAGGACATCCATCATCAGTGATTTGGGTTCGCCCACACTCAAACCGCCAATGGCATATCCCTGAAATCCCATCTCCACCAATGCCTGAGCACTCTTTTCCCTCAGGTCCCGATGGACCCCTCCCTGCACGATGGCGAAAAGGGCTGGGTCGTTTTCTCGTCTTGACTGTAGACTTCTCAATGCCCAACGGCTCGTTCGCTCCATCGAGGGCTTCACATATTCGTAAGGCGAAGGGTAGGGGACACATTCGTCCAAAACCATAGCGATATCCGTACCGAGAACCCTCTGAATCTCCACTACCTTCTCCGGCGTAAGGAAGTGGGAAGAGCCGTCCAAGTGGGATTGAAAAGTTACTCCTTCTTCTGAAATCTTTCGAAGGCTTCCCAGGCTGAATATCTGAAAACCACCACTATCCGTTAGTATCGGTCTTTCCCAATGGGTGAAGGCATGAAGCCCCCCTAATCTTCCGATGGTCTGGTGCCCGGGTCTGAGGTAAAGGTGGTAGGTGTTGCCCAATATTGCTTCGACGCCTAGTTCCACCAGTTCCTCGGGGGTGAGGGATTTGATAGTGCCCTGGGTTCCCACGGGAAGAAAGGCGGGAGTGGCAAAAGAGCCGTGGTCTGTATCCACCCTTCCCAGGCGTGCCTGTGATGAACTATCTTTCTTGATGATCTCAAATCGAAAAGCCATAACTTCACAAATACGTGATTCGTGTCGATGATTCGTGACTGCGAAAACAAATTGGGCATTTAATACCAATCACCATTCACTATCACTATTCACAAATTACAGGATTAGCATGGCATCGCCATAGCTGTAGAATCGGTATTTTCTGCGGATGGCTTCCTGATAAGCCTTCATTAATAAATCTCTTCCTGCGAAGGCAGATGCCAGCATGACCAGTGTCGATTTTGGTAAATGGAAATTGGTGATAAGCCCGTCTATGACCTTAAAGCGATAGGGAGGATAGATGAATAAGGAAGTCATTCCCTTGCCGGGCTTCACCTCTCCGCTGCCAGTGGAGAAGGATTCAAGGGCGCGCGTCGTGGTCGTCCCAACGGCAATGACCTTTCCGCCCCGAGCTTTCGTATCCTCAATTTCTCTCGCCGTGTCTTCAGATATCTCGATCCATTCCGCTTCCATCATATGGTCTTCGACATATAGGGCTTTTACTGGAGCGAAAGTTCCAATTCCAACATGGAGAGTGATCGTCGTCGTACGCACTCCGTTCTCTTTGAGCGATTGAAGCAAATCATTGGTGAAATGGAGCCCTGCGGTCGGTGCGGCGATGGATCCATCTCTTTCTGCAAAAACGGTCTGGTACCGCTCCCTATCCAGAGGTTCATCCCCTCGCTTGATATAAGGAGGGAGGGGGACGTGACCGATCCTCCGAAGGATATCCATGACCTCACCTTGACAGGAGAAGCTGACTTTTCCTATGCCATACTTCACCTTTTCCACTTCTCCTTCAAACCCCTGGTCAAATCGAATGTGGGTCCCTCGTTTCAATTTTCCTCCACCCTTGATCAAGGCTTTCCACTCCCCTTCTGTACCATTCCATGAGGGGATAAGGAGCATCTCGACTCGTCCTCCGGTCTCTTTTTTCCCAATGAGTCGCGCCGGAAGAACGCGGGTATTATTCATGACAAGGAGGTCGGAAGGCTTCAGGTATTGCGCAATCTCTCCAAAGGCCCGGTGCTCGATCGCGCCCGTTCGACGGTGAAGGATCAGTAAAGAGGTCTTTCCTCTTTGAGGAGGCGGATATTGAGCAATCAAGGATGGCGGAAGGTGATAATCGAATTCTTCAACTCTCATATTTCGTTACCTGAAATACGACGAAACCAAAATAAAAATTAACAAAGTTTATCTAAATCTTCAAGGCAAATATTGATCAGAAAGTAATTCCGCAGTTACAAGAGTGATTTTTGTCATTGTTGTAGCGCCCTCATTTATTGAGGGCGGAGTCCCTCTCATTCTTCCATCATTCAACCTGCCATTTTTGTTTTCCTCCAATGGTATAGCCGAAGTAGAGAAAATTGACGACTCCGATAAGAGCCAAGGAGACGAACATCATCGGATAATTGGTCCATTCAAGGATCAGACCCATGATCATCGGTCCGATCCCTGCGCCCAGGTCAGCGAGGGCTGTGAACGTGCTCATCGCAGGACCTCGACCGGATCCCAAATTCTCAACGGCGTAAACGACGAGGGAGGGATAGAGAAAAGCCCAGCCCGTTCCAAAAATGATTGCCACAAGAATAAACATTGGAAGAGTGGTGGAAAAGATGAGAACAAATACGGAAATAACGATAGCGATGAAACAAGGGATGATCACTTTCTCTCTCGCGTATAAATCCAGTATTCTTCCACCCAAAGAACGGCCTACGATAAGGGTGATGGCCACAAAAGCAAAGAAGATGCCAGGGTTGGAAACATCATGGCGAAGGGCATAAAGTGGGAAAAAGGCTCCCAGGCTTCCCCAAATGACATTCAGTAAGAAAGCCATGATTGATGATGGAAGCACTTCACGACTGAAGAAGGGTTGACTATGTATCGATTCACTTTCTATAGGACCACTGTGGCCCTTCCTTAATTTGAAAGTGATGATTAAGGTACATAAAGATAACGCAGTACAGACCAAAAAGAGGACGGTGAAGCTAAACCGGTTGATAAGGACCATCCCGAAATAGGGAGCCAGCGCAAAAGCGAAATTGAACGACAAGAAGTAGTAACTGATGATTTGGCCGCGGCGGTTTTCAGAGGTAATGTTGGCAATCAGCGCGACCGAGGCCGTCGAAAAGAAGGCCAATCCAACCCCTTGCATAATTCTCAAGATCAAGAAAGGCCAAAAGGGAGGGGCTAAGAGATAGGTAATCGACGAGAGGATATAGAGTACTGCTCCGGCTATCATAAATTTTCTTTCGGGGATTTTTGAAAGGGCTCTCCCAATGAATGGCCGCGGGATCAAAGAGGAGACGCTCAAGGCCCCAACAAGGAGCCCAATCTCCCCTGCTTTCGCATCGAACCTTGAAAGATAGATCGGGATGGTCGGGACAAGGATAAAAGAGAGAAAGGAGAAAGCAAATTGAGCCAGGAAATTGAGGACAAAATCGCGGGTTAATATTTTCTGCGTCGGCATCTATGTTTATGTATTTCAATTTTCCCGATTTGTGAAGGCGGGAGGTGGTTCTTAGATTTCTAATTTATTTTCTTGGGGAACAAAATCACTCTTTCGGGGTGCGGTTTTAAGAAAAGGGAGATGTTACGTATAGTTGACTACAAGTCTTCGGCTCTGTATTGTTCGTGGAATTGATGATTAGTCATTGAAGTGTGCATAATGAAAAAAGGAAGAAAGAGTGGGGGGTGCTTAATCATTCTTTTCTTTCTCTTCTATCCTTTGTGTTATAATTCTGCACGCCGCCGAATAGGTCAAGATAAAAATCACTCCTTTCTGGATTCCATGGTCTCAGCGACAACATTCAAAATTTGCGCCAAATCGAAGGGTTTGGAGATAAGAAAATCAAGGCCGTACTCTTCCATTTTGCTTCGATTCCTCTCATCCCCCCATCCCGTAATCATCCCCACCGGTGTATGAGGACTCATCTCCTTAATCATCCTGCATACCTCCCAGCCTGACATTCCAGGCATTCCCAAATCAGTCAGAACGATATCAAATTTCCCTTCTTTAAATAGCTCAACGCCCTTTCTTCCATCCTCTGCCAGGGTCACCTGATGGTCAGCTTGAGCCAGAGTTCGAGAAAGGACGTTTCGCACGAACTCTTCGTCGTCAATCACCAGGATACGAATTCTTATTCCCTTTTTGATAGGCCGCGAATCGACTGCCTCTTCCTTTCCCTCCTCGCCAATTGGCAAGGTGATTGTAAAGATCGTTCCTTGTCCGACCTCGCTTTCCACTTTGATCTCTCCTCCGAATCTCTTGACGATTCCATAAGACATGCTCAATCCTAACCCTGTATTGCTAAAGGGTTTCGTTGTAAAAAAAGGCTCAAAGATCTTCTTTTTAACCTCTCCCGGGATTCCAACTCCTGTATCCGAGATCTGGATATGGATATCTCTCCTTTTCTTGAACGTGCGAATTTCGATTTTCCCTCCTTTCGGCATTGCCTCAATCGCATTGAAAATCATATTCGTGATTACCTCCCTTAACTCAGGGGCGTTCCCGGAGGCGAGAGGGATGTCTTCGAGATTCGAAACGATTTCGATACCTACTCCTCTGCTTTGGGCTTCGTCCTTCCATCTTGGTTTGGTAATCTCAATTGAATCTCTAAGGATTGCGTTAATGTCGATTCTAGAGAGTTCTTGGGAAACCGGCGTCCTTGTGAAGTCCTGAAGTCTTCGAACTGTCTGACTGCTATCCTTGGCCACCTGTTCGATGATCCTCAAAAACTCCTTTGACTCCTGATCTTTAGCAGTATGAAGTAAGAGCTGGGTATTTCCTAGGATTACCGCTAAGGTATTGTTGAACTCATGGGCAACCCCACTGGCCATCTCGCCCACCGCCCGGAGCTTCTCGGCCTGGAACAATTGCTCTTCGATCCTTTTCCTATCCGTGATGTCCTGTATAATTCCTTTAAACCCTACCGGTTTGCCCGAGGCATCTTTTCGTAATGAGATAGAGGTATCGATGTATCTTTTGCTCCCATCTTTTCTTGTGATCCCCCAGTCAAATCCTCTGCCCGGTTTTCCCGTTCTGTGGACTTCATTAAAGGCTTGAAACAATTTCCTCGTGGTTTCTTGATCTGTATACTGGCGGTCCTTCATGTGCATCAATTCTTCTCTAGAGTACCCAAAAATTTGACATGTGGAATCGTTGAAAAAAGTAAAGTTACCTGCAAGGTCTACTTCGTAATATCCCTCTTCGATGTTCTCAAGAATGGCCCGATATCGCTCCTCCGAGTTTCTCACTTCCTCTTCCATCCTTCTGCGGTCAGAAATGTCTTTAATAATCCCCTCATACCCAACTAAATTTCCCGAAACATCCTTTCTGGCATGGGCGGTAATCAAGACATCAATGGGTGCTCCGTCTTTTTTCTTCAGTTTGACCTCAAAATCCTTAACAAATCCTTCTTTGGTAATCGCATTCCGAAATCTCTCTCTGTCCTCGGGGTAGAAAAAAGCATCCCTCGTATTAACTTGCATCATTTCCTCTTTGCTTCCGTAACCAAATAAATCCACCCCAGCTCGATTGACATCGGCTAGCTTTTGATCAACGGAAGTTATATAAACCATGTCCTTCGACTTTTCGAAAATCCCTCGGTATTTTGCCTCGGCCTCTTTTAAAGCTTCTTGAGACTGCCTTAACTTTCTTGTTAACAAGAGACTAAGAACGGTGGTCCCACTAACAACAACTAAAACCCATTTCAGGGCAGTTTTAGCGGCCCGTCGAATAGGTTCGTAAGCTTCTTCCACAGGAACCTGGACAACAACGCCCCAACCCATTTTTTCGATAGGCTTATAGACAGCCAAGTACTTCTTCCCTCCCTCACGCTTGAACTCTACGCTCCTTTCTTTTCCCTGAATGAGCTGCGTTATCATTGGCAGATGCCTGATATTATCTAGCTCCAAGTAATACCTTTCTCTATCAGAATGGGCCACCAGATCCCCTTCTCTATCCACCACATAAGTCGATCCCTCCTTACCGATCGACGTTTGAGGAAGTAAATTCCATAAATACCTCAGTTCAATCCTTGCACTCAAAACAGCAGACGGTCCTCCTGTATATTCTTCGGTAGGAACCGCGATGACTATGGTGGGCACGCCCTCTGTTGTGAAGTAAGATTTTCCCCAATAAATCTGCCCTCTCGAAACGACTCTAAGCATTTCGCTTTTGGATTGGTTTTTCAGATCCGATGGACCTAAGCCCTTATATTTTGAGACCTCAAGCAACTCTTCCCCTTTTTTATCCAATAAAGTCAGTCCAACAAGATACTCGTTTTTATCAAAGAGGCTTTGGAAATGGTCTTTGCTGATAAAAGGTCGACTACCCTTCCAGGGAATTTTCTCGCTTGAAAGGGACAGGAGCTTGTTGAGAACCTTTTCAAAGAAGGCATTCGTTGCTTCGACAACGATTTGGGCTTTTCCTTTTTCAATCTCAATAATCGATTTCTTCAAATCCTTTTCATAGACTTCAATGATACTAAAACTCGCAATGGCAAGGGGAACAGTAGCCAAGAAGGTGAAACAGATAATCCATTTCAAACTAATACTCTTTCTTATTTTCTGAACCATTAATTTTCCCCCCACTTTAAAAATCGGTACAATTCCGACCGGAGAAGCCTCCAACCCTTTCCCGCTTTGATCGCCTTGATTCTTCCGAGGCGAACATATTTGAGGAATGAGGGCCTTGAGATTTTCAGATATCCAATCGCCTCGTCAGTGGTTAAGATGACACCTTTTTCTATCAAAGACATCGAGTTGCCCCAATTTGCTTTGATTTTCATATATTTGAAGCAAAATGCATGCCGAGAAGAAAATGGGAGGGTTTCTACTTTATAACCATTGGACTTCTAACGATTGTTTATTTTTCTTGGAAATATTTAATTTTAACAATAATCTGCTAAAAATGACAAATTGTCGGGATTAGAAAGATTCTTGCCGACCCCTTGAAGGAATTTATGCGGTCTAAGCACAAGTAGAGGGCATGGGGGGCGATGGGTTAATCCAAACGAAATTGTTCTTGGAAGGCTATAGAACATGGCGGTTCGCGATACGCTACGGATTTCCTGTTGGCTTGGTCCACCGCCGAGATGAGCTTCATGGCTCCGGAGATTGCTGCCAACGTCGTCTCTCCGGGGAGACTGCAAATTTCGCCGTATAATCTACGCTCTTCGGTTGATCCTGTCAAATCTCTCTCTAATTTATTTTTACAACCCAAAATAAGCGGACTTCACATCCGGGTTGTCCATCAATTCTTGGGAATTTCCTTCTAAGACCGCTCCTCCGTTTTCAAGGATATACCCATGGTGGATAATCGGCAAGATGGGACGGGCATACTGTTCCGAGATGAGGATGGTAATTCCTGTCTGTAGATTAATATCGTGGACCGATCGGGCAAGCATGCTCTCCATCATTGGACTCAATCCGAGCAACGGCTCATCGAGGAGAAGCAATTTCGGCTGTGCCATCAAAGCCCTCCCAATGGCAAGCATCTGCTGTTCTCCTCCGCTCAGAAAACCACCTTCTCTTCCCTTTAATTTTCTTAGCGGCGGGAACATAGTAAACACATATTCCAGGGTCTTCTTGGCCTCTGACTTCGAGGCCAAATAACCTCCTATTTTCAGATTCTCCAAGGTGCTACTTTCCGCGAAGATCCTTCGCCTTTCAGGGCAGAGGATAATCCCTTTCCTAGCTCTCTCGCTTGGCTTCATGGATGTGATGTCCATTCCTTCAAATGCAATGTGGCCCAGGACGGTGATCCTCTCTCCCCCTTTCATTTCTTCCTTCTTCTTCACATCTAGTATGATTCCGGAGATGGTATACATCAGCGTAGACTTCCCAGCGCTGTTGGCACCGAAGATGCCCGTGACTTTTCCCGCCTGGCACTTCATGTTGATATTATTGATGGCGATGGCATTCTCATAGAATACCATGAGGTTCTTAAGCTCCAGTATTTCACCGTCCGCTGTTTCGGAATAAGTCATATCCGCTTCTATCCCTGTCTTTTTTCTTTGGATATTTTTCTGCGTTCTTCTGCCCTGATTTCGCGTCTCAGGAGTTTTCCCACTTTTGACTTTGGGAGCATGTCCCGGAATTCAATGTACTGTGGAATTTTATACGGGGCAAGTCTCTCACGGCACCACTTGGTCAATTCAGAAGCATCCACTCCACGTGCGTCTTCCTTAAGGACGACAATGGCTTTGATGCGTTCACCCACTTTCGGGTCGGGGACCCCGATCACACAGGCCCCGATGACTGTAGGATGGTCTTGCAAAATGGCTTCAATCTCTGAAGCAGAGACCCGGTAAGCCTTGTGTTTGATCACATCTGCCGATCTTTCGACATAGTAGATATCTCCCTTTTCACCCTGTTTGACATAATCGCCCATGCGATAGTAGACTTTGCCATCGATGTCGACATAGGATCGGCTCGTTTCCTCAGGTTTATTCCAATAATGCTTCAACGTATAGTCCGATGTGACCACAAGCTCCCCTGTCTCGCCAACTGGAACAGGCTCCAGAGTATCCGGATCGACCACTTTGCATTGCCTGGTCTTGAGGGGTAATCCTATGGATGTGAGCTCCGGCTCCCTGTCCAGGCGGCTGTACGTGACGTGGCCCGCTTCTGTGGAACCGTAGACTTGGTAGATAGAGACGCCAAGATGCTCCTTCCACCTTTTGAACACTTCAATAGGAAGGAAGTCCCCCCCGCAGTAGCAATATTTTAAGGAGCTCAGGTCATATTGGTCCAGGCGATCGTTCTCCAAAATCATGCGGTACAGGGCCGGGACTCCAAGCATCCATCTCACCCTATACTTCTCGATGGCTCGCAAAATGGCATCGACCTGCGGAACGGGCATGATGACCGTTGTGTTCCCATAGTTTAAGCCGATGGCAGTAAACAGTCCAAGGGCCATGATGTGGAAAAGTGGGTTGATCGCAATATAGGTATCCTTTCCCTCCTCGATATATCCTCCAGCCACATCTTCCATCACGTCTCTGACATAAGAGATCATACCCATGTGATTTCCGGGCACTCCCTTAGGAAATCCTGTGGTTCCCCCCGTATAAAGGATGTAAGAAAGATCCTTCCAGGGATCAATCTCTACGTTCAATTTCTCCGGCGATTGTTTGATCAGATCCTTGAAGAAATAGACGTTTTCAGCCTTTTTGACGATCCCGTTTGGAATCTTGTCGAAGAGGAAGCCAACGGTGCGCTTCCAAAGAGGAAGGATATCAACAAGGTTCGTAACGATAACCCTTTTCAAAGAGGTTTTGGAAAAAACGTCCTGAACATAACCGAAATTTGTGTCGAGGCAGATGATCGTCTCGGCACCGGAGTCGTTGATCATATATTCGATCTCGAAAGAAGTGTAGATGGGCGCCACCGGCACCACCACAGCCCCGATCTTTTGAATCGCGAAGAAGGAGATCACCCACTGGGCAGAGTTGGTGATGTAGAGGACGACTTTGTCGCCTTTTCGCACCCCCACGTGACGGAGAGCTGTGCCAAATCGATCGATGAGATTTCGCAACCGGGCAAAGGTAAACTTCTCGCCGAGATAAATGATGGCGGGCCGATCCGGATATTTTTGGGACATCCTCTCAAATTGGTTGAAGGTTAACTCGGCTTCCATTTTATTATCTTTAGCCTTGTTTATTACCAACGATCCTAAATTTCCCCAAAAGACTTTGTAAAAGAGGGTTCGAGGATTCCAGGGTCCGAGGGTTCAAGTTTTTCGGTCTTAAGTTAAAAATCCACTTGGCCCCTTGAATCCTCGACCACTTGAACCCTATTTTTTATCAGGCTTCAAATGTATAATCGAGCAGCTTCTCCGATCCCAGGTAAGCTTCCTTTACCCTCTCATCCTGCATGACCATTTCCGGGATACCCTCCGTCAGCTTTTCTCCGAAGTTTAAGACCATCACGCGGCTGGCCACCCGAAAGAGTTCCCTCAATCTGTGCTCAATCATCACCAGGGTGATTCCATCCATCTGCAATTTTTCTATCAGGGGAACCATGCTGGCGATTTCACTCATGCTGAGTCCGGAGAAGACTTCATCACACAGGATGAGATCGGGTCTCAGGGCAAGACATCTGGCCAGTTCAAGACGCTTCAGATATCCTGTCGGGAGGCTGGATGCGAGTTTATAGGGTACGAAGGAATCTCGCTCGAAGCCGATCTCTTCCAAAATATCGATGCTGACCGTTCCTCGATCCCCGAGTTTGCCTCCACCCCGCCATCCGCCTTTGCGCCTCGCTCTCGGGGAGAAAAGGGGAATGATGAGATTCTTGTATGCGGGAAGGCTGTAATAGGGCCTCATGATCTGGAAGGTTCTTGTAACGCCAAGATTAGCAATCTGATTGGGTGCCCTGTTGCTAATCTCTTTACCTTTGTAGAGAACCTTGCCGGAGTTCATCTTGATGAAACCGGTAATACAATTAATGAGGGTCGTCTTCCCTGACCCGTTGGGGCCAATAATTCCAAAGACATCCCCCTGCTGAACATTGAAGCTGACATTCAATAACGCCTGAACACCGCCAAAAGACTTGCAGGCATCTGTGACTTCCAGAATATTCTCTCCGCTCATACCTTTACCCACCTCTGAAATTGATGGTATTTCCGCTGGGCGAAGACCATGACCCCTTCGCTTCGAAACATGATGAACGCCATCAGGATGACAGAATAGAAGACAATTCTCAAAGTTCCAAAGGTTCGTAACCATTCTGAGATAGGAACTAGAAAAAAACAACCCAATAAGGGACCTACCAGAGTACCTCCTCCACCGATCACGGTAGCAGCAATAGGAATGACGGAAAAATCGAGAGCGAATTGTGAAATTCCCGACCACATATAAATATGGGCAAGATAGGCTCCTCCAAGACAGCCAAGTCCCGAAGCAATAAAAACAGCAATGGCTTTGTAAAGGGTGATGCTTAATCCAGAGGCCCTGACAGACTGATCATTATCCTTGACCCCCCGAAAGACGAGTCCGATATCCTCATTCACCAATCTCCTTAAGCCAAACAGTGCGAAGATCACGATAAGGATAATGAGATATTGCTCAATCCATGTGTTGGGAAAACCTGCTACTCCAAGGATACCATCCGTTCCGCCGAAGATATTCAATGCTTCAATAATTCTCATGAGAGCCAGAGGATACATCAGGGTCACAATGGCAAAATAGACCCCTCTAAGAGGAAGGGCAGGAAGAAGGAGAAGGGTGCAAATAATAGCCCCGCCAACGGTGGCCATAGGGATGGTAAACAGGGGTGAGAGACCCAAAGATTTATTCAGGATCGCTGCGGTATATCCACCCACCCCAATAAAAAAAGCTCCTCCCAAAGAGACGAGCCCCACAAAATGGGCTAAGAAATCAAACCCGAGAGCGAGTAGGCCATATATCGCTGCATAGGATATCACCCGTTTCCAATACGGTCCGAAAAGAGGCGGAATAATGAGGGGAAGGAGAAGAAGACCTACGATCAAGACCAATCTCGGAAGGACGAGGTATGCCACCTCTTGCCGTGAAGAAACAGCATAGATCCCTTCTGTCCGGACTTTGATACCCCGATCTAACCGTTCTTTACGCCCCTCAGTTACATTCGCCATAGCTCTCGATGTCCCCTGAACAACTTTCCTCTTTAAATCTCAAATTACAAATCCCCTACCTGCCGGTAGGCAGGGAAATTGGGATTTGGAATTTCTTCATTATACCCTTTCCTCCAGTTCCTTTTGCCTTCCAAAGAATCCGGAAGGTCTCAGTATGAGAGTGACGATGATCGCCAGGAGCGCCACGACCATCTGGAAATGGGATTCGATGTAGGCAACCGTAATGATTTGAAGGAACCCGATCATAAAAGCAGCAAGGATCGCACCCACCCAGCTGCCGAGGCCTCCTACAATGCAAACGGCGATGGAAAGGATCAAAACGTTATAACCGGCTTCTACGACGATATTGCCAAGAGGAAGCAAGACAATGGCGGAGAGTCCCGCCAAAATTGATCCCATGGCCATGGCGATAACTGCCATCCAATCGGAATCTATTCCCAACATCATGGCCGCATGCTCGTCCTGTGCCATTCCTCTTAATGCCAGGCCCGTCCTGTTGAAATGGGTAAAAAGCCACATAAAGGAGACGACGACAATCCCTATTCCGATGACAATCATTCGTTGGAAGTCAACAGGGACCCCTCCTATATTGACACTGCCTTCAATGAAAACAGGAAGTGTGTACGTCATCCCCTTGAACCCTCCCCAACGCAGGAATTCGAGAATAGCAAGTCCAAGGGCATACGTAGCGATGATCTCAGAAGTGGCCATCCCTCTTACCCGAATGAGGATGAATCGATAAATGGCCGCTCCAATCATTCCCATAAGGGCTAATGCAAGGAGAATAGAAACAAGATAATTTAGATGGAGTTCGTGAACAAACCACCAGACACCGAAACCCGTGATGACATAGAGCGCACCATGGGCGAAATTTGGGAGACGACTAATTCCGTAAACCAAGGTAAAACCAATCGCCATTAGCGCAAGGGAAAAACTATTGATGATGCCGTAAATGAGGATATCCATCTTTTGAAATCTCGAAATTCCAATATCGAAATCCGAAGCAAATTCGAATTTCAAAACATAAACGTACTTGTTTGGATTATTTATATTTCGAACATTAGAAATTGTTTCGAAATTCGGATTTCGTGCTTCGAATTTTATGGAAAAAGGGGAAGGGTTTCCCCCGCCCCTTCTTTTCCAGAGAAAGTCGTTGTTACTTCTTCATCCAGGGAGGAAGCTTAATCTCACCCACGGCAATTTTGGGCGGAAATACCACAACCCTTCTCCCGGCCTGCCACTGGAAGATCGTCCCCACAGCACCCTCTTTTGGATCAACGCTGGGGATGACCTGGTGGTTTTTGGGGTTAAACCTTATTCTCCCGTAAACACCCATCAAGTCCGTTTTCTCTAATGCTGCAACGACTTTATCGGAGTCAAGAGATCCTGCCCGTTCAATCGCATCCTTCAGTGTGTAAACCGCCATGTAACTCGACGACGTCCCATACCCTTCGGGTTCCAAACCATATTTTTTCTTGTAGGCGTCAACAAACTTCATCGTCCAGGGAGTCGCGTTGGATGGAGCATTCCCCGCATTGACCACGCTGGCCATGCAATATTCACCCTTTCCCTCTGTGGCCTTCCAAAACCCAGGTTCCTCAGCAGCAGAAATGATCGTACCAAAGGGGAGAGCAGGTACTTTCATATCAAACCAATGCTTAAGGAGAATCGACGTCTCAGGCATGTCCATCCAGATCAGGATCACTTGGGCATTTTCTTTCTTGGCCTTCATCAGCCCCACAGAATAGTCTGTGGTTCCGGTAGGGAAGATCTCCTTTCCGACAACCTCCCAACCCTTCTCTGCGGCCAATTTGGCGACAAGGTCTCCTCCCGCACGCGCATGGGCCACGTCTTGGATCATGATGAAAAGTTTATTGAGGCCATATTTTGCTTTGATCTCCATGAGACAGGGAATAAATTCTCCTGTAACCATCCAGCCGACTTCACCGGAGATTCTAAAACAATATTTAAATTTATCATATTCGGCTTCCACCCGCTTGTAATAGGCCGGCGTCAAAGCCCCTGTTGTCAATATGGATACTTTCTTATACTTGGAGAGCAAGTCCATTGCAGCAAGAGCTGCCTCTGACCGGACAGGGCCCCCGATGATAAAATCAGCATTTTTTTCCAGGATGAGTTTTTCGACTACCAGTAGTGCATCGCTGGTGGGCACTCCGGGTTCGAGGTCCCGGGTATCCATGACTTCTACTTTAAATGGTCTTTTCTCTTTGCCCACAGTCACCCCGCCCTTTGCATTGATCTCCTCCGCGGCCAGTTTTATCGCCTTTTCTGCATCCCAGCCGTACAAGAAGGCTGTCGCAAGAGGAGCTCCGATTACAATCGGTTTGCCCGCTGCGTTCGCCTGATGCGCTAAAAAAGGCAAGCCCACCAAAACCAGTACAAGAGAGAATACTCCCGCCCATCGTTTCGCCTCTTCCATTTTTCTACCTCCTTAATGACCGTATTTTCCTCACCTACGGAGATGCTTGAAGATTCTTGTTTTTAAAATGAAATGAAATGACTCAATTTTCTGATAATCACTTTCTTATTATACTTATGTGTTATTTTGTCAAGATAATTCGTCCAATTAGCCGAGATATTTACGCAAGAATTGTACCAGCTATCCTGTCAAGCAATAATTGATGTAATTACAATACGTTGAGAGGATTGAGTAGGCTATAGGCTCCGAATTTACTGAAATAATCTTTTCTTTTTTGAAAAATATTTTCAATAGCGATTCTAAAACAATCGGTCTTGGGACGCAATCCATCTCTCTTGGCACTATAACTGACAGACCACGGCATATTTTAGACTTATCTTCGGCAGTTATTTCACTTCGAAAAAATTGACGCTCAATTAAATCAGTAACGAATCAGTTTCCAAGCTATGTTGCTTAGAAGATACCTCCTCTCCCCTGGCGGGAGAGGATTGAGGTGAGGGGGAAATGAGTTCAAATGTCCACCCCCACTCGCACCCTCCCCCATCAAGGGGGAGGGAAATTGCTATTATTTTGATCGCTTGCGGGTGACGAACCCGTCATGAAGGACTACCAGGAAAATGAAGCTTAGAATCAGGAATGGAACTTCCATAATCACAACAAACAGGAAGACAGGGCCAGAGATGGCCCTGTCTTTAGTCTTTGATGATCCATGCAAATTCTAAGAAAAGCGTCATCTATGGATCAACACACCTCGCGGGTAGTCATGATAGAAATTCGCGATGAGCGCCTTGGCCTTCACGGTCATCTTGCCAAGTACAGCTAAGCCAGGACGCAGCGTCTTTTACGGCTTGCCGAGCACGTCGGCAGCCAGGAGCGCCACGACCATCTGGAAATGGGATTGGATGTAGGCAACAGTGATGATTTGCAGGAATCCAATCATAAACGCTGCAAGGATCGCCCCCACCCAGCTACCTAATCCGCCCACAATGCAAAGGACGATCGAAAGGATTAATGCATTGTAACCTGCCTCCACAACGATGTTTCCTAAAAGAAGTAAAGCAATGGCGGAGAGCCAGGCCAAAATAGATCCCATCCCGATGGCAATGACAGCCATCCAGTCGGAATCTATGCCTAGCATCATGGCAGCGTGTTCATCTTGGGCCAGCCCTCTAAATGCTAAACCCGTCTTGTTAAAATGGGTGAAGAGCCACATGAAGGTAACGACCACTATCCCGATGCCTATAACAATAATTCGTTGAAGATCAACAGGAATACCTCCTATATCGATGCTGCCTTCAATGAAAACAGGAAGCGTATAGGTCATCCCTTTGAAGCCTCCCCAGCGCAGGAATTCGAGAATAGCTAATCCCAGGGCACAGGTGGCGATAATTTCGGAGGTGGCCATTCCTCTTACTCGGATGAGAACAAATCGATAGATGGCGGCTCCAACCAAGCCCATGATCACCAACGCGAGGAAGATGGAAAGGAGATAATTCAATTTAAGGAGGTGGAGGAGACTCCAAACAAGAAACCCTCTGATGACATACAACGCACCGTGGGCAAAATCGGGGAGCCGGCTGACCCCGTAGACCAAGGTGAAGCCGATGGCCATTAATGCGAGTGAAAAGCTATTGATAATTCCGTAGATCAAGATATC
>DATHCH010000108.1:0-24957 GCA_035319625.1 Thermodesulfobacteriota bacterium
CCCTTTGAGATATCCTTCAAGGAGTTTTTCTTTGGTGGTGAATTTTATTTCTGAGTTCTTGTCGTTATATGTACCGATGCCTTCAAGGAAGTTTTTTTCATCTCGTTTATGCCATTCTAGCATGTCCCACCTCCAATTCTCTCCCTCGTAACAAAAGTTTACTAAATCGGAGAGGAGGATTCAACCCCGAAATTTCGGTTCTATGGAGAAGGACAAGGAATTGGTGGAGATGACCTAATCTCCTGAATCCTGGTGCATGGTATTCCCTTGACCGATGGGAGATCCCACGTCCTAGATGATCCTGGCAATAAGTTTTTCACCATTTTCGCCATGTATACATTTTCAGTCTCAAATAGCTTCAGAAAGTATTTTTCCAAGCAAGATGAATAAAAATAGTTTGACAACATCTAAGAAAGATGTAAGAATAGTGTATCCATAATCAGGGAGGATTAGGGGAGTGAAAAGGACAAACATCAACCTTGGTAACTACCAGCACAAGGCGATTAAGGCAATGGCTAAGAAGACTGGATTCAAAATGAGTGAGATCATCCGTAGAATGATCGACCGTTGTTTGGAGGAAGATAAGAAGAAGGCAAGGGCATAATGCTATGACGGTAAAAGATCTGATTGAAAAGTTGAAGCTATTCCCACCAGAGGTAGAAGTAAAAATCTACGATGATGATCGGGATGAGTATTTCCCTCTTGAAGAGGTAACTTTTCAATCGAATATAGGATACTCCAAGAAGGAATTTGTAGGGTTGATCTGATTAATAGAAAGGCTTGGGGTCCATACGAGACCCACAAGCCTCAGAATCACCCTGATGGAGGCAGGGCTTATGAAAAATCATACCACTGATAAGAAACCAAATCAAGATTCTTGCAATCCACGCCACAGTAACGGGCCTACAATCACTTGTTATCCTATAACTCTACCCGATGGATGGACTCCACTAGTCCCGGTCTACGCTGCCCCTGGACATCCTGCTATCCTTACTCCTAAAATTCCGGCTGAGGGATGCTCCAAGCCAAAGGGAAGAAATACGGGAAGGGAGCGACTTAATGAATCTGATGGTCAATACATGGATACTGACGGGCTGGCTTCTTATATAAAACGGAGCAAGGGAGAAATACGGAATCTTGTTTTAAGAAGAGCTATTCCTTACCGGAAACGGGCTGGTCGTTTAATCTTCTTGAAGGATGAGATTGACCAATGGATTAAAATGGCACCAGGGAAGACCTTAGACGAAATTGAAAACGATATCTAAGAAAGGTGGAGGGTGATTTATGTATCTTCGTAATGGAAAGTGGTATTCGGATTTCGTTCATAAGGGAGAGCGTTATACAAAGTCTTGGGGAGCTATCAGTAAGACGGTTGCAAAGGAGAACGACAGAAAGTTTCAGACAGAGGTTGCCGAAGGTAAACACTCTCTAAAATCAAAACGAGTTACCTTTGAGAACTTTGCCAAGAAATATCTTGAATACGCCAGGCTGAATAAAAAGCCTAAATCGGCAAAGAGAAATGAAGTCTCAATCAATATGCTGATGCCTCACTTTAAGGGTAAGATATTAGGTTCCATTCATTCCTTCATGGCTGAGAAATACAAGAAGGAGCGGAAGGAGGAAGGAAGGGAAACGGCGACAATTAACATGGACGTGGATACGATAAAGAACATGATGCGGAAGGCAGTTGAGTGGGGTTTCCTCTCACAGAATCCGCTGAGGGACGTGAAGCGGCTAAAAGGAAAGAGTGAGAGGATGTGGGTTTTAACACCGGAAGAGGAAGAAAAATTATTAGAGGAATGTAGGAAAAACCAACAGAGAAAGAAAGCAAGATATCTGCCTGACCTTGTCCTCGTTGCTCTTCACAGTGGGATGAGGGAAGCTGAGATCTTCAACATGAGAGATGGTGATATTAACCTGGATCTCCGTTTCATTCTAGTCACTGATACCAAGAACGGCGAAAGCAGGAAGGTTCCAATCAATGATACCTTAAAAAAAATTCTTGAGAGAAGAATGCAGGATCAGACTTCAGAATATATTTTCTATAACGCCAATGGGGAAAAGCTAACGGTGTTGACGAATGCTTTCATAAATGCAGTAAATAGGGCCGGACTTGTTAGAAATGAATTCAAAAGAGGTGAGACCAAAGAGATTCGTTTTCGCTTCCATGATCTTCGTCACACATTCGGTAGTCGTTTGGGAATGAGAGGGACTGACCTCAAAACGATCATGGAGATCATGGGGCATAAGACACCTCAGATGTCGATGAGGTATCAACACCCGATGCCAAGTCATAAACTTGAAGCGGTAAAAACCCTGGATCAAGTCCCATCAAAAGTCACAACAAGGGAAAAATTGGAGACGAAAACTATCAATATTTCCAAGTAATTACGAACAGCGAGAGACGATGTTCAAAATCGTTACGGTTTCGTGCTGCTCGATTAAGGACAAAACCGCATTGCGAGAGAAGGATGAAGGGGAAAGCCAGGACTAATTGGGCTCTGCCATTTTCTTAGAGATGGGGTGCTTCTTACTTCGATATGGGGATTTCAAAATACTGGCCGTTTCGCAAGAAGCGTATGCTGGTCGGATTGATCTCCACCACCTTCGCGCCTTCTATTAAGGATCCCTCGGTAGTAATCATGCCGTTGATCATGGCGAAGCGCTTTGAGGGGTCTTCATACCAGACGATCGCCGATATTGCAAGCGAAGGTGGGGCTGCCGCAGCTCCTGTTTGTGCGTGTTCCAAGGCTTTCTTTGTGCTTCCATGGGTGCTGTCTGTCTCTTCCGAAATAACATTCTGTTCTACTTTTTTCTCGCCGGAATAGGTCTCGGTGGGTTTGCTTCCGGCAGGGCTCTCGATCTTCTGAGGCACCCGGCTTATTTCGTCTTGAGCACTGCGGACCGGTTCACGGGAAAGGGGAGCCGGTGTGGCCTGCTGAATCGGGGCAGGATGACTCACGGGCACGGGTGGCGATGACTTCGGCAGGGACCCGGGCTCCGACATCAGGACGTATGTGACGGCAGCAGCAGTGACGGCCGTCAAGAAAACGGCAACAACATACAGAGAGATATTTTTCCCGGGGCGGGACAGGGCAGGCCTGAGCATTTCCACCGCGATATTGGCTGTTCCGCCGCGGCGAGATGACTTTTCGCGATCCAGTTTCCTCAAGGCATCCAGTATCACACTCATTTTCGCCCCACCGTGAGTTTCGGAACTTTAAAACGGTCGACGGATCCATACAAAAGCATCAGTGTTTGACCGCCGACGATACCATCGTGTTTGATTCCCTTTGATGACTGGAACCCCTTGACGGCCGAAAGAGTTTCATCGTCATAAGCGCCCGTCACAGGTTTGCTGTAGGCCCCTGCCTCTCTAAGGAGGTCCTGAAGCTGCTTGATGTGGGCTCCTTTTGACCCCGGTGCGATCGTCCTTAAAAGGTTCAAGGGGTCTTTCCAAAGGAGAAAACTCTGGCCGGACCAACACCTCTCAAGCTCCCTGAACGAAAGAGATCTCCTCCCTGCAATCGGCGGATTGATAAGGAGTCGCTCGTTCTCTACGCCTACCAGCGAAACAAAGCGTTTTCCCCGTATGCCCGGTACGGTCAGTTCGAGCACTGCCGGATAATCGATGCGAAGCAAGGCGCCCAGGTTTCCAGAAAATCTGTATAGACGAAGTCCCCGGTCTGAAGCCGCACGCTCTATTCCACTGAACTGGCTCGAATCGCCGTCTTCGGAGAAGGGCGGAGCATTCCAAAAACCGGCCAGAATATTAAAAGCCCCTCGGGCACTTTCTATTTCCGTGACCTTCCCGAGTTCAACAGCCATGGCACGGGAAAGTTCTTCACCGGTTGGGACCGGGTCTTTATCCGTCAGTTCCTCTGTTGCCTTGATGTGTTGGGAGGCATCGAACGGGGCCGTAAAGTCATACTGCTTAAAATAGATGCCCGTTGCGAAGAGGACCGCAAGCAATCCAAACGTCGGGATCAGAATAAGACGTCGTTTCCGGGTATAAGACGCCGTATTCCTTCTCATGTCTTTGATCCCTGCCGCAGCAATGCAGGAGTCTATCTTTGTCGTATCCCTTGCGTAGCCCGCCAGGAGCGTCCTGTCGCAAGCCGCATTGACAAGTCTCGGAAGCCCCCCTGAATACCTGTATATTCGCTTCAGCGCCCTCCCGGAGAAGAGAACCCCACCTCTTCCCCCTGCCACGTCGAGCCGGTGGTTGATGTAATGGACAGTGTCCTGGAAATCCATGGCCTGCAGATGGTACCGCACATTAATCCGCTGGCTCAGCTGCCTCATCTCGTTCCTCTTTAGAATCTGAACGAACTCGGGCTGTCCTGACAGGATAATCTGTATCAGCTTTTCCCTATCTGTCTCCAGGTTCGAGACCAGCCGGATCTGTTCGAGCACCGGTGCTTCCAAATCTTGTGCCTCGTCGATGACCAGGACGACCGTACGCCCCTCGGCGTTCTGCTGGAGAAGAAACACATTGAGGGAATCCAGGAAGCTCGTGTGATTTGAGGTGCTTGTCGGGATACCGAATTCCCGGTTGATGTTCTGAAGAAGCACCTCTGGTGAAACACAGGGATTGAAGATCAAAGCCGTACGGTGATGATCTGCGTCCAGCTGGCTGAGGAGTGCACGTAAGACTGTTGTTTTCCCGGATCCCACCTCTCCTGTCAGGGCAATGAATCCCATACGATGGTTAACGCCGTACAGAAGGTGGGCAAAGGCCTCTTTATGGGTGTTACTCAAGAAGACAAAACGGGGGTCAGGAGTCAGGTTAAAAGGCTTTTCCCGAAAACCATAAAAGCTGAGATACATCAGAGGGCACTCCTTAATACTTCCACATCGTTGACCTGTCATTCTGCCCTGCGAATGCCTGCATCCGTAGGATAGCAGATTCCATGACGAATGTAAAATATTCCCGGCTTATCCAATTCTGTATTTACCGATTGTTTGAAGGCGATGGATGTGCTAAATTAGAATTCCATGAAAAAGACGTTTCCCCTTCATGGGATTTTTGGAATCATCCTTCTCCTTCTCTCCGAAATCTTCCTCTTCGAAAAGGTCGATCCGTTCTACAGCTGGTTTTATTCCTTTGCCTGGTGGTCCTACATCCTCATCATTGACGCAGTCATTTACCGATTAAAAGGGAACTCCCTCATCCTCAGTCGCACCAAAGAATTCTTCTTGATGATCCCCTGGTCGATCTTCATCTGGTTGATCTTTGAAGCGGCAAATCTCTCATTAAGGGATTGGTATTATATCAACCTCCCCCACTCCGTGCTGGAGAGATGGTATGGTTATTCGATTGCCTATGGGACGGTTCTTCCTGGGTTGTTCGAGACAACTGAATTGTTGGAATCTTTAGGTTTGTTTAAAAAATCTAAAATCAAAAAGACGGAGATCTCCGGCGGAGGCCATTCTGTCCTCATTCTCCTGGGAGCCCTTTGTCTTCTGTCTTCTCCGCTCATCCCTGAATACTTCTTTCCATTCATCTGGTTGGGATTCATCTTTCTGTTAGAACCTTTCAATTACCGGTTTGGCGGGAAATCTCTCTTAAGGGATCTCGAAGAAGGAAACCCACGGAAATTATACCTGCTGCTCGTCGCTGGGTTGATTTGCGGTTTTCTCTGGGAGTTCTGGAATTTTTGGGCTCTTTCAAAATGGGTCTACACCGTTCCATTTTTTTGGAAAGGGAAAGGGTTCGAAATGCCATTCCTTGGCTTCCTGGGATTTCCTCCCTTTGCCGTCCAAGCTTATGCGATGTATAACTTTCTCTCTCTGTTTCGATCCGGAAGGGGGTGGGAAGAATCCACTTGTCGCCTGAATAGGGAGCAAAAGACAAGACCCTTGACGATAATCTTAACAGCCATCCTGATCGCAAGTTTCTCGGTCCTTATCTTCAGGGCCATTGATTCCTATACCGTTGACTCTTATTATCCCAGGCTTGAGGATGCTTACTGGATTGAATCTCAATATCGCAGGGAACTCCCAAAAGTGGGAATCACCAGCCTTGACGATCTCATCTCAAAAACCAAAGAGAAAGACGAAAGGGATGAACTGGCACTCCGTCTCCTCATCCCGAAGGAAGTACTCATTCAATGGGTCGAAAAAGCCCGGTTGGTTCAGTTAAAAGGACTAGGGGTTGAAAACCTTCGGTTATTGGATGGAGTGGGCATTGAATCAATTTTCGCTCTTGCAAGGGAAGATCCTCAAAACCTTTATGATAAGATTGAACGAGCTCCCCAGGAAAGAGTACCTCCCCGAAAGGCAATGATAAGAATCTGGGTAAGAGAAGCGAGGGAAGAAGTTAAGAAGTTGGAGTGGTGAGTTAAGAGTTAAGAGTCATGAGTTATCAGTTATCAGTTTTTAGTTTTCAGTAATAAGTTAGGAACAATCCGAAATCCGCACTCCGCAATCCGAAATCGGAACGGGGTTATTCTGACAGCTTAATAAGGACGCCTGTCCTTCTTGCACGGTGAAGCACCGCTTTGAAAAGAATTACTTCGACGACGACGTAAAGGCCCGCTAAGCCAAATCCCCAAGCTAAAACGTTCTTAAATCCTTCGTCAAATCCATAAAAGGAACGAAAGTACGCCAAAAAATAGGTCAGGGGAATGGCCTGGGCTATTTCTCGCAGGGGGAAAGGGAGGATAAAGACAGGGTAGTATATCCCGCAGATCAAAGAAATCAAGCCACTGAAGGACCAGGCTGCCACATCCGCCATATATCCAAAAAGGAGAATGAGGATACAGACGCTCATACCCACGGACGCAGCAGTGAGGAAAAGGCCCAAGAGAAAGAGGATCAGAGGACCGATGCCCGGTCGCAAAAAGTCGAATCCAAAGGCAAGACTGCTGAAAATCGAAAGCAAGAGAAACACGAAGAAGGAACGAAACACACCAATCAGCCAGGAGCCCAAAATCAATTGAAAAGGTTGGGCAGGGGCGATGAAAGTATGTTTGAGGGATTTCGACCAGAGATCATACAGAAGGACGTAGGCCACATCAATTTGGCAAACCTGAATCACACTCATGGAGATGATGCCGACCAGAATGAACCCCGTTTTGTTCGGATCCAGCTCCAGAAAGCTTGTCAAAAGCCCCACGGAAAAAAAGCCGACAACGGGCCAGAAAAGGATCTCGAAGATCGTAAAGACATTCCGCTTCGCGATGATCCAATTCTTAAACACGAAGGCCCATATCTGAATCAATCTCCGCTGCAATGTCAATGAAGCCATCTCCTAAAATCCAGCCAACCGTATCTGAAATTCTTATTGTTCTACCGAAGCGCGCTCCGTCTTTCCAGCCAATCGCGCACAGCATGACCCGTTCCAAACGGCCACGGCTTTAGTTTATCAATGGGGATCGATTTGACTTCCGCTAATTCATCTCCCAATTTTATCTCCCCGGTTGCAGAGAGGTGATAGGCGATGATCAATTGGTTCCTCTCAAAAAAAGAATAAACCCCCACCAGCTCTCTCATCTCGGAATCGATCCCTAATTCTTCTTTCACTTCCCTCTTGACGGCCGTTTCCGGCGTTTCCCCTTTTTCCAAAAATCCTGTGACGAGTCCGAATATCTTTCCGGGCCATTCTTTATTCCGCGCAAGAACAATTCGACCGTCCATTTCGACGATAGCCGCGACGACTGGTATGGGATTATCCCAGAACACGTAACCGCAGTCACTCGATGCGCAACAAAGAACCTCTTTCCCGTCCATAGTACTCTTCGTCAGACTTTTTCCGCACAACGGACAATATCTAAATTCGTTCATAATATCCCCACTCTCAGGAAAACTGAACTTCGCAAACCTCTCGTCGTATGTAACAAAGGTATACCTACGGCAATAGCATCTCAATGAGATGAGGCCCCGGCTCAGTAAAGGCATTGCTCAGTTCCTGGGTGAGGTCTTCTGCAGTACTCACAGTGACCCCCGGAACTCCAAACCCTTGAGCAATTCTTGCCCAATTGATCGGAGGCCTTGTCAGCTCTGTCAAAGCTTGAGCATTCGGGCCAGGCGATGTGTTGCCCGCATGGACCAATTCTACCTGAAGGATGCGGTAGCTCCGGTTGGAGCAGATCAAGGTGGTCACATTTAATCCTTCACGGGCCTGCGTCCACAGGGCCTGCACTGTATACGTCGCGCTTCCATCCGCCTCCACGTTGATCACCGGCCGCTCCGGACAGGCTATGGCAGCACCCGTCGCACAGGGGATGCCCTGCCCGAGCGCCCCGCCCGTCAGGGCCATGAGGCTGTGGGCCGGTAGCCACGGAGGCGGAGCAAAATAAAGATACCCCGTTGTCTGGGATTCATCAATAATGACAGCTTCTTCCGGCTGCATTGCCGCCAAAGTAAAAAAGGCCTTTTCGGCCGTAAGCTTGCCATCCGGTATTGCTGGCCGCTCCTGTCCCGAGAGGAGATTGCCGCCAATGGTGACACGCGAGGGTGCGCCTAACGTGTCGGCAAGGGATTCGAGCGCCTCCACAACATTCTGCCTATCCGTACAGAGTGTAATTCCCTCTTGCTCATCAGTCAAAATTCGACTCCTAAAACCAGGATACCCAAAGAAGGCAACCGGTTCCGGCGCCCCCGCGAATAGTACTACCTCGTATCGCGAAATCACGGCAGTCGCCCGCCTCGGAAAATAAGGAAGTGGCTCCACGATTGGCAGCCCCGCGCCGCGCTCCATGTAGGCAGGAAACGTTTGGGTAAAGAGATCGCATCCTATCGCCTTCTGAATGCGAGCCGCTGCATCCAGACCAGGCCTTCTCAGGGCTCTCCCCCCGAGCATGAGCGCCACCTTGCGTGAGGTGCGTAAACGCGAAGCAACTGCTTTAATAGCGCCGGGGTCGAGAGGATCAAAGAGGTCACCAGGTGTCTTCACCTTAGAGGAGTCACATTCGGACAGTTGATAATCGTGAGGCACGATCAGCGTTGCCACCTGACCCAGCCGGGTGGCAGCAACCGCCTCCAAGACGTCCACCCCAATGTCGAAAGCAGATTTGCTGGTCCGCCACCATCCTGAGACCGTCCTGGCAAGGCTCTCAATATCCATGGCGAGCGGCGGGTCCGCATCCCGGTGCCACGTGGCATGCTCGCCGACCACGGTCAGCACGGGCGATTTGGCACGCCGTGCGTTATGCAGGTTCGATATGCCGTTGGCAAGACCAGGACCCAGATGGAGCAGCACCATTGCCGGTTTATCCAGCATCCGTCCATAACCGTCCGCAGCACCCGTACAAACGCCCTCGAAGAGCCCCAGGAAAGCCTTGATGCCCGACGTTTTGTCGAGCGATGTAACAATCGGCAATTCAGTCGTTCCGGGATTTGCAAAGCAAACCTCCACACCCGCCTCGATCGCAGTCTTTACAAGAAGCTCACCACCGTTCATAATTTTATCCTCCCCTCACCCTTCCCCTCTCCCCGCTGGCCTGCCTGCGCGAAGCCGCTTCGGCGAAGGCAGGGGAGAGGAGGCGGCAGGGGGAAATCTCATCGCCTATCGAGATCAGGATTTTCTTCACCCTTTGCAAACTCAATGAAGACATCTTCCAAATCAGTTTGTCCTAAGGTGACCTTTTTAATCTCGACACCGCCCTGGGAAAGTAAGGCGATCAGGTTTCCCAATCTTCTCTCCCCATCATCTACTACGATCTCACAAAGGGAATTGGAAATCGTAAAACTAATCACGCCGTCAGCACGGAGTAATTCGTCTTCTTGAATCCTTCCCTTAAATTCGACCTTCAGCCGATCGCCAATCCGAACCATTCGTTTTAAGGCCTCCGCAGTTCCAGTGGTGACGATCCTCCCCTCTTTCAAGAAGGCGATGCGACCGCACAGATTTTCTGCCTCCTTCATATTATGAGTAGTGAGAAGGATGGTTATCCTCTTTTGCCTATGAATTGAGAGAATTTCTTCTCGAATTCGTATGGAGACATCAGGATCGAGGCCCACCGTCGGCTCATCCAGGAAGAGAACTTCTGGGTTGTTAATAAGAGATTTCGCGAGGGAGAGTCGCTGTTTCATCCCGGTGGACAATTCGTCAAAAGGGATATTTTGGTATTCCCTTAGGTTGAAGACATTGATCAATGTCTCAACCTTTGTCTCACGCTCTCTCCCGGTGAGACCGTAGAGCATGCCGTAGTAATGAAGATTTTCCTTAACCGTCAGGCTCCAGAGGAAGTTGGCATTGCCACTTACAACGTTCACTTTCTTCCTGACTGCATGTTCGTCGTGAAAACCATCCATACCCAAGATACGAACCTTGCCGCGTTCAGGAAGAAGCAAAGTGGATAGAATCGACAGAAGAGTGGTTTTCCCCGCGCCATTTGGACCCAGGATGCCAAAAATCTCTCCTTCTTCGATCTGAAGATCAACCCCTTTCAGGGCTTCCTTCTCCCGCTTCTTCCACCAGCCCGACCGGAAGGTTTTGAATATTCCTTCTGCTTCAATCGCTAACGCCATCGTACGTGTCCGTACTTCGTTTCCGTCAAATGTTATAGGAAATGCAGACTTCCGACATTACCAGAACGAATTTCCTTTCGCCCTCAACCCTTCTCATCCTGCATTGTCCAAAGAGACAATCCAGTCACCTCATCAAATTCCCTTCTTAACGCCGGCCCTTCAAAGATTTCCAGCATGAACTCACATGCAAAAATAATTGTTCCCGATGCGAGATGCCCCCCATAGGTATTTCCTGCTTTATCCGCTAGTGTCATGTGTGCATGCACAAACGGATCACCGTCCTTGAGAGAAACATTACCGACAAGCTTCGTGATCTCGAGCGGCTGATCAAGCACGAAGAGTTCATAATCATGCGTTTCCTGATTGTAGAATGCAAGACGAGCCTTCTTCACCGCACCCAGTGCCTCGAACCACCCAAGCTGAACATTTTCCCTCCGGCAAATGTCAGTGATTTCGTCCAGCAGGTCACCTCCGTGACTTAGTCTTCCAGTAAGCACTCCCCTTGATTTAATTCTTCTCATCATTGCCATATCCACCCTCGTTTTACCGGCGTCGCACGAGATTCTTCTTTTACAGTCTCAATGTCGGACGACTCCTTATGGGTCTTTCAATCATTCATCTGATATTCACCGTTAAGAGGAAATACATATTTCTCCCAGACACGGTTAACCTGCTCATCATCCCCCACGGTCCTGATCAGCATAATCTCCCGGCAAAAGTCCCTTTGATCCGCTTTGGTCGTATTCATGCCGTAGATCTGCAGGGCAAATGAGGCGAAGTCCCTAACCATGAAATCGAATATCTGGTTAATAATATCCTTATCCAGATTTTCAATGCCGGACTGTTCAAGAATCAACTGCCCATAGACCACGATGGAGAACATCTCCCCAAGGGGTAATGAGAAGGAGGGATCCATATCCTGCTTCTGATCCGGATAAGCCTTGGTCAGTAACTCCTTGAAGAGTCCAATCTGCTTGATGAAGACAGCCACGTTCGGCAGATCTTTATACGAATCGAAAGTGGATTGATAGTCGTGAAACCGGACATTACCCAGGCCTTTGGCCGGTCCCTGGCTGAACAGGAACAAATCGTCTTTGGTCGAAAGGTCGGGGCGCACCCGGGGATAATCGACAGGATTGAAAAAATAATTCTTCATGAACTTGCGGATAAGCTGAATGTTGACGTGCACAGTGCCCTCAAGCTTGGACGGACCTCGAATTTCGCTGACGCCCGTGGAGAAGTAGGTGTCCTTCTCAAAACCCTTGGCGGCAATGACATCCCATAGCAGATTGATAACTTCTTCGGCCTGAAGGGTGACCTTCATCTTGCTCGTGGGATTGTAAAGGAGATAACGCCGGTCCTTTTCATCGGCATTCCGGAAATAATCCGTGGCCCGGCGCTGGTAGAGCTTCATCCCTACCAGGCGGAGCCAGGCGTCCATAAAATTTTTTCTCACATGGGGCATATCGGTAACGCGACGGCCATAGAGGATACGGTTGGAGGCATGGGTGATGGCCTCGTAAAAACAATGCTCAACCACCCCGATGGAAGCCGGGCCGATATTGAATTTCCCAATATTGACCGTATTAAGAGCGGCATCCCAAGCCTCCGAACCCCGCGAGAGGAGGTCTTCTTCCCTGATGGGGTAATCATGGAGGGCGAAGTTGGACACATACTGCTGGTGGGAAATGACGTTCTTTTTTAACTCGTAGGCTTTATGCCGGTAATTGGTGACGAAAAAGGCATAGTCCTCTGTGCCGTCTTTTATTTTACCCATGGTCGAAACCATCTCAGCCTCGTTCCCATTTCCGATATAGTATTTCTCTCCATTGGCAACCCAAGTGCCGTCTCCTTTTGGTGTGAGTGTCGTATCCGTATTGTAGATGTCGGCACCGTGTGCTCGTTCGGAGAGGCCCAAAGCAAAGATCGCCCCTTCCCTGAGAAGCTTGGCCGCTTTCTGCTTGGCCTTCTCATTCTTACTCATCCAGATGGGCCCCAAGCCGAGGATGCTCACCTGGAAGCAATACCAGTAACCCAGGCCATAGAAGGCCAGGAGTTCGCTGTACGCGTTGTTGCGGGCCGTATCCCAACGGCAATCCGAATCACCGTCACCATAGGCCTTGGGCGTAAGCAACTTGGAGAAGATTCGTTCCTTCTTGATAAAATCGACAAACTCCTTGTACCAAACCTTTTTATTGAAATCCTCCAGGAGCCTGGCCTTCCCCATGGTTTCGAAGAATTGGATTGTCTTGGTCATAATGGCTTTCGATTTTTCATCGACCATGAGGCCTGTGTATTTTTTAGGTTGAAGCAGGAAGTTCATTTTTCCGTCCTTTCCTGATCCATCGGTCATTTTCTAAAGTTAGGGCAATTAATGGTCCAGAATAATGGACTTGTAAAAATGGGTTTTGAGAGATTCATTTTCAGCTCTTAACGGGGACTTGAGCGGAAGGCTCCAACGACCTCCAATCAGGTATTGATGGATCGCTCCTTGCACGCGATGATTCGCGTGCCGGCAACGATAAAGCTTAGCTGCGCGCGGTTTTTGTGCGTCGGCTGGAGCGTTTTGTCCGATACTTCTCTTGTTTTTCAAAGACAAGAAGACCTTGACCTCCCTCGAAAAACGCAGCATCGCGGAAATATTTGCGTGCATCGCTTTCCAAACCAAGTCTCTCCGCGACTCGTTTCAGGTCAATTCGATTAAGCACGCCGATCGTAACAGGTCTCTTTGAATCATAGAACACGAGCGCATGAAGAAACCGCTGGGCAAGATCCGAATTCAGCAGGAGGGATACGAAGAATGCTTCTTGCTCAGAACTGCAGGGGATAAAATAGCATGTATCGTCCAAGACCATCGGCTTGTTTTGATACCTACCGAGGACCTCGAACCGGCAGTTCTTGTAAAGTCCAGAGACTGCGACCTTACATGGGGAGAATGTATAGTCTCCAACGCCGAATACCGAGAATCTTGACCGCCTCTGATAGATGATACTCTGGCGCCGATCCAGAACATCTGCACGGCGCTGTAAATAAGACCAAGTCTTTAGAGCGGTCCTTGAAATATCCTTTGTGTCGTCGCCAGGCCGACGCTGAGTGACAAGGACATAACGTTGTGGCGTGAGCCTGCCATTGGCAAGGTCGGATGACTTCAACAAAGGATACAGGTAGGTCGGCTCGATTTCAACGCGTTCCCCAGCCCCGTTAACAAAAGTGGTACCCTCCTTTTTGAACTCCATAACAGAAGCCGCGTCATGCTTCACACCGGATCGCCATGTATAATAGGAAAGTCCGTCTAGGTCTCTCAAACGGCTGTACTCATCCACGTCTGCGACGAGTTCCTTACCTATAAGACCGAACGTGGTTAATTTGTGGTCGAAGGTCAGATCCGTGTAAACTCCCGCCGTGGGAGAAAGGTCAGGGACGCCCGTGTGGACGACAAACAAACAAGCATCAACTGAAACCCCGAAGTGGGCAGATGCGTCGATAAGATGGAGGGTTGCCCGCCCGATGTTGAAGCGGTTAACCCAGCCATGCCGCAACACTTTCCGTGCAGTGGCTGTCTTGCAGAGCATCGCAACACAACCTAGTTGACCATCAAGGGATTCGAGGATTTTGATCAACATCCATTCTGAAATGTCGAAGTTGGCCTTGCCCGTCTTGGCCGCAAAACCTGATTGCTTTTGAAAGTTCGTTTTCTTAGGAAGATTACTGCTTCCCAGCGCCCCGAGGGCGGCGTTGGTTACCCACGGGGGATTTCCGAGGACAAGGATTTCCCTCCGAAACGCGGCGAAGAACTCCTTCCAGTTGAAGGTGAAGAAGTCCTGTTGGATCACTTGGTAACGAACCCCATTCGCATCGCGAAGCGCATTGCGTAAGGCAGAGACGTAATCCGATTTGATGTCGTATGCGAACACTTGGCGGACGTGGGGAAAACCCTGGATCGCAGCCAAGACAAAACTTCCAAGCCCGCAGGTCGGTTCGACAATAACAGATGGGGAAATGCCCGCGTTGTGGAGGAATGCGACAATCGAATCCGCCAAACCTTGTGGGGTCTGGAAATCCCCGTATTCAATCTTGCTCTTTGCTATCATCACACGATACGCTGAACGCCATCGACTTTACCTGCCTCCTCAATCACCCGAGCATACTGAAGTCGCCACTAAAGCGCATTTGAAATGGTTAAATAACCAACTGGCGGTCGAGTCCTGAGGATTTCTTCTGCCAATTTTTGAGCCTGAATATCGTCTACCGGCAGGAATCGCTCCGTCATGAATGCGACGAGGTCATCCACGTTGCCCTTATTGTCCAGAATCTTAAGGATTCCTGTTGTAGTCTGAAAATCTCCGGTCTGACTGCTTTCAATAAAGATAACATGTTTGATGTCCAAGGTGGCAGTTCGGGTATTTCGGTCGTCCTTCTTGTCATAAACGAATACCAGTAAAGAATAACCGAGGCCATATACCTTCTGGTGAGCTGACTTGAAAGGGCAAGACGATTGCGGCTGCCACGTGCTTGTTACTTTGATGTCAACTCCCAATTTTGGAAAGTCAATCCCTTTCGCCGAGGAACCTCGGGTGTACTCGTACTTTCCCTGGAGCACTTCTTGGAACTTATGTTCCAGATAAGTGCCGACTGCTTTGCCGTCTGTCACACCATAGAGTGATTTTTCTTTGTGCCTTGATTCCTTTCCCGCGAAAGCTTTGGCCTCAGCCTTCAAAAGGTCAATCGAAAGTTTCCGCATTCCATTCTCCTGCATCGAACAATTATTAGACGAGGTTCCGATTTGTTCCCAATCGGCCCTCCTAAGTCTATTTATTACCACTTTGTACGCATGGTGTCTATTAATTAATCAATTCTATTTCGTATTTTTCATATAATAGCACAAAAGACGTACTTCGTATATTATTGGAATTTTGGCAAATTTATGGGCTCAAAGTGAAAAATCAAATCTTGCCTGAGTTTCAAGGCTTCCTCATTTCCCGCTCACTTATCCCTGATAAATAGCCTTATGAAATAGATGCTAAAGGGATTCTTTGCTTTCAAAAAGTGAGTATGAAGAAATGATGGACTTATGTATTATAATTACTAAGGTGTCGTAACAGAGTAGAAATATTCTTCTGAAAATCTCCCCTAACCCCCTCTTTACCAAAGAGGGGGAATTCCTCCCTTTTGTAAAAGGAGGCAGGGTCTACGTAATTATTGAGTAATAATTCGATGGAAAAGTTTATCGAAATTATTGGAGCCAGGTCTCACAATCTCAAGAATATCAATTGCAAAATTCCAAGGGGAAAGATCACGGTCATCACAGGCGTCTCCGGGTCGGGGAAATCAACTCTTGCTTTTGACACTCTCTTCGCGGAGGGCCAGAGACGTTACATCGAATCTCTCTCTACCTATGCCCGGCAATTTTTAGAGAAGATGGACCGGCCTGATGTAGAGGCCATCCATGGAATCCCTCCTGCCATTGCAATTGAACAGAAAAACTCTGTCAAGAATGCCCGATCCACTGTTGGGACAGCCTCTGAGATTTATGACTATCTCAGGCTCCTCTTCGCCAAGATCGGTGAAGTCTTCTGCCCACAGTGTCATATCAAAGTCTCAGGAGATACTGTAGAGAGTGTTGTCGAACAGATATTGAGTCAACTTAAAGGAGTGAAGATCTTCATCCTCAGCCCGGTTTCTCTGGGTGACGGCCAGGAAAGGGAGCTTAAGGTAAAAGACCTCGTCAAAAATGGATATTACCGGATCTGGGAAAAAGGGCAAATTATTGATCTCACAAGCCTCTCTGATTCAGAATTTCAACAAAGGTTTTCCCCCTCACCCTCCCCTCTCCCGCCAGGGGAGAGGGTGAAGGAAAAGAATACACTTTCTCTTCTCATTGATCGGCTTGTCTCTGAAGATAAGGAAAGATCAAGGCTATCTGAAACCATCCAGAGAGGGTTTCAAATAGGGAATGGTAAAATTGAAGTGATCGCGGAGAACGGGGAAAGGACCGCATTCAATCGGAGCTTCTCCTGTAATCGCTGCGGACGAAACTTTTCGGAGCCCGAACCCCTTCTCTTCTCCTTTAACAGCCCTCTCGGGGCCTGCCGTGTGTGCCAGGGTTTTGGCAGGATCATTGGAATAGATTGGCAGAAGGTGATCCCGGATCCGAAAAAGGCCCTGAAAGAAAAACCCTTTGCTCCCTGGAACACGCCGGCTTACGAAGATCTGTACGAATATTTGTGGGAGGCCTGCCGGAGGCACAAGATCCCAACCCAAAAACCTTTTGAAGAACTTCTCCCTCAACAGAAAGAGATTTTGATCAACGGAAAAGGAGAGTTTATCGGTCTAAAGGGATTCTTTGAATGGATGGAGGGAAAGCGGTACAAAGTTCACTACCGGGTTTTTTTGAGTAAATACCGGGCCTATACTCCCTGCCCCACGTGTCACAATACACGGTTAAAAGAAGAAGCGCTCTATGTGCTCCTGGCTGGAAAGAATATTGCCGAGCTTTCTGACATGCCTATTTCCGACGTCCAGATGTTCTTCAAGAATTTGTCGATCAAAGACTTTCAAAAAAAAGTCGGAGAGCGCCTCCTTAAAGAGATTAACGACCGAATCGGATTCATGGTGGATGTCGGATTGGGGTACCTCACCCTCTCCCGTCAGACCAGGACTCTCTCGAGCGGCGAATATCAACGGATCACATTGGCGAGGTCGCTCGGTTCCGCCTTGACCGAGACTCTTTATGTCTTGGATGAGCCGAGCATTGGCCTGCACGCAAGGGATACCCATCGTCTCCTCCGGTCTCTCCGGAAACTACGAGAAGGTGGAAACACGGCCGTCGTAGTAGAACACGATCCGGATGTGATACGCGCAGCCGATGAAGTGATTGACCTCGGCCCCGGCGCCGGAAGATGGGGAGGCTCTGTGGTCTTTCAAGGAGGACTGGAATCTCTTCTGCAAAATCAGGATTCCATAACCGCTCGTTACTTGAGGAACGGAACACCCTCCGCTCAAACCAGGTCTCTTAGAAAACCGCAAGGTTGGATTCTCATCCGCAATGCGAAGGAGCATAATCTTAAAGGAATCGATGTCAGAATTCCGTTGGGCGTGACGGTCTGTATTACAGGCGTCTCCGGAGCGGGAAAGACCACCCTGGTCCACAACATCCTTTATGCGGGAGCGAAGGGCAATGGGAATTCAGGCTTTGAAAAGGGAGCCTTCGATTCCATCCAAGGCCTCGAACAGATCGATGATCTCATCCTGGTCGATCAATCGCCCATCGGGAAAAGTCTTCGCTCAAACTCAGCCACCTATGTCAAGGTATTTAGTGAGATTCGGGATCTTTTTGCCCAGACCCGGGAGGCCAAAAGATATGGATTCAAACCCCGCCATTTCTCTTTCAACACAGAAGGGGGCCGATGCGAAACCTGCCAGGGTGCAGGGTTTCAAGTTCTGGACATGCAATTCTTAGAGGATGTCATCATCACCTGTGAAACGTGCGAAGGGAAGAGATTCCGACCCGAAATTCTCAAAGTGAACTATCGAGATAGAAATATTTCCGAAGTGTTAAATATGACCGTTGACGAGGCAATCACCTTCTTCCAAAACCATCACCGAATCGTGCAAAAACTTCAAACCCTAAAAGACGTGGGCTTAGGCTATCTCACCCTTGGCCAATCCACCAATACGCTGAGCGGGGGAGAATCCCAGCGGCTGAAACTGGCTCAGCATATCGGTCAAAGCCATGAGGGGAAGAATCTCTTCATCTTTGACGAGCCCACCACAGGTCTTCACATGGCCGATGTCGAACTCCTCTTGATGACCTTTGAGAAACTTCTATCCCAGGGCCATTCGATCATCGTGATTGAACACAACTTAGACATGATTCGATGCGCCGATTACGTCATTGATTTGGGACCAGAGGGAGGGGAAGAAGGAGGAAGGATCGTGGCGGAGGGTGATCTAAAAAAGATTATGGCCTCGCCGCAATCCTATACAGGACAGTTTCTAAGGCAACGCCTGGGAAAATAATATTGGAATAATGGAATATTGGAATGATGGAAGAATGGGTCAAACGTAAAACCTATTTAAAATGAATTTCCCCACTATTCCATCACCACAGCTTTACACTTCGCTTCTCTGTTTCATGCAGCTGAGCATCTGTTCGAGGCGATTCCGTTCAAACCCCACCATTACCTCGTTGCATGCTGCGATGACCGGAACGCTTCGTGCCCCTGAAATTTTTACCATTTCATCTAATGCAGCCCGGTCTTTGGTCACATCGTATTCCGTAAATTTGTAGCCCTTTTGCGAAAGAAACTCTTTCGCCATTTTGCAATAGGGTCACGTCGGTGTCGAATAAACCTTAATTTCATCTTCCGCCATAGGAATTCCTCCTCGCTCGTTTATTATTCACAGCTTCTTCTTTATTTGTACACACATCTCCTTTCCGTTGTCAATCAATGTTTTTCTGAGTTTTTCCTTTTATTGGTTCCACCCTCACCCCTGCCTGCCGGCAGGCAGGCCATCCCTCTCTACTGCCTACCGGTAGGCAGGCTCTCCCGTCAAGGGAGAGGGAAGTGGAGGTGTGGCACGAAGGCTAACTAATACTATGTCGCAATTTCCAGATTTTCTTTACAGAATTTTAGGGTATAATGTCTCTCATGAATTCTGCGCGAAACGAATCGGTTGCTCTCAGGCCTTCGAAATTTGGACATCTCCAAGAGGCAGCACAAGACTTTCGTTATCTTCTGAACCGGGGTTATCCGAGAAAGGTGACACTGGAGCTCGTTGGGAATCGATACGGACTAACTTTCAATGAGCGGCATCTTCTCCATCGGGGAGTTTTTTCAAATACGGACTCCCAAGCGAGGCGAAAAAAGAGAACTTCCATCAAAGAAATTCGAGACAGAGACCTGGGCATCGATGGTCACAATGTCTTGATTACCATTGAAGCTGCCCTCTCCGGCCGTCCTCTGGTTCTTGCAGATGACGGGTTTATCAGAGATATCTCCGGCCTCTCCGGAAGTTTTACGAAATCGAAAGTAACAGAGACAGCCATCCAATTAGTTCTCACCGTCTTAAAGAAATGGAAACCCCGTAAAACCCTGTTTCTTTTCGATGCACCGATCAGCATGAGCGGTAAATTGGCCGAGGAGATCAGGGACCGATTGAATCAAGCGAACCTTCCAGGAGATGCTGCGGCAGTGAAGGTTCCTGAGAAGATTCTGATTGGGTTCCCCGGAATGATTGCTACCAGCGACACGGCTATCATAGACCGATCTAAGAAGGTGCTGGATTTGGCCGGTTATATCATAAGGCAACATATATGCAAGCAAGGCCATGCAGTTGTTACTCAATTAGGATAACTGACTAAGGAGTCATAATTGATGAGACATATTCTTCTGAAAATCTCCCCTAACCCCTCTTTTCCAAAGAGGGGATACCTCCTTTTTGTTCGAGGGAGCCGTATTTAAGTCAAAACGAGGATGCCTTGGAGAATACTGAACCGGTCTATAGCTATCGATGGGTCATCCTAATCATTGTCTACCTATCGATCCTCGCCTTTACGTTCATCTTCCAATCCATCCCTCCCCTTCTCCCATTAATCACCTCTGATCTCCATTTCACTTACGCACAATCCGGCCTCGTGATGAGCCTCTTTTCCCTCCCAGGCATCTTCGTCTCACTTTTAGGTGGATTTGTTTCAGACCGGTATGGGATGAGATCTTTAGGAGGAGGCTGTTTCTTATTAATGATCGGCGGAACCTTGCTGGTGGGATTAGGAATGAATCTGCACATCCTATGGATAGGAAGAATCATCGCTGGGATCGGTGGCTTCACCCTCTCCGTTTTCCTTCCCAAACTGCTCTCTCAATGGTTTCGCCACAAGGAATTGGGCCTTGCCATGGGCATTTACAATACCGGCGTTCCCCTTGGCTCGGTTATCTGCTTTGGGCTCTTTGGAGAAATGGGAAGCCTATGGGGATGGCATGTTCCTATTTTGTTGACTGGGCTGTTTCTGTTTATCACGTTCATTCTCTTCTTAAGCCTTTACCGATTGCCCTCATCGCCAGTGGCAAGGGAAGATAGACCGCTCAGCATTTATACGTCGATAATAGAGACGGGATGGTCCATCTGGTGGGTGGGCCTTTCCTGGCTCTGGTACAATGCTGCCTTCACCTCTTTTGCCACCTTCGCACCTGACCTCTTTCTGCAAAAGGGCTATATCATTGAAGCGAGCGGTCTCCTCATCGGCATTCCTCTTTTGGGCTCTCTCTTCCTTAGCACCCCAATCGGACATCTGGTAGACCGGCTTAAACATCAGGAATGGTTCATTGGAACAGGAGCCGTTGCACTGGCTGGTTTGGCCTTGTTCTTCAATTTCAGTTCTTCGTTTCTACTCCTCGTCATCCTCATGGGAATTTTCTCTGCAATGATTCCCGCCCCTACTTATTCCCTTCCTCCAGAAATGTTAAAGACGGAAAATGTTGGGTTCGGATTCGGAGTCATTTCCACCTGTTCAGGCACCGGCTTATTTATTGCGCCCTATCTGGTTGGAAAGGCCAAGGATTTAACGGGCTCCTACCATTGGAGTTTCATCTTGATCTCTGTCTTCTTCTTTCTCGTCGCGATCTTCATCTTCCTTGCTCACCGCTGCCGGAAGAGAAAGGAAAGTTTTGATAAGCGGTGTCATCAGCGCGTTCCAGGTTTTTCTGGAAACCTCCCCAAAAACCCTTGACAAGCCAAAACCCTTAGCTTATGAAGAGACGTGGTTCTGGATACAGTATACAAAGGTTTAAGTGAAAAAGGAGGACGTTATGGAAGTCGGTTTAGGCGGTCTTAAGACCAGCAAAAAGAGATCCCTACGGGAAGAGGTCTATCAATCGCTTAAGAAATCTATTCTTCACGGAAAATTGAAGGGCGGGCAGCGTCTCATTGAGGAACAACTGGCCGATCAGGTGGGGATTAGCCGTACCCCTGTCAGGGAGGCTTTCCACAAACTGGAGAGGGATGAATTAGCCACCCGACTTCCCAAAGGGGGTTTTGCGGTGAGGGAATTCACCAAGGAGGACGTGGAGGAAATCTTTGGGATTCGGAGTGCCCTCGAAAGTTATGCTGCTTATTTGGCCACTGTTCATATGGCTCCGGATAAAATCTCCATCCTGGAGAGAAAATTGAAGGAATCGGAAGATGCCTTAGAGAGCGGAGACGATGATAAGGCCCTCCAGCTTCACAACGATTTCTACGATCTCCTCTATAAATCCTGCAGGAGCAGAAAACTGGCGGAGATGATTGATAACTTCCGCGATTACTTCTATCGTTATCGGGCCGCTCTGCTCCGCACCGAGAATGGAGCGAGCCACACCAACCAATACCATCGTCAGATGTTGGAAGCGATGAAGAAGAAGAATCCAAGACTGCCAGAAAGGCTTGTCCGAATGCATTTGGCGAGGGCAAAGGAACTTGTTCTGAGGGAAATCGAAGCGGGAAGAATCGCCCCCTAAATTGCGGGACAGGCTATTTTTCGGTCATTTATTATCCAGTATAAGTCGTTACCAAACTCAAGAAAAAGCAGCGTGTCCCGTTTCTTACTCTCTTTTACAAAAATGTCATTTTCTGGCTAAATTCCTTACAATTTGTCCTGCTTGTTCAGTTCACCTCCTTTTTGCTTACCCACGCGCCCATCTTCCTATATCATAGAATACATTATCAAAAACAATAGGTTATAAGATAACCTGGCAGCTTCATGAAAATTTGGAGCATCTTGGAACAAAAGTTGCTTTTTTGCTAATCCTTAGGAAAATCCATACCCGTATTGGGCTATATCATCATGGCAAAAAAACAGAACAGCGCCCTTTCCGAGCTACATAGAGGAAAACATACGTCAACCCGAAGCCCCGAGAGAAAGATACTAAATACTCGCTTAGTGAATCGTGGAAGGATTCGATCCTTCGAAAACTTAGCTATCACCAAGTCCTTTCCGTCCAGACAGACTGACGAGCCACTGCGAGAGGCCGAACATTTTCTGAGCGATATCTTTGCGAGTATTCAAGACGGGATCAGTATCCTGGATAAGGACATGAACATCATTCGGGTCAACCAGACCATGGAACGCTGGTACTCCCACGCCATGCCGCTAGTGGGAAAGAAATGTTATGAAGCCTACCACGGCCGGAGCGAACGATGTAATATATGCCCTACCCATCAAACGGTTCTCACTGGAAAAGCTGCTCATGAGGTCGTCCCAAAAGTGGGACCTGGTGGAAAAATTGTTGGATGGCTTGATCTGTATAGCTTTCCTTTTATCGAAACATCAACTAAAAAAATGAGAGGAGTCATTGAATACGTCCGAGACATCACCGAGCGCAAGCGGGCAGAGGAGCAATTGCTTAATGCAGCCCAACAATGGCGGACGACTTTCGATGGGATTAGCGACGTCGTTTGTCTGCTGGACGGACAAGGGAGAATTCTGAAATGTAATAAAGCCATGACAGACCTTCTTGGGAAACCTTTCAGTGAGATCATTAACCGAACCCATTTGGAAATCCTGCACGGTGCCCCAATGCCTACCGAAGAGTGCCCTGTCGAACGTTTGTGGAAGACCCATAGCAGGGAGACCGATATTCTACTCATAAATGGCCGATGGTTTAGCATTGCAGTGGATCCACTTCTGGATGAAGTCGGTCGTCTCGCTGGAGCCGTTCACATCATGTCTGATGTCACTGAGCAGAAGCGAGCCGAGGAAGCGATTAGAGAGTCCGAAAAGAGGTATAGGCAAGTCATACAAAACGCCGTAGATATTGTCTATACAACTGATGCAAATGGTAATTTTACTTACGCCAATCCCGCGGCACTGAAGACTACGGGTTACTCTCTTGAGGAACTTCAGCGACTCAATTACCTGGACCTCATCCTTCCTGAACACCGAGACAGGGTATCAAAGATTTTAGTCAGTCAGTTCCGTGAAAGACAGGCAACGACCTATGTGGAATTTCCGTTTTTCAACAAATCCGGAGATCTCCTTTGGTTCGGGCAAAATGCCTCCCTTGTGATAGAAAGGGAAAAGCGTGTTGGATTTCACGTCATCGCGCGGGACATCACCGAGCGCAAGCGGACAGAACAAGCACTGCTTGAGAGCGAGGAGCGATACAAAGCGCTTTATGACCGGTCGCTCGACTGCGTATACGTCTTAGATTTTGAGGGGAAATTCATCGATGCCAACCAGGCAGCTCTTGCGCTGTTAGGGTATGACAGGATGGAAATCAGCTCCCTGAATATCGCATCTGTGTTAGACGAAAGAGACCTCTCTAAAGCCCTGCAAGACATGAATGACATGATACAGGTCGGTTTTCAAGAAAAAATAACTGAATATAGATTGAGGCGCAAGGACGGTGGGATTGTCTATGTGGAAAACCAGGGTTCTATTATTTACCGTGACGGCAAACCACATTCAGTTCAAGGGATTGCCCGCGACGTCACCGAACGGAGAAAAATCGAAGAGGCGCTCCGCGAATCCGAGAACAAGTTCAGAAATCTGGTCGAAAATTCAATCGTTGGCGTCTACTTGGTACAGGATGGTCTATTCAAATATGTCAATCCACGGGGGGCGGAAATACACGGTTATAAACCTGAGGAAATAGTCGATAGACTGGGACCAAAACAACTGGCCTTGCCGGAAGATTGGCCAACTGTGGAGGAAAGCATTGGCAAAAAGATAAGAGGCGAAGAAGAATTCACCCATTATGAGTTTAGAATTGTTACAAAAAGTCAGGAAATAAGAAACGTTGAGATTTTTAGCTCCCGAACCATCTACCAGGTGAGGCCTGCGGTCTTAGCGACAATGTTGGACGTCACCGAGCGGAAGCGCGCAGAAGAGGTATTGCGTCAGAGCGAGGAGAGATATCGGAGGATTCTTGAAAGCATTCAGGAAGGTTATTCTGAGATTGATCTTCGTGGAAATTTTACCTTTGTCAATAATATGACCTGCAAACATCTCGGATATACCAAAGAAGAACTGATCGGGATGGATTACCGGCACTATACAAGTGAAGAGAATGCAAAAAGAATCAAGAAGTTCTACACAGAAGTCTACAAAACAGGGGAACCAATAGACATCACGGATCATGAGCTTATCAGCAAAGACGGAACGACGGCAACTTATGAAATTTCGATTTCCCTTATTAAGAATTCGGAGGGGAAACCCATTGGATTCCGGAGCATTTCTCGCGATGTCACCCAACAGAGGAAATCAGAGAAGACGCTACGACAAAGCGAGGAGAGATACCGAACCATTATTGAAAGCATCGAGGATGGCTATTACGAAGAAGACCTTGCCGGCAACTTTACCTTCTTCAATGACGCCATGTGCCGAATATATGGGTACCCCAAAGAAGAATTATTGGGGTTAAATTACAAGCGGTATACAGATAAAGAGACTGCAAAAAAACTGTTTCAAATATTTAATGAAATGTACAGAACAGGGAATCCATG